>DASWWC010000243.1:0-1508 GCA_036401055.1 Roseateles sp.
TCGTTGACCTGCGACGGGTACTCGACGAAATCGCGCGGCACGCTGGTGCCGCTGAAGTACGGGTACTTCACGTCGGAGAACATGCCGTGCAGCGCGTGGCCGAACTCGTGGAACGTGGTGGTCACTTCGTCCCACGTCATCAGCGTGGGTTCGCCGGCCGGCGGCTTGGGCACGTTCAGGTGGTTGGCGACCACCGGCTTGTCGCCGGTCAGTCCCGACTGCGACACGTACGAGTTCATCCATGCACCACCGCGCTTGGAATCGCGCGCATACGGGTCGAAGATGAAGATCGCCAGCTGCGAACCGTCGGCGTTGAACACATCGTAGGTCCACGTGTCGGCGTGGTACTTCGGCAGGTCGGTGCGTTCCTTGAACGTCAGGCCGTACAGCTGGTTCGCGGCGAAGAACACGCCGTTCTCCAACACGTTCTTCATCTCGAAGTACGGCTTGAGCTGCGATTCGTCGAAGTTGTACTTCGCGGCACGGACCTTCTCGGAGTAGAACGCCCAGTCCCACGGCTCGAGCGCGAAGGTCGGCTGGCCCTTGGCCTTCTGTTCCTGGTCGATCATCGCCTGCAGGTCGGCGGCTTCGCGCTTGGCGTTGGCCACCGCGGCCGGTGCCAGCTTGCCCAGCATCGCGTTGACGGCTTCCGGCGTGCGCGCGGTCTGGTCTTCCAGGCCGTACGCGGCATGGTTGGGATAGCCCAGCAGCTTCGCGCGGTCGGCGCGCAGCTTCATGATGCGCGAGACCAGCGCGGTGGTGTCGAACTCGCCACCGTGGCTGCCACGCGCGACCGAGGCCTCGTGCAGGCGCTGGCGCAGAGCGCGGTTGGTCAGCTGCGACTCCGGCGGCTGGCCGGTGGTGTTCAGCAGGGTCAGCACGTACTTGCCTTCCAGTCCGCGCTTCTTGGCGACTTCGGCAGCAGTGGCGATCTGCGCTTCGGTCAGGCCGTCGAGCTGCTTCACGTCGTCGACGACGACGGCGGAGGCATTCACGTCCTTCAACACGTTGTCGCTGAAGGTGGTGGCCAGTGAGGCCAGTTCGCCGTTCATCTTCTTCAGCGTCGCCTTGTCGGCGTCGTTGAGATTGGCGCCGGAGCGCACGAAGCTGGTGTGGTAACGCTCGATCAGGCGTACGCCTTCCGCGTCCAGGCCCAGGTCATTGCGCTTGTCGAACAGCGCCTTGATGCGCGCGAACAGCTTCGGATTCAGGCTGATCGCGTCGCCGTGGGCGGCGAACCTGGCCGAGTAGTCGGCGCGCAGCTTGTTGCGTGCGTCGTTGGTATCGGTGCCCACCAGGTTGAAGAACACGGTGGTGGCGCGGTCCAGTACCTGGCCGCTCTTCTCCATCGCGATGATGGTGTTCTCGAAGGTCGGGGCGGCCGGGTTGTTGGCGATGGCGTCCATCTCCTTCAGCTGCTCGGCCATGCCGGCATCGAAGGCAGGCGCGAAATCGCTGTCCTTGATCTTGTCGAACTGCGGGTAGTGCAGCGGCAGCGGGCTTTCCGC
>DASWWC010000244.1:0-19518 GCA_036401055.1 Roseateles sp.
TTGCCAATCATCACCATGGTGATCACTCCTCAAACCCCCGCCCAGCTGTGGATATCTCGGGCAGGGTAGGTTGAACACCTGGGTCAAATTTCGGTCGGCAGAGCCCTCACGGGTGGGTCAAATTTCAGTCGGCGCCAACAGCCATGGCGTTCCAGCTCGAGCCGTCTGCCCAGGCGCAGTGAACGAGACGACGCTGGGCGGGGCGCCGGCGGGCGCCGCCTCGATGATGCTAGGCATGAGCAGGCCTTGCAGCCCCAGGCCGAGGGCGAGCGACAGCGCACCGCTGGCGCTGGGAATGTGGGGTCTGTTCACCTTCATGGCATCTCCGTTGTGGGTTGAACGTGTGCCAAGTCAGGGGTGGGGCCGTCTCTCGTACGAGGTGCGAATAGTGCCTCTAATGGGGTAGGTATGGGCATCCGCGCCGCGCGAGGGCATGACGCATCAACTGAACGGGTAGGCCGGCGCAGGCCGGGGAAACCTCGCCCCCTCAAACAAGTGAAGAGGCTTACGCATTGACGACGTGGAGGTCTAGTATTGGGCTTCGCCGGATTCTTGGATACCACCTGACAGCAAGATATTCTTGAAGCACCCCTCGGTAAGGCTCGCATGCGAGCCGACGTGTTTTCGCCCATGAGCGAGAGCACCAGCTAACCTCGTCTCCTGGCTCCCACCAGTGCAAAGAGGGTCCCGCAGCGCAGCAGTTTGGCTCCCCAAACACACTGCCAACCGGGCAACGATCTGGTCCCGTTGCGCTTCAGTGCGCGACACAGAGGCCACCGCGAAGTTGAGTTCTGCCTTCGGCGAACACCCTCGCGGATGTGTACAGGCCGGCCTCCGGGCAGGCATCGAACTGGTCCAGTCGATCCTGGAGGATCGGCACAGAGGCCACCGCGAAGTTGAGTTTTGCCTTCGGCGAACACCTTCGCGTACGTGACAAGCTTGCCTTCGGGCAAGCATCGAACTGGCCCCGTCGGTCCTCAAGGACTGGCACAGCGGCCGCCGCGAAGTGCGGTCTCCTTCGGAGCACGACTTCCCGGACATCGACAGGCCGGCCTTTGGCTGGCATCCAAGTTCATGAATCGTTTTTTCGGTCTATCCGCGAACGAATGGCATCCCGCCTTCGACGCGTTTCGCCAACTTCAATGGAATTTGTTATGCGTACGAATCAAGTCACCGCCGACCGGCTAGCCCTTGCAGCCGACTTTCCCGCCGCGCTGGAGTTGCTCCCCGCGGCCATTGCGCCATCCAACCTACCAACCACTGGTCCCGGCATCGCTGGCTACCTCATCTTCATCGTGCCCATACCGGCGATGCCCGAAGTCCAGGCACCTCTTCGACTTCCGGGTCGAACTACCCTTGACGGCGAGCCTGACCGCAGGTTCCTTAGGGGGGAGGCCCGCACTGCGCGACAGAAGCTCGGCGACGCCCGAGGCGCCTCGGCTCGCGAGGCTTGCGACTGCCCGTGACGGCGTCGCGCGGCGCGTCCTTCTGGGAGGCGCGCCGCCTTCGCTTCTCCGTTGCACGGAGCTTTCGACGGGGCGCGTTGCTCACCTCGTTGCCTTCTCCTTTGCGGCATGCATCTCATTGCCCCACGACGTCCCTAAGGTACCGTCGACAACGCGCTGATCAGGCCGCGACCGTCGACTTAACCCGGCGGGCCTCCGCGATACCCGGGGCGATTTACATCGCCAAGCAGTGCGGCATCTTGCGTCGACGAGCTTTGTGTCTCGAGATCGCGCGGTCCGACGTCGACCCGGGAGATACCTAGTGGTTTGGCCCACTTTTGGCCCACTTCGCTTTCGCCGTTCCGGTCGTTGATTGGCGGTTGGATGAAAAAAGCCATGCAATTCAGGGACTTGCATGGCTAGTGTTTGGCGCGCCCGGTTGGGATCGAACCAACAACCCCTGCCTTCGGAGGGCAGTACTCTATCCATTGAGCTACGGGCGCGAAGCCGTAGATTCTAACAGCGGGGTTCTACCGGCCGGAGCGGCAGGTGGCGCCTGCCTATAATTCGATGGTTTTTCGTGGCGCGTCGAGAGGTGCGCATGCGGAACAAGAGCCCGAGAAGACCGACAAGGATAGCCAAGAGGAATCCATGAGCGCCAGCCACGATCAACATCACGACGACGACGCCCACACCGGCCCGATCAAGACGCCCAAGCAGCTTGCGTGGGCTGTGTTCTTTTCCTTCGTGGTGCCCGTGATCATCATCATCCTGCTGGCCAACTACGTCAGCACGGCAACCAAACCGGCCGCCGGCACGGGCGCACTGGAAGGCGAGGCCGTGGCCGCGCGCATCGCGCCTGTGGCCCATGTCGAGGTCAAGGACGTCAACGACGTGGCCGCCATGAAGACCGGCGAGCAGGTGTTCCAGGCCCAGTGCGCGGCCTGCCACGCCACTGGTGCCGCTGGCGCGCCCAAGCTGGGCGACGCGGCGGCCTGGGGTCCGCGCCTGAAAGGCGGCGTCGAGGCGCTGCTGCAGTCAGCGCTGCAGGGCAAGGGCGCCATGGGCCCTCAGGGCGGCGGCGATTTCAGCGACTACGAGATCCACCGTGCCGTGGTCTATCTGGCCAACCAGGGCGGTGCCAAGTTCGACGAGCCCAAGGCGCCGGCCGCGGCCGCGTCGGCTGCGAACTGATCCTCAAGGCGAGAACTCCTGCCTGGAAAAAGCCCGCTGCGAGCGGGCTTTTTCTTGCGCCCGCGCTCAGGGCAGGGGGCGCAGCCGGTAGCGGTGCAGCGAGGGCAGCTTGGCGGCGATGCAGTCCTGCGGCGTCCAGCGGCCCGATTCGACGGCCTCGGCCGCCAGCGCCATGTCCTGGGTGTGCACCAGCCCGAAGCCCAGGTCGGTCAGCAGGTAGAGGTGACCGGTCTCGTCCAGCCAGGCGGACTCGACCTGCACGGCGCGGCCGGTGTGGCTGGTGATGCCGCCGCCGGGCTGCAGGCGCCAGATCCAGGGCGTCAGCTCCAGTTCGACGTAGACGCGTTGCGGGCCGTTCTGGAAGAACCAGGCGCCACGTTCGTCCACGTCGTAGTTGCGGCCGATGAAGCCGAGCAGCTTGTCGTGCTCGATGCGGCTGCCCTTCACGCGCGGGAAGGGGCCGGCGCGCTGGATGCGCTCGTCGCGCATGTACCAGTCGCCGCGCGCGTCGAGTGCCAGCCAGCCGTAGCAATGCGGCACGTCGGGCCACTTCTTCAGCGCGGCCTGAACGATGTCATCCATAGCGCGCGTCCTTCAGCGTTGCCGCCCCAGCCAGTCGCAGACTTGCTGGGGCATGGTCAGCAGATGGCCGGGGAGGCCGCCCGACGCAAAGCCGACGTGACCGCCGTGGCCGGGCTGCCAGAGTGTCACATAAGCGCCCACTTCAGCGGCATGCGGCAGGCTGTGGCCCGGCACGAAGGGGTCGTTGCGCGCGTTCAGCACCAGCGCCGGGATGCGGATGCGGTGCAGGTGCGGCTTGGAGGAGCCGCGGGCCCAGTAGTCCTCGGTGCCCTTGAAGCCGTGCAGCGGCGCGGTGAAGAGGTTGTCGAACTCGTAGATGGTGGACGCGCGCTTGAGGCGCTCGCCATCGAACAGGCCTGGGTGCTGCTGCAGCTTGCGCAGCGCCTTGGGGATCATCGTGCGCAGGAAGCGGCGCGCGTAGACCTGCTTGTTGAAGCCGCGGTCGATGGCCATGCCGGCCGCCTTCATGTCGATGGGTGAGCAGATGGAGCAGACCGCGTGGGCGACATGCGCCGCCTGCGTGCCGGCCTCTTCGGCCCAGCGCATCAGCGCATTGCCGCCCAGCGACACGCCGGCCACCCGCAGGCGGTCGCCGTGGCGCTCGCGCAGGCGCTGCAGGATCCAGCCGACCTCTTCGTAGTCGCCGGAGTGGTAGGCGCGCGGCGCGCGGTTCAGCTCGCCCGAGCAGCCGCGGAAATGCGGCAGCGCCATCGCCCAGCCGCGCTCGCGGGCCACGCTGGCGAAGGCGACGCTGGAATGGCTGTGGCGGTCGCCTTCCAGCCCGTGGAAGAGAATAAAGAGTGGGGCGCCGGCCGGCGCATCGGCCAGGAAGTCGACGTCGATGAAGTCGCCGTCCGGCGTGTCCCAGCGCTCGCGGGTCCAGCTCGGCGCCGGGCCGTCGTGCTGGCGGCTGAACAGCGCGGGCCAGATGGTCTGGGCATGGCCGCCGGGCAGCCAGCGGGGCGCGCGGTACTGCATGCGCGAAATTCCTAGTGCAGGATGCCGGCGTCCGCCACCAGTTCCTGCACGTCGCCCGCGCTGCCGGGGCTGGCGTGATGCAGCACCAGGCGCCAGCCCAGCGCGGTCTTCAGATAGACGTTGGTGGCGATGACCCAGGCCGTCGGCACCGGCTGGCCGGCCTCGGCGTGCAGCTGCACGCGCTCCAGCACATGGTGGATGGCGCAGTCGCCGCTGTGCAGGCGGTGCACGCGCTCGGGATGCACGTTGACCGTGCCGCGCTGGAACACCGCCTCGAAGGCCGCGCGGATGGCCGCCAGGCCCACGATGCGCGGACCACCCGGGTGGACGCAGGCGATCTCCTCGTCCTCGGCCCACAAGGCCATCAGGTGGTCGAGGTCGGCGTGCTGCAAGGCCTCGTAGAACTGGGCCTCGGTGTCGTCAGGCGACGCCAGCAGCGCCGCCTGTTGAGCGCGCGAGCGGGGCATGTCAGTGATGGCCACCGACGACTTCGCCGGCCTTCAGCTTGTAGGCCGTGCCGCAGTAGGGGCACTGGCCCTGGCCGCCGTGGGTCAGGTCGATGAAGACCTTGGGGTGGTTGCTCCACAGTGCCATCTTGGGGTTGGGGCAGAAGACGGTGCCGTTGTCATTGCAGTCCTTGGCGGTCACTTCGACGGTGGCGGGGGCTTGGGTGGTGCTCATTTTTTGTGCTCTCAGACGGCGGTCAGCCACTCTGCGTATTTCGGGTTGCGGCCGTTGACGATGTCGAAGAAGGCCGACTGGATCTTCTCGGTGATGGGGCCGCGCGAGCCGCTGCCGATCTCGATGCGGTCCAGCTCGCGGATGGGCGTCACTTCGGCGGCGGTGCCGGTGAAGAAGGCCTCGTCGCAGATGTAGACCTCGTCGCGGGTGATGCGCTTCTCGACCAGCTTCAGGCCCAGGTCCTGGCAGATCGCGAAGATGGTGTTGCGGGTGATGCCGTTCAGCGCGCCGGCCGACAGGTCGGGCGTGTAGACCACGCCACCCTTGATGACGAACAGGTTCTCGCCCGCGCCTTCCGACACGAAGCCGGACGCGTCCAGCAGCAGTGCCTCGTCGTAGCCCTCGTCGGTGGCTTCCATGTTGGCCAGAATGGAGTTGGTGTAGTTGGACACCGTCTTGGCCTGCGTCATCGTGATGTTGACGTGGTGGCGGGTGTAGGAGCTGGTCTTCACGCGGATGCCGCGCTTCATGCCGTCCTCGCCCAGGTAGGCGCCCCAGCTCCAGGCCGCCACCATCAGGTGCACCCGGTTGCCCTTGGGGCTGACGCCCAGCTTCTCGGAGCCGATCCAGGTCAGCGGGCGCAGGTAGGCGCTCTTCAGGCCGTTGGCCTTGACGACGGCGCGCTGGGCCTCGTTGACCTGCTCCTGCGTGAACGGGATCTTCATGCGCAGGATCTTGGCGCTGTTGAACAGGCGCTGGGTGTGCTCCTGCAGCCGGAAGATGGCCGTGCCGTTGGCCGTGTCGTAGGCGCGCACGCCCTCGAAGGCGCCGCAGCCGTAGTGCAGCGTGTGGGTCAGCACATGGATCTTGGCGTCGCGCCAGTCGACGAGCTCGCCGTCCATCCAGATCTTGCCGTCGCGGTCGTGCAGGGGGGCGGGAACCATCGGGTACTCCAGGTGCGGGTCAGAAAAGCGGCGATTTTACGAAGTCGCGTCGTCCGCGCTCGCCCGCAGCAGCCGCCACTCGGCGAGCTTGCCTTTCTTCAGCACCACTTCCACCGCGTCGCCGCCGGCGTCGCGCCAGACGTAGGTGTCCTCGGCCCGCTTCTCGCCCAGGCTGCCGGTCAGCGTGATCAGCTGCATCAGCTTCATGTCCGCGTGCAGCTGGCTGTTCAGCATCACCGCGCTGTCCACAGAGCCCAGGGGCGCGGCGCCGGCCTTCTGCATCAGCCGCAACAGGCGGCTCATCTGCAGCAGCAGCCAGAACACGATGCCGGTCGTCGCGAAGACGATGCCCTTCCAGCCGAAGAAGGCGCCGCCGGCCAACAAGGCGGTGACGGCCAGCACGGTACCGATCAAGGCGTTCATGCTTGCGGGTCCTTCAGGCCGTCCGTGCGCTGCCAGGCGTAGGCGCGCTCGACCTTGGCCACGCGCAGCGTGTAGTGGGCATACCAGTCGCTGCGGCCGGTGTCGCGGGCGATGCGGTGCTCGGCATGGCGGCGCCAGGCCGCGATGTCCTCGGGGCTGCGCCAGTAGGACACCGTGATGCCCAGGCCGTCGTCACCGCGGGCGCTTTCCACGCCCAGGTAGCCGGGCTGACTGGCGGCCAGTTCGACCATGCGGTCCGCCATTGCGCCATAGCCCGAGTCCGTGGGCGTGCGCTGGCTGGTGAAGATGACGGCGTAATAGGGCGGTTCGGGCAGGGCGCTCATGGGCGCGCATCCTGCCATGACCGCTCAGGCGGGCACTTTCAGCAGCACGCAGCGCACCCACTGGCCGGCCTCCAGCGCCGCCTGGTGGCCGTTCAGGAACTGCTCGGCCGTCGAGTTGCGGGCCGTGAAGCTCAGGCCGTGCAGGATGCCCATGCGCGGCACCGGCCGCGACCACTTGCGCTCCACGACACCGTTGAACCACGACACCTGTTCGTCGTCGGCATCCATGTCGGAGCGGCCCAGCAGCAGCACCACCTCGTACTTGTCGTCGGTCAGCGGCTCGATGGCGCTGGTCAGCACCTGCAGGCCGCCGTCGCTGAGGTTCAGCACCAGGCCGGCCGGGCCCTGGCTGAACTGCACCGGCTTGAACACCCAGCCCGGCAGCGAGTCGGCATCGTGCTGGGCGGCCAGGAAGTCGGTGCGGGGGTATTGCCTGAGGTCGGCGGGGTCGGACATGAAGATCCTCCAATGGACGTCCCATCCTAAGCAGACTTGGGGCCGGCATGCACCCTAGGCCAAACCCCGCAGCACCTCGATGGCCTGCTCCACGCGCTCCACCGCGTGGATGGTCAGCCCTTCGATGGCCTTCTTGGGCGCATTGGCCTTGGGCACCACGGCGACGCTGAAGCCCAGCTTGGCCGCCTCCTTCAGCCGCTCCTGGCCGCGCGGCGCGGGTCGCACCTCGCCGGCCAGGCCGATCTCGCCAAAGGCGATGAAGCCCTTGGGCAGCGCCCGGCCGCGCAGGCTGGACTGGATGGCCAGCAGCACCGCCAGGTCGGCCGCCGGCTCGGTGATGCGCACGCCGCCCACGGCGTTGACGAACACGTCCTGGTCGCCCGTGGCCACGCCCGCGTGCCGGTGCAGCACCGCCAGCAGCATGGCCAGTCGGTCGCGGTCCAGGCCCACGCTCAGCCGCCGCGGGCTGACGCCGCCGCTGTCCACCAGCGCCTGCAGCTCGACGAGCAGCGGCCGCGTGCCTTCCAGCGTGACAAGCACGCAGCTGCCCGGCACCGGCTCGGTGTGCGTGGACAAAAAGATGGCGCTGGGGTTGGCCACGCCCTTCAGCCCCTTCTCCGTCATCGCGAACACGCCGATCTCGTTGACGGCGCCGAAGCGGTTCTTGATGGCGCGTACCAGCCGGAAGCTGGAGTGCGTGTCGCCCTCGAAATACAGCACCGTGTCGACGATGTGCTCCAGCACGCGCGGGCCGGCGAGGGCTCCTTCCTTGGTGACATGGCCCACCAGCACGATGGCGCAGCCGCGCGCCTTGGCCGTGCGCGTCAGCTGCGCGGCGCATTCGCGCACCTGGGCGACGGAGCCGGGCGCGGACGACAGCTGCTCGGAGTACAGCGTCTGGATGGAGTCGATGACGCAGAAGTCGGGCTCTTCAGCCTCGATGGTGGCGAGGATCTTTTCCAGACCGATCTCGGCCAGCACCCGCACCTTGTCGCCCGCCAGCCCCAGCCGGCGCGAACGCATCGCGACCTGGGCGCCGCTTTCCTCGCCGGTCACGTACAAGACCTTCACGGTCTGCGACAGCGACTCCACCGCCTGCAGCAGCAGCGTGGATTTGCCGATGCCCGGGTCGCCGCCGATCAGCACGACGCCGCCGGCCACGATGCCGCCGCCCAGCACTCGGTCCAGTTCCTCCTGGCCCGTGGGCGTGCGCTCGAAGTCGCTGGCCTCGATCTCGGACAGCGTCGCCACCGGCTGGCTGCGGGCCAGCGACTGGTAGCGGTTCTTGGCGCCGCCCGTGGGTTCGGCAGGGGCTTCAGTCAGCGTGTTCCAGGCGTTGCAGTGCGGGCACTTGCCCAGCCAGCGCGGGCTGGTGCCGCCGCATTCACTGCAGGTGTAGATGCTTTTGCTTGTTGCCATCGCGGCATTGTCGTCATGGCATGCGCCACAGCCTGACAGCATGCGGCAGCGACTCGGCCCCGGGCATCCAGCGGTCCAGCGCCGCGCCCAGTCCCACGCCTGCGATCAGCAAGGCCAGCGAGCCGGCCCAGGTGTGTCGCAGCGCGCAGCGCAGCCAGCCGCCGCGCTCGAACTGGCGCTGGTGCCGCCAGGCCAGCCCTGCCGCGAAGGCGGCCAGCGCGACCTCCACCGACACGGCCAGCAGCACCTCCACGCCGAACAGCAGCGTGACCCCCGCGCCCAGCAGTGCGGCCAGCGCCAGCGCCATGCCGACCAGCGCCACGATGGGCAGCAGCACGAGCGCGCCCTCGTCCAGGCCGCCCGCCGCCTCGACGGCCGAACCAGCGGTGTCGCCGAGGCTGTGGCCGGCGTCGGCCACGTCGATGGCGAGGTCGGCCACATCGAGTCCATCGTCCTCGCGGCTCAGCAGGTACGCCGCCCACAGCCGCAGCAGGCCCAGGTAGACCGCGTAGCAGACCGCCAGGCTGAGCCCGAAGCGCAGCGACAGCGTGTCCACGCCGGCCCACCTCAGCACCGCACCGCTGAGCCACAGACAGCCCAGGCAGCACAGCGCGATCAGGCCCACGTGCAGGCGCAGCCAGCGGTGCGTCTTCAGCCAGCGGCGCGTGCTGAGGATCTGGCGTTCGACGGAGGGCTGGGCGTCTCGCTGCATGCGGCGATTCTGGGTGGCGGGCCTGAGCCGGCCGTGGTGAATATGCCCGCGCCAGCGCCGCCGCGGGCCGCATGGGACACTGCGCTCCCAGCAGTTGGCGATGGAGCCGGTCATGGATTTCTCGGTGTGGTTGGCGTTTTTCGCGGCGTCCTGGGCCATCAGCATCTCGCCCGGCGCGGGCGCCGTCGCGGCGATGAGCGCAGGCCTGAGCCATGGCTTCCGGCGCGGCTACTTCATGACGATGGGCCTCATCCTGGGCATCCTGACGCAGGTCGTCCTGGTCAGCGTAGGCCTGGGCGCACTGATCGCGACCTCGTCGCTGGGATTCGCCATCGTCAAATGGGCCGGTGTGGCCTATCTGGTCTACCTGGGCGTGCAGCAATGGCGCGCGCCGGCCAAGCCGCTGGCCGCGGCGGATGACGGCACGGCGCAGGTCACGCGCCGCCAACTGGTGCTGCGTGGCTGGGGCATCAACGCGGTCAACCCCAAGGGCACGGTCTTCCTGCTGGCCGTCGTGCCGCAGTTCCTGGACCTGCATGTGCCGCTGGGGCCGCAGTACCTGGTCATCGGTGCGACGCTGGCGTTCACGGACCTGGTCGTCATGGCCGGCTACACGGCGCTGGCCGCGCGCGTGCTGTCTGCGCTGAAGAGCGAGAGCCACATCAAGACGCTGAACCGCGTGTTCGGCAGCCTGTTCGTCGGCGCCGGCATGCTGCTCGCCACGTTCAAGCGCACGAGCTGATGGCAGGCGACGAGGCCCGCCGCCTGCCCACCTGGCTGCTCTTCCTGGCCCCGGTGCTGATCTGGGCCAGCACCTGGCACGTCATCCTTTACCAGCTCGCCTCCACGGTGCCGGTGCTGGCGTCGGTGGGTTGGCGCTTCGCGCTGTCGGCGCTGCTGCTGGCCGCCATGGCCAAGGTGCACGGCCAGTCGCTGAAGCTGCCGCGCTACGCCCACGGCTATGCGCTGGCCACCGGCGTCATCCAGTATGCGGGCAACTACTGGGCCGTCTATGAGGCCGAGCGCTACGTGCCCAGTGGCCTGGTGGCGGTGCTGTTCTGCCTGCTGGTGTTCATGAACGCGCTGGCCGCCTGGGTCTTGTGGCGGCAGCCGGTCAGCCGCCGCTTCCTCGCCGCCAGCAGCGGCGCGGTGCTGGGCGTGGCGCTGATCTTCTGGCCCGAGCTGGCGGCCACCGGCGCACGGCCCGATGCAGCGCTGGGGCTGGGCCTGAGCTTCTTCGCCGTGGTGGCGGCCTGCGTGGGCGGTTTCTTCACGCTGGCCCTGCAGCGCCGCGGCCTGCCGCTGGTGCCGGTGCTGGCCTGGAGCATGGGCTATGGCGCGGCCTTCCTGCTGGGGCTGTCGCTGGCGACCGGTCGGGCGCTGTCGTTCGACTGGACCTGGTCCTACGTCGGCAGCCTGTTCTACCTGGCCGCGTTCGGCTCGGTCATCGCGTTCACGCTGTATTTCCGCCTGGCCGAGCGCAAGGGGCCGGCGCAGGCGGCGCTGGTGGGCGTCATGGTGCCGGTCATCGCGCTGATGGTGTCGGCCGCGCTGGAGGGCTGGCAAGCGACGCCGCTGGCCATCGGTGGCATGGGGCTGTGCCTGGCCAGCCTGTTCGTGGCGACGCGGTCGAAGCTGTAGCGGCGCCGCCCATGAGGCGCGCGGCGGGATGGTGCAGCGGTTGTTGCCGTTCGGCTTCTTGGCATCGAGGGACTGTTCTCGGCCAGGAGCGGCTGGTGACGAAGGGCAGCTCCATGGCGCCACAGGGGCTTGTGGCTCGCGCACAAGTTGTCGAGTTGGCGTCGCCACCGCCGAAGTCGACCCGATGCGACCACCTGGAACCAGGGTTCTCCGCGTGAGCCACGGTCTACTGGCAATGGCAACATCCATGCGCCCGCAGGCCAGCTTCATCCGTCGATAGGTTTGTAACCGGCGCGGCAATTGGCCGGAAAAATAGCACCCGATTAGCAGCGCGGCGGAGCGGAGGAAATGCATATGCGACAAGCACTTGGCCCGGCTGCCGGGCGACCCGTTACGGCGCGGGTTGGCGTGATAAACCGCGCCGCCCTGCGGTCGACAACACGTTGGGCAGCACAGCGGCGCTCACCTCCATATCAGTGGCCATGAACTCCTACATTGAGCGTTTCCAGTTCGTGATGGACCGGTCGAGCCGTCGATATGGGGCCGATACAAATCCTGCACTATTGCTTGACATTGCCCGCCCCCAATACGACGACGCAGTGGTTGCAGCGGTCGTGGACGATTTCAAAGAAGGTGTGGTTGACCGTGCGTCAGCGTTGCCCGGAAATTGCTTTGCAATCGTCAGAGAAGCGTCATATGTACTCTTTGAAATGGGCATCGATAACGCAGTGACCATCGGCACTGTTTCTGCGAATGGCCGGCCGCACTTCTCGACGACGCAGTCAAGTGTTGATCGAGATATGTCATCCGGTTTCATCCCGAACAGCCCGGCAAATGCCCATGCTTGGCTAACTCTCGACAGTGGGCAGATTTTGGACCCGACGATCCTCCCGTCATGGGCTTATCACGACGAAGGTCGGGAGATTGAGCTGGAGGACGCCATTTATCTGTCGGGCCTGAGATCCGAAGTGAAGTTGGAGCACTATCCCTTTCAAACCGGGTTTGCGTACCACCTGCACGTTGTCAGTCATCCCTTGGCCGTCGAGTCGTTCCAACGCTATTCTGATTGGTTGAAGCACTCAACAATCTTCAAGGCGAAAATTGCAAGACAACGTGATGCCCAACCCTTCGCCGTCCGCTGAGCTTGCACGTTAAAGCGCATCGTGGACGCACTAGGATCTGTGCTCGGCTGGCTGCTTGTTGACGTCTTGCTCGTATCAGTGGGGCGAATTGCCGTGTTCGTCGTCAGTCTGGGGCGTTGGCGTGGCGAGCGTGTTGGGGGTAATGAAGGTCGCACCTATGCAGCGGCCGGCGCGCTATCGTTCGTTCGGCAGGGCCGCCGCGTCATCACCCGCACGGGCTTGTTGTTCGCCGGGGTAGTGTTTCCCATCTTGCTGTTGTTCTCAGCACTTTTCCTTTCGCAGCTGTGAACGCATCTCGGCTCGGAAGGAATATGCGCTTTAACCTGCCATTGGAGCGGACCGCCTTCGGCGTCCGCTCACTTTCACGTTAAAGCTCAAGATGTGGTTCCGCGACATTCCCGCTGCGCGAGAGGCCGGCTCGGTTCGTTGTGCAAGCACGAACGTGTGGGGAGAGCCGCAACTTGGCATGCTCTTGTCGGCATTTGGTCTTGCGCCCGAACCGACCTTCTTGCACGAAGTGCCTGGTGACAGGGCCGCCCAAGTGCTTGCTGCGGTTCTTCATCGGGACATGGCCTACAAGTGCGAGGTGATGCCAGCGGCACGCGCCAAGGAACTGGCATATCAGTTCCTTGCATCACAAGAGCCCGGAGCTAAGTTCTATATCAATGCCGATTGGTCGGAGTACTTTGCTCCGAAGCGGGGTCCTTCCAGCTTCGGCTGGAACCCGTTGACCGAGTCAACATTCGACGCAGTTGTCTTGGTGGTTGGTCAGCGGTATGCGACGTGCATATGGGTGGAGGACGAAGATTGAGCTCTAACCTGCCCGCCAACACGGACGCCTTGCGGCTTTCCGGCGCTACGCGCCTCACAGCCGCAAGTCGCCGGTTACGTCTACGTTGGGCCACAACAATGCATACACTCATCAGCCTATTCTTGTTCCTCTCCATATCGATCCATGCATCTGCTGGCATCCTGCCGCAAGAGCATCGAGAACAGCTTATCCAAGCAGCTTTCGCCAATTTTTGGGGTAAGGCGAGGCTCAGTAATGGCAATCCCGTTCAGCCCGATAATGCGGCTGAACGATCCACACTGCCTATATCAACAGCAGCAGCTAACCACGCCATTTCTGTTGGGGAGATATCCGGTATTGCCGAGTGGTGCGGAATGGACTGGCAGCCCCATTTTCTAAGTCTTACTGCTAAAGCACGTCGACAGGGATTTAGCGAAAAGCAGGTGGCATTTATCGGACTACTGCATGGGGTAGCACAGGGCAATGTTTATTCTGCTGTGCAATCAAAGCCATGCACAGTGGAGCAGAAATCAAGGGCAGCAAAACTGCTTGAAACTTCACCCGTTAAGCTGGCAATTCCGCAGTGAGCTATTGGCCCAACACTGCGGTCGAGAGGGACGCTCCGCCAGCAAGCCACGCTTGCTGTCTCCGCGCCTCTCACCTTGAACGTTGAACGGCCGCTTCGAGGCTGCGAGATTGCCGAAGGCAAGGACCGCTCAGGGTCGAAACCCGTCATCTCGCCCCCTTTTCCAGCCCCCTGCCGCCCCGCCTAGAAATCCCCGGCCCCACGCCTGCCCGCCTTGACCGTGCTGCGCTTGGCCTTGCCCTCCAGCCGTCGCTGCTGCGAGCCATAGGTCGGCTTGGTGGCCCGCCGCGCCTTGGGCACGTGGGCGGCGGCCTGCACCAGCTCGATGAGGCGCGCGACGGCGTCCGCCCGGTTGCGCTCCAGGCTGCGCGAGTCCTGGGCCTTGATGACGACGACGCCGTCGGCCGTGATGCGCTGGTCGGCCCAGTTCAGCAGCCGCGCCTTCACGGCCTCGGGCAGGCTGGACGCGCGGATGTCGAAGCGCAGGTGGACCGCGTTGGACACCTTGTTGACGTTCTGGCCGCCCGGGCCGCTGGCACGGATCGCGTCGAACTGCAGTTCGTCCGTGCGCGGCGACCAACGGAACTCAGGCATTGCGCACGGGCACGCGCGGCGCGATCGCGCACATCAGCTCATAGCCGATGGTGCCGGCCGCCTGGGCCACCTCGTCGATGGGCAGGCGCGAGCCGTGCGGGCCTTCGCCCCACAGCGTCACCTCGCTGCCGAAGCCGCTGGCGGGCAGGGTCGTGAGGTCCACCGCCAGCATGTCCATGCTGACGCGGCCCAGCGTGCGCGTGCGTTGGCCGTCCACCAGCACCGGCGCGCCGGTGGGCGCATGGCGCGGGTAGCCGTCGGCATAGCCGCAGGCGACGATGCCCACGCGCGTGGCGCGCTCGGCCGTGAAGGCGCTGCCGTAACCCACCGTGTCGCCCGGCTGCAGCTGCTGCACACCGATGATGCGCGAGCGCAGCGTCATCGCCGGCCGCAGGTCCCAGTGGGCGGCGTCGTGCTCGGGGTAGTCGGGCACGCCGCCATAGCTCATGATGCCGGCGCGCACCCAGTCCAGCGCCGTGCGCGACGGGTGGCGCAGAGTGGCGGCGCTGTTGGCGATGCTCAGTTCGCCGGCCAGGCCCTCGGTGGCGGCCTCGAAGGCGGCCAGTTGGTGGGCGATGCCGTCGGCGCCGAAGCGCAGCGCGTCGGCGTCGGAGAAGTGCGTCATCAGGCCGATCTCGTCCACCTGAGGCAGCGCCTCCAGCCGCGCATAGGCGGCGCGGAAGGCGGTCGGCGTGAAGCCCAGCCGGTTCATGCCCGAGTTCAGCTTCAGGAACACGCGGTGCGGCTCGTGCGTCTTGTGCATGGCCAGCCAGTCGATCTGCTGCTCGCAGTGCACGGCGTGCCATAGCTTCAGGCGCGAGCACAGTTCCAGGTCGCGCGGCTCGAACACGCCTTCCAGCAGCAGGATGGGGCCGCGCCAGTCCAGCGCGCGCAGGCGCTGGGCCTCGTCCAGGTCCAGCAGCGCGAAGCCGTCGGCGGACCGCAGGCCTTCGAACGCGCGCTCGATGCCATGGCCATAGGCGTTGGCCTTCACGACGGCCCAGACCCGCGCGTTGGGCGCCTGCGCGCGGGCGCGGGCGAGGTTGTGGGCCAGGGCGTCGGTGTGGATAAGGGCTTCGATGGGGCGGGGCATATCAGTGCACGCTCGGCCGCCCGGAGTGCGCTGGTGCCCCCTTGGGGGGCAGCGACCGGAGGGAGCGTGGGGGCGGGGTCATCCTGCCATTCTGCGCGCCAGCACGGTGCAGGAATGCCGCGCAGGCCGCGTGCTATAAACCCGCGCCGCCCGTTGGTCGGCCACGAGCTACAAGTCCAGAGACAGTCCTGATCGCGCCCGACGACCGATGAAACGCGGCTTTTACACCATCATGTCGGCGCAGTTCTTCAGCTCGCTGGCTGACAACGCGCTGTTCGTCGCCGCGGTCGAGCTGCTGCGTTCCTCCGGTTCCGCCGAGTGGCAGCGCGCCGCCCTGGTGCCCATGTTCGCGCTGTTCTACGTCGTGCTGGCGCCCTTCGTGGGCGCGTTTGCCGACTCGGTGCCCAAGGGCAAGGTGATGTTCTATTCGAACAGCATCAAGGTGGTGGGCTGCCTGATGATGCTGTTCGGCACCCACCCGCTGGCGGCCTACGCCATCGTGGGCCTGGGCGCGGCGGCCTACTCGCCGGCCAAGTACGGCATCCTGACCGAGCTGCTGCCGCCGTCGCAGCTGGTCAAGGCCAATGGCTGGATCGAGGGGCTGACCATCGCGTCCATCATCCTGGGCGTGCTGCTGGGCGGCCAGCTGATCGGCGACCGCATCTCCGGCGCGTTGCTGGGCATCGACCTGCCGTTCATCAACACCGGCATCGACACCGGCCCCGAGGCGGCCATCGCCAGCCTGGTGGTGCTGTACGTCATCGCCGCGCTGTTCAACCTGCGCATCCCGCGCACCGAGGCGCCGCTGCAGCCGCTGGCGCACAGCCCGGTGGATCTGGTGCGCGATTTCTCGGCCTGCAACAGCAGGCTGTGGCAGGACAAGCTGGGCCAGATCTCGCTGGCCACGACGACGCTGTTCTGGGGTGTCAGCGGCAATCTGCGCTACATCGTGCTGGCCTGGGCCGCCGCGGCTTTGGGCTATGGCACGCAGCAGGCGTCGTCGCTGGTGGGTGTCGTCGCCGTGGGCACGGCGGCGGGCGCGGTGGTCGCGTCCATGTACTGCCGGCTGGACCGCGCCACGTCGGTCATCCCGCTGGGCATCGCGATGGGCCTGCTGGTGATCTTCATGAACGTCATCGGCAACGTCTGGGTGGCCGCGCCCTTCCTGATCCTGCTGGGCGCCATCGGCGGCTATCTCGTGGTGCCCATGAACGCGCTGCTGCAGCACCGCGGCCACAACCTGATGGGTGCCGGCCGCAGCATCGCGGTGCAGAACTTCAACGAGCAGGCCTGCATCCTGGGCCTGGGCGCCTTCTACACGGCCATGACCCGCTTCGGCCTGTCGGCCTTCGGCGCCATCACCATCTTCGGCGTGGTCGTGGCCGGCACGATGTGGCTCATCAAGCGCTGGCACCAGCGCAATCTTGTGGAGCACAAGGAAGAGGTCGAGCACCTGCTCGACCTGGCCCGCTCCGATCACGTCACCCCGGTGGACCGGTAAGCCGGGCGCCGCCCGGCCGGCGCGGCCTTACTTGGTCCGGCCCTTGCGGCCGGTGGTCGGCTGGATCAGGTGCTTGCCTTCCAGCACCATCTCGATGGCCTCGCTCCAGGCGCGGGCGATCTTGAAGCAGCCGCTGTGGTTCAGGTGGATCTCGTTGTGCCAGTCGCCGCTGATGCCGGTGGAGCCCGGCGCGGCCAGCGCCAGCGGCACGGTGGTCGAGTCGAACACGAACAGGCCCGGGAAGGCTTCCTTGTCCGCGGCCATGCCCTTCAGCAGCAGCGCCAGGTGGAAGACCATCAGCCGGCTCACCGCCGCCCAGTCCGCGGCGGGCACGCCGTAGGCCTTCATGGCGGGGTACAGCCAGGGGCCGCTGGCGGCGCCCAGGTCGTCGTTGCTCTCGGCACCGGCCGGGCGCGGCATGGGCACGGCGTAGCAGTGCATGAACACCGGCTTGCCCGCCGACGGGCCCTGGTCGCGCAGCGACAGCAGGTGCTTGACGTTGGCGCGCAGGTAGTCGGCGTAGGTGGCCCAGCCGGGCTCGGAGAAGTAGCGCGCCACGCCGGCCGACGGCGGGCCCCATTCGGTCTGGCGGCGCAGCAGGCGCAGTTCCAGCGGGATGGGCTCGCCGTTCCAGTTCATGGCCGGTGTGCGCGCGGCGGCGATCAGGTCGTTGCCGCCCACCGACAGCAGCACGCCGTCCCAGACGGGGGCGCCGGCTCCGGTCAGCAGCTGGACGAAGTCGGGGCTGGACTCCAGGTCCACCATGTGGGACAGCGCATTGCCCGTGCCGGCGCAGTTGACGGCGGCGGTCTTTTCCTTGAACACCAGCTCCTGCAGCAGATTGGCATGCGCGTTGAGCTTGGCCGTGGCGTTGGAGAACCACGAGTCCCCTTGCGCCAGCAGCTTCCAGCGGAAGCCGCCGAGGTCGGGCGGGGTGCGGCCGGCCAGGTCGGCCGGGGTGAAGCAAGCCAGGTGATCCATGAACATGACGTGTCGGGTTTTGCTGACCGGCGCCACCCGGCGGGTGGCTCGAATTTCGCGCGATTGGAAGGCCAGCCGCGTGACGGGCGCCATGCTACAAACCCTCGCTCGCCGAGCGGTAGCATCGGCACGGACTTTCTAGGGAGGCCCCATGGGCGACAGCGTCTTCGACTTCCAGGCCGTCTCCATCACCGGCGAGCCGGCCGACCTGGCGGCCCAGCGCGGCAAGGTGCTGCTCATCGTCAACACCGCCAGCGAATGCGGCTTCACGCCGCAGTTCAAGGGCCTGGAGCAGCTCTGGCAGGACTACGGCCCCCGCGGGCTGGTGATCCTCGGCTTCCCCAGCAACGAGTTCGGCGGCCAGGACCCGGGCAGCAACGACCAGATCGCGTCCTTCTGCGAGCTGAACTACGGCGTCAGCTTCCCGATGATGTCCAAGATCAAGGTCAACGGCGCCGAGGCCCATCCGCTGTGGAAGTTCCTGAAGAGCGAGAAGCCCGGCTTCCTCGGCACCGAGGCCATCAAGTGGAACTTCACCAAGTTCCTCGTCGGCCGTGACGGCCAGGTCATCAAGCGCTACGCACCCAACGATGCGCCGGAGAAGCTGCGCGGCGACATCGAGGCGGCGCTGGCCGCATGAGACCGTGCCCGGCGGGGCGCATCGCGCTGCGCCGCCGGACGCTGCTGCTGGGCTTGCTGCCGCCGCTGCAGGCCGGGGCCCAGGCTCCGGCGCTGCGGGTGGTGGGCAGCGCCGACCCGCCCTACCGGATGTTCGGGCCCGGCGGTGCCGGCGGCCTGTACTACGAGCTGCTCAACGAGGCCGCGGGCCGCCTGGGCTGGCCGCTGCAGTACCGCGAGGTGCCGTCGGCGCGCGCTCTGCGCATGATGGAGGTCGGCGAGGCCGACCTGATGATGGGCCCGCTGCGCCTGCCGGAGCGCGAGCGCTATCTGGTCTATTGCCAGGCGCCCTTGCCGGTGGAGGACAAGGCCTTCTACACGCGGCCCGACGCTGCGCCCGTGCGCGGCCTGCAGGACCTGCAGGGACGCCGCATCGCCGTGCAGCGCGGCAAGCGCTACGGCGCGGGCTTCGATACCGACCCGGGCCTGCTCCGGCACGAGGTGGGCGACTACCGCGCGGCGCTGGAGATGGTGGCGCGTGGCCGCGTGGACGTGGCGGTGCTGCCCGAGCGCCAGGGCGACCTGCTGCTGAGGGAGGCCGCGCTGGGCCTGGTCAAGCAGCCCTGGCGGCTGCCCGGGGAGCAGCCGCACGTGGTGCTGTCGCGACGTTCGCCGTGGCTGCCGCGCCAGGCCGAGCTGGAGCAGGCCTTCCAGGCCATGCATCGGGATGGCCGCTGGCAGGCCATCGTGGCGCGTTACCGGTGAGGCCGCGCGCATGAACCACGCCCCGCTCGCCGACCTGCTGCGCCGCTTCGGGCGCGAGGAATGCACGCAGGAGCCGCTGTATGCCGCGCTGTGTGCCGAAGCAGCCGAAAACGACCAGGCCGTCGCGCTGCTGGCCGAGGCGCCACCGGAGCAGCGCAAGGCCAACCTGCTGCTGGCGGCGCTGCACGAACGCGTGCTGGCGGGGGCCGCACCCGGATTGGCGACCTACTACGCCAGCGCCGGCGGCACGCGTGCGCCCGATGCCGGCCTGACCGACGCCCTGGACGCCTGCCTGGGGCACGAGTGGGCCACGCTGGTCGAGCACCTGCGCCATCGCGCGACACAGACCAACGAGGTCGCCCGCGGCGCCGCCCTCTGGCCTGCGCTGGGCGCCGTGGCCGCCGCGACCGGTGCCGGCGAGCTGGCCTTGCTGGACCTGGGTTGCAGCGCCGGCCTGAACCTGGGCGTGGACCGCTACGCGCTGCACTACCGCCGGGACGACGGCGGCTGGCACGCGCGCGGCGCCGCCCGCGACGGGCGGGCGGCCGAGATCGAGTCGCTGTGGCTGGGCGATGCCCCCTTGCCCGAGGCGGCGGCGTGGCGCCTGGCGCAGCGCGCGGGCCTGGACC
>DASWWC010000245.1:0-8916 GCA_036401055.1 Roseateles sp.
GGCGAACAGCGGGGCGAGTGACGCTTCGATCTCGGACCAGGGCATGCGCCGGCCAAGAACCGCGAGCGGGTGGCGGGGATCCACCATGCCATCCAGCCGCGCGCGGAAGAAGTCGTCGGTCGCCATCGCCAGTTCTCCAGACCTCCCAGAAATCAATAGGCATTGCATTTGATTCTGGGAGTTCTGACCATCGGCATTCACCCCGCATCACTAGTGTTCATGCGGGTTCCGGGCGTTTTGCAGGGCCGACTTAGTAGCCACAAAGGTGTCCACGAGGCACTTACCGCGGCGGTGATGTTTAAGAGGTCTGCATCTATCTGGGCGCGCACCAAACCGAAATGGCTTGACGTCAGCCCGGGCGGCCTGCCCACATTGGGTAAACGTCGTTAGATCGTATGAAAGCAAAGGAGTCGCCGTGTCGTTTACTGACCTTGCTGCCGTAGTAGGGGCGCTGGCTTGGCTGCCGCCAATATTTCTAGCTGTGCGAGGCTGGATCACGCGGCCTCAAGTTCGCGTCATTACTCAGCCCTCACCTGAGATCGGATTCACTACTTTCGGTCCGATCGTGAATCTGCGTGTCGCACTTAGTCAGACCTGCAAAATCCATTTCCACGCGACTCGCTGGCGGGGTGAGCCCGGCGAGCAGGGCGCGGTCATGAGGGGCGGAGCAGCGGCTGACGCGATGGGTCGGCATTGGCACCCATCAGGCCGCTGAGCCCCGCCATAGACGCTGCCAGCCAGGCCGCCCATACGGCGATCACGGCAAAGTAGAGGTTCTTCAGGCCGCCAGCCTGCAGCTGGCGCCGCAGCGCCCGCAGCAACCAGCGGATGTTGAAGCCGGCCGCGCACAGCACCGCGTGCAGTGCGTCGCCCTCACTGCCCTTGAGCCAGCACTTGTCCATCCGGTGGTCGTGCTTGGTGTGGCCGATGGTCGGCTCGATCGCCTGGCGGCGTTTGAGCCAGCGCCGCTGCAGCGCGTTCAGCGACTTGTACTTGCCCCGGTGGATCAGCTCCACCGGGGCAATGTCGGCGTCGACACCGCGGTAGCCCAGGTCGACGACGGCTGTCTTGGGCGTGACGCCGAGGTCCTGCAGCAAGGTGCTGGTCTGCTCAAGCTGTGCGCTGAGCGTGTGGCCATCAAAGGGGTTGCCGGGGAAGCTGCGGGCGCCCACGATCAGGCCGCTCTTGTGGGCCACTGCCAAGCTGACCTTCACGCCGAACTCGTAGGGTTTGCGGGCCTTGCCCTTGGAGATGCATTCGACCTCCGGCGCGTGCAGGGCGTAGAGCTTGTTCTTGTCGTGAGTGCGCTGGCTGCGGATGCGCTCGGCGCGCTCCAGCCAGGGCTTGAGCTGGTCCTGTGCGGCCTGCGCCAGCGTCGTCATCTTGCGCTGCACCTCGCGCAGCAGCACACCCAGGATCGTGCGCTGGCGGCGCACCACCTGGCGCAGTCGTTTGAACTGCTTGGCATGGGCGTAGCCGCCAGCACGACGACGCAAGCTCTGGCCCTCGCGCTCGTGCGTCATCTTGAGCTTCAGGCCTGCTCGCTTCGCCAGGCGGGCGATCTTGGCCCGCGCCACTTCCAGCAACCGGCTGTCCGTCGGGTGGGCGATGGCCTTCTCCTGGACCGTGGTGTCGACCGTCACTCGCTCCAGCTCGACGGGCTTGACGGCCTTCATGGCCACGGCCGCCTCGATGGTCGTCTTGAGCAGTTGCTCCACCCCGGCTTCGCCCAGCACGCGCCGGAAGCGCCCGATCTGCGTGGCGTCGCAGGGCAGCTTGCTCTGGTAGTACTCCATGCCGCTGAAGAGCTGCCACACGACGTTCTCGCTCCAGCGCTCCACGACGGATTCGTCGCTCTCGTTGAACGCGTGCTTGAGGTACAGCAGGGAGACCATCAGCCGGATCGGCAGGCGCGGCCGGCCCGCGCGACTGACGCCGCCCGCGGCCACCACCAGCGTGGGGCCAAACATGTCGGCGTCCTCGCGGGACTTGCCCATGCGGGCCTTGCGGGCGAACAGCGGGGCCAGCGACGCTTCAATCTGCGACCAGGGCATGCGCCGGCCGAGAACCGCGAGCGGGTGGCGGGGATCCACCATGCCATCCAGCCGTGCGCGGAAGAAGTCGTCGGTCGCCATCGCCTGCCCTCCAGAACTCCCAGAAATCAATTGCCATTGAATTTGATTCTGGGAGTTCCGGCCATCGGCATTCACCCCGCATCGCTAGTGTTCATGCGGGTTGCAGGCGTTTTGCAGGGCCGACCACTTACCGTGACCCACAAGGACATCGTGATTACCGGGGTTCGCCTTTGCGTCACACACGAATCTGGCGAACAAGCATCGTTCTCTTGGAGAGGAATCGTCCAGCGCATGGGAACAATGACCTACCCGCAAGTCGGTGCCGTGCCCTTCGAGAAGGAATTGAACGTCCTTGCGATGAAGATATCCCAGAAGGATGTTGAAGAGCGATTTATTCGATTCCAGAGCCTCGACTTCCTGGAACGCAAGACCGCACTCGGTGCCATTTCTTTGAGAAAGCTGGCGCATCTCCGTGAGACGGAGCCGTTTGACGCAAACGGATTCTTGAAGTGCCAGGAGATGGCAGATGTCTATGCCCACATTCGACAGTCTTTTTCCTGGAAGCCTGGCGGATACCGGCTCCAAGTTGTTCTTGAATCACCTGATGTATTCACCGTCGTAGACGACGAGTACGCCTTCACCCTATCCCCTCTCGAAGTACAAAACTTGAGCGACAACCTCCGCTATGTAGAGCAGTTTTTTGCGAACGAGGTTTTGCCTCAGCAGCCTGACGCACCGGCAGCACCTGTGCCATGGAAGTGGGTGTACCCGGAAATGCAGAAAGTGCCTGGCTAGAGGTTTCGCTACTGCTGCCACACCCATCAATGGACCCGCAACATGCGCTCATGAACCGCCCCTCGCCCCGCTTCCACGCGTGGCTTCAGCCGCTCACGAGCAATGCGCAAACGCCCACCCGCCGCACCGGCTGGCTCATCTCCGCAGCGTTGGCGTGCGGCACCCTGCTGTCGACGGCGCCGGTGCTGGCGCAGGACGTTTCACGCGTGGCGGCGGAGCCTTCAGGCTTGAAGCCGCTCGTCACCCGCGTGAGCGGCCGTGTCGTGGCCCAGGCCGACATGCCGGATGAGCCGTTCATCCTCGTGAACGCCGATGCCTGACGACATCTCATTCAATCGTTGACCCACGGGACCGGCGCAGCCATGCATCGAGAAGCAAGACTCTTCGGGCTGTTCTTGCTGATGCTCGGCCTGGCGGCGCTGGTTGCCGGCACCGGGGCCTTGCTCAGCGGCGAACTGCCGCGTGAAGGCCTGAGCTGCAAGGCGATCTGTGGGCTGAGCTTGCTGGTCTCGGAGGTGTTGGGCATCCAGGCCGGCGCCGCCTTTGGAGGCGGGCTCTTGCTCACCTTGGGCGCTGTTGCGGCCTTGCTGGGCTGGAGGATCTTCGTCAGCGCGCGCCGCCACTGACCCGCGTCGGACGACAGGCGGCGAGCGCCGCACCGCGCACACGCGCTGCCAGCCCGCGCCTCGAAGGGGCAGCGCCGGTCAGCCCAGCAGCGCCCCGCCCGCCACCAGCGTCATCACGCCCAGCACCGCGAAGATGACCGCCGCCACGCGGTGCACCAGCGTCACCGGCAGCTTGTGCGCCAGCTTGTCGCCCACCAGCACGGCGGGCACGTTGGCGACCATCATGCCGGCCGTCGTGCCCATCACCACGCCGATGAAGTCGGCCGGGAAGCGCGCCGCCAGCGCGACGGTGGCGATCTGCGTCTTGTCGCCCATCTCGGCCAGGAAGAACGCGATCACCGTCGTCACGAACACGCCGTGGCCGGGCTTGGGGGTGTCGTCCTCGTCCAGCTTGTCGGGGATCAGCATCCAGCCCGCCATCGCGATGAAGGACAGGCCCAGGATCCAGCGCAGCACGGTGGGGCCGATGACGCCGGTCAGCCAGCTGCCGACGGCGCCGGCCGCCGCATGGTTGACCACGGTGGCCACGAAGATGCCCAGCACGATGGGCCAGGGCCGCTTGAAGCGGGCCGCGAGCATGAAGGCGAGGAGCTGGGTCTTGTCGCCGATTTCGGCGAGGGCCACCAGGCCGGTGGCAATCAGGAAGGCTTGCATCAGCCCGCCATTGTCCACGCGGCTGCTGACAGCCGGTGACAGCCGGCACGGCGAGCATGCAGGCCTTCAACCACTGGGAGATCGCCGCATGAACTTCGCCTACACCCTGGTCTACGTGGCCGACGTCGCCGCCTCGCTGGACTTCTTCGACATGGCCTTCGGCCTGCCGCGCCGCTTCCTGCACGAGAGCGGCGCCTACGGCGAGGTCGACACCGGCGCCGGCGGCGTGAAGCTCGCGTTCGTGGACCATGCGACCGCGCGCGACAGCGTGCAGCACGACTACGTGGCCGCCGACACCAGCGCCAGGCCGCTGGGCATGGAGATCGGCTTTACGGTGGACGACGTGCAGGCCGCCTTCGACAAGGCCGTGGCCGTCGGCGCGACGCCGCTGGCTGCTCCCGTCACCAAGCCCTGGGGCCAGGTGGTGGCCTATGTGCGCTGCCCGGACGGCACGCTGGTGGAGCTGTGCACGGCCATGGGTTGAGCGTGCGCCCTCGCGGGGCGCGCCACCCCTTTCGGGCGCATGCCCAGGGCCACGAAGAGCTGGTCGTTCGCAAGCGACTGCAGCGGGGCGCTGATGGCGCCCAGCGTGGCCACATCGATCCGCTGGGTGCCGCGGGTGTGCGAGGAGGCGTAGATGGCCATGGTGGTGTTCGACGTCGTTGCCGGTGACCCATGCCTTCTGCAAGGGGTGTGCCTGCTGCCCCAAAATGAACAGCTATGCGCCGCGCCGACCGCCTCTTCCAGATCGTCCAGCTCATCCGCGGCCGCCGCCTCACGACGGCCGACTATCTGGCCCAGCGGCTGGAGGTGTCCATGCGCACCGTCTACCGCGACATCGCCGCGCTGGCCCAGCAGGGCGTGCCCATCGAGGGTGAGGCCGGCGTGGGCTACCGCATGCGGGCGGGCTTCGATCTGCCGCCGCTGATGTTCAGCAAGCAGGAGGCGCAGGCCCTGGTCGCGACGGTGCGCATGGCCGAGTCGCGGCTGGACGCGGCGCTGGCCCGCCAAGCCGAGAACGCGTTGAGCAAGATCCTCGCCGTGCTGCCGCTGGACGCACGTGCCGCCGCCGAGAGCCTGGCGCTGTACGCGCCGCTGCCGGCGCTGGACCCGGCCACCAGCGCCCACCTGACCGCGCTGCGCGAGGCCACCGAGGCGCGGCGCAAGCTGAAGATGGGCTACCTGGACCTGGGCGGCGTCAAGAGCGAGCGCATCGTGCGCCCGCTGGCCTGTCTGTTCTGGGGGCCGGTGTGGACGCTGTCGGCCTGGTGCGAGCTGCGCAACGACTTCCGCAGCTTCCGCGTGGACCGCATCGAGACGCTGCAGCTGCTGGACGCGACCTTCCGCGACGAGCCCGGCAAGACGCTGGCCGACATGCAGCGCCTGCACGAGCAGCAGGCCGAGGCCGGCGGCCGTCGCGCCGGCTGAGCCTAGAAACGGCAGTTGGGCGCGCCCGAGGGGCTGGCGAGGCGGGCGGCTGGCAAGGCGCGCCGACGCAGCGGGCTCCTGCCCGCCAGGAGAAGCAACGCCGCCAGCGGCCCGAAGCGCCAGCCCAGCGAGCGTGCAGCGCTGTTCACCGAAGTGGTGAACTGGCCTTCAGCACTCAACTCGTTGACGCCACAAAACCTTCGAGCCGTAGCAAGCGGTCAACTGCCGTTTCCAGGCTGAATTCAGCCCCGGCCCAGCACGCGCAGCACTTCGGCCTCGGCGACCGGCTTGGCGATGAAGCCGTTCATGCCGGCCGCCAGTGCGGCCTGGCGTTCCTGGTCCAGCACGGCGGCGGTGAAGGCGTGGATGGGCAGGCGGGCGGTGATCGGGTCGGCGCGCAGCAGTTGCGTGGCCTTCAGGCCGTCGATCTTGGGCATGTGCAAGTCCATCAGCACGGCGTCCAGCCGCGGTGCCTGCTCGCGCGCGATGGCAACAGCCTGCTCGCCGTCCTCGGCCTCCACCACCTCGGCGCCCAGGCGCTGCAGCAGCGCGCCGATGATGAGCCGGTTGACCGGGTTGTCCTCGGCCACCAGCAGGCGCTGACCCGCCAGCGGGTGGCGCTGCGGGATGGGGATGCGCCGCCGCGTGGCGGTGTCGTCCACGGTCAGCGAGCGCGGCAGGCGCAGGTTGGCCCAGAAGGTGGAGCCGCTGTGGCCGTCGCTGTCCACGCCCACGCTGCCGTCCATGCGCGCGGCCAGCTCGCGGCAGATGGACAGGCCCAGGCCGGTGCCACCGAAGCGCCGCGTGGTGGAGTCGTCGGCCTGTGCGAACGGGCGGAACAGCCGAGCCTGCAGCTCGGGCGGCACGCCGATGCCGCTGTCCTGCACGGCGAAGCGCACGCGGTCCGGCCCGGGCGTTGAGACGCTGACGCGGATGTGGCCGCGCTCGGTGAACTTCAGCGCGTTGACGAGGAAGTTGGCCAGGATCTGGCGCACCCGCACCGAGTCGCCCACCGCCAGGCGCGGCAGCTCGGGCGCCAGGTCCAGCCGCATGTCCAGCCCGCGCTCGCGGCCCAGCGCCGCGCAGCCCTCGAAGCTGGCCTGCACCAGCGCGTGCAGGTCGAACTCGATCTGCTCCAGCTCCAGGTGGCCGGCCTCGATCTTGGACAGGTCCAGCACGTTGGACACGATCTCGTTCAGCGACTCGGCCGCGCCGACGAGGTGGGCCAGGTATTTGTCGCGGTGCGGGTCGTCGGGGCCGCCCTGCTGCAGCAGCCGCGCCAAGCCCAGCACGCCGTTCAGCGGCGTGCGGATCTCGTGGCTCATGGTGGCCAGGAAGGCGCTCTTGGCGTGGCTGGCGGTCTCGGCCTGCTGCTTGGCGGCCTTCAGCTCGCGCTCCTGGCGGCGCTGCTCGGTGACGTCCTCGGCCACCCACAGCGTGGGGTGGTCGTCGTCGTGGCGGCCGGCCACGGTGGCAGGCAGGCCGCGGGCGTTGAACTGCACGGTGATGAGCCGGCCATCGGCGCGCATGCAGTCGCGCTCGAAGGCCTGGGCGGCATCGGCGATGTCCTGCAACGCGGGCAGTGTGGCGCTGCGGTCGGCCAGGCGCGGTTCGATGCCGCCGAAGATGTCTTGCCAGTGGCGGTTCACGCGCTCGAAGCGCTCGCCGTGCGTCAGTGCGATGCCGACGCTGGCGTGGTCCAGGATGGCGTCGGCCTCGATGCGCTCGCGTTCGCGCTCAGTGATGTCGCGCGCGATCATCATCGTGGCGGGCTCGCCATCCCAGTCCAGCCGCGTTGCCGACAGCTGCAGGTCGCGCCAGTCGCCGTTGACGAGGATGGCGGTGCGGAAGTCGCGCACGATGCCGTGCTCGTTCAGCGCGGCGGACAGGCGCTGCGGCTCGCCGTCGTCGCTCCACAGGCCCAGCTGGCGCGCGTTGTGGCCCAGCAGCTCGTCGCGGCCGCGCCCCACCAGGGCGCAGAAACCCGTGTTGACGAAGGCGATGCCGCCGTCGGTGATGCGGGCCACGCAGATGGCGTCGGGGCTGGCGCGCAGCAGCCGGTCCAGCAGGCCGGCGGTGCGCTGGTGCTGCTGCAGCGCCAGGCGCTCGCCGGTGATGTTGTGGCTGACGCCGCGCCAGCCGATGTGCTGACCCGCCGCGTCGAACACCGGTTCGCCGGAACTCAGCGTCCACAGCGTGCGGCGGTCGGGGGTCTCGAAGCCGTTGATGCGGTCGCGGTAGGGGCGCAGCGCACGGATGTCCTCCAGCAGCGCCAGGTAGTCGGCGTCGCGCACCAGGCGGGCGCCGCCGGGCTCGCCCAGGCGCAGGAAGTCCTCGCGCTTGTGGCCGCTCAGCGCCTCGAACTCGTCGGACAGCGAGGTGACCCGGAAGCGCGCGTCGGCCTCCCAGGCCCAGTTGTGTGAGGCCTGTACCAGCCGGTTCAGCCGCGCGCCCTCGCTGATGGCGCGTGACAGCGCCGCGCCCAGGATGCGGTTCAGCAGCAGTGCCGAGGCCAGACCGCTGACCGCGATCAGCAGGTGGGCCACCAGCCGGTCGGCCAGCCGGGGTAGCACCGGCTGGTTCATGCCGGGCAGCAGGCCCTGGTGTTCGGCCGCCGCCAGGCCGGCGACGGCGGCCAGGTAGATGAAGGCCAGCGCGAAGGCCGCCCGGTTGCCGGCCACGCCGCCGGCCAGCGCGATCAGCAGCGCGCCGGCCGCCAGGATGAGGGTGTGCACGCCCAGGCCGATCTGCAGCGCGTGGGCCACCAGCGCGACCATCGTGCCGCCCAGCACCAGCGTGGTGGCCAGCCGAGGTCGGCCGGCGCGCAGCAGCGCCACCGCCGCCGCACCCAGGCCCAGCAGGGCCAGCCCGATCAGCAGCCGCTGGCTGCCCCACAGCGCGCGCAGGCCCAGCACGGTCTCGGCCGCGCCTATGGTGGCGGCCAGCGCGCCCACGACGACGACGATCCAGATCAGCGTGCGCGCAGCCATGCGCTGCAGCGCGTCGTTCGTCAGGCCGGAGTCGGGGGTTGCGGATGCCATGAAGGGACGGCTTGCCGTCGTGCCGTGTCGGCGGGCAGCCGCGCGCGACATTAGCACGCGACCCGGGCGCGGCTGCCCCAGGTTTTCAGGGGCTCGTGATGCGCGAAGCCAGGCTGCGTCATGCGTTGGCCCGGGCCGCGCGCGGGTGCGGCAGGCGGGCCAGCGGGTCCCAGCGCGCGGCCGGCAGCTCCACCCGGCGGTGGAAGACCGGTGCCAGCCGGTTGGCCAGCGCCCAGGTCGCCAGCAGCGCCGCCACGCCGGCGGCGGGTGGGGCCTCCGGCCACTGGGCCAGCAGCG
>DASWWC010000246.1:0-23241 GCA_036401055.1 Roseateles sp.
TCGGCGACGAGGCGGCGCGTGTCGGGCCGCTGCGGGTCCATCCACCACAGGCTGCTGCGCGAGGTCGCGGCGGTGCCGCCTTCGCGGTTGAGCTGCTCCTGCAGGCAGACCAGGCCGCCGGCGCGCGGCAGGAACTCGAACTCGCTGACGCGTTCGTTGGCCGGTGTCAGTGCCTGTGGCTCGCTGCCGGGTGCCAGCCGGAACAGACGGAAGGCCTCGTCGCCGCCCTGGTCGCGGCTGAAGACGAGGTAGTCGCCCGCGGCGGGCTCCCAGCGCGCGTCGCTGACGGCGTCGCGCCCCTGGGTGAGCGGCTCGGGCTTGGCGCCGGGCGCCGCAACACGGTGCAGCTGCTGGCTGCCGCCGTGGCGGCGCAGCGCCAGCATCTCGGCACGCAGCGGATGCCAGTCCAGGAAGCGCAGGCCCACGGCCTCGTCCGCTTCGTCGCCGAAGCGGTGGCGTTCGAACGGCGGGATGCCGTCGGCCTTGAGCTGCGCGCCCGGCAGCACCGGCGCGGCGGCGGCCGGCCACGGCAGCAGCGCGGCCAGCGCCGCGCCCAGCAGCGTGCGCCGGTGGGAGAAGAACTCAGAACTCATAGGAGGCATTCACCGACAGGTAGCGGCCATAGGCATTGGCCACGCTGCCGCGGACGCCAACCTCGGTCTCGTTCGGGTCGAGCGGCGGGCGCGAGTCGGCCAGGTTGCGCACCGTGGCGCTGAGGCGCGTGCCCTTGAAGCCCTTGTAGCTGACCGACAGGTCGGCCGTGCGCCAGGCCTTCATGCGGCACAGGTCGGCGTAGCCGCCATTGGTCAGCGTGCTGTCGCAGCTGCCGCCGGCGTCGAAGCTCTGGAAGCCGCTCTGGTGGTTGCCGCTGAGCGTGACGGACCAGTCCTCCAGGCTCCAGTTGGCGCTGAGCTGCAGCTTGGTGCGCGGCTTCCGGTAGAAGCCCAGCGTCTCGACCTCGGGTTGGCCCTCTTCGTTCTGCACCTTGTGCGACAGCGTGCGCGTGCCCTTCAGGCTCAGGCGTGCCTTGCCGTACTCGGCCAGGCCGAAGCGCTGGCTGAACTCGTAGTCCAGCCCGCCGGCCGTGGTGCGGGCCAGGTTCAGGTAGGGGCGGCGCACCTGGTAGACCTGGCCCAGCGTCTCACCGGCCGCCGGCGGCAGGCGCATGACCATGCCGGGGAACTGGCTTTCGCGGTTCAGGATCTCCTGGGCGCTGAGGCGGTCCACCTCGCCGCGGCGCTCGATGTACCAGGCGTCCAGCACCACGTCCGTGCCGCGCGCGGGCGACAGCACCAGGCCCAGCGTGTAGGAGTCGGACTTCTCGGGTTGGAGGTTGGGGTTGGCCAGCGACACGGTGGACAGGCTCAGCGAGCAGTTCGTGTTGCCGGTGACGACCGTGGGGCAGAGCCTGGGGTCGCGGTAGCCGGAGCCGAAGGCGAACACCGACGACGTGGTGATCTGCGACAGCGCCGGCGCGCGGAAGCCATTGGCCCAGGTGCCGCGCACGGTGGCCCAGTCGTTCAGCTTGTACTTGGCGCCCAGCTTGGCGGTCACGGCGTTGCCGAAGTCCGAGTAGCGCTCGGCACGCAGCGCGACCTGGGTCTCCAGCCCCTTGACGAAGGGCAGGGCCAGCTCGGCGTAGGCAGCGGCCACGTTGCGCGAGCCGCGCGCCTCGCCGATGCCGCGGCCGATGATGTCGCCGGCGGCGGTGCGCGGGTCGGCCGCCACCTCGAAGTTCTCGTGGCGCAGCTCGCCGCCCAGGCCCAGCATGGCGGCGCCGCCGTCCAGTGCCCACAGCTCGCGCGAGCCGCGCAGGTCCACCGAGCTGGTGTTGGCGGTGCCCCAGTCGTTCAGGTCGGGCGACAGGGTGGCCAGCACCTCGGGGCTGTTCTGGCCACCGAAGCGGTAGCTGCCGTCGGCCAGCACCTTGTTCAGGCCGGACAGGCTGAGCCGCCCGGTCAGCGTCTTGGTGTTCTTCTGGTAGTGGTGCAGCAGGCCGCCGTCGATGTCCCAGCCGGCCAGCGTCGTGCTGCCGCTGATGACGGCGCGGATGTTGTCGGCCTGCGTGTGGTAGTTGTAGGGCAGGTCGGCGAAACGGTAGCGCAGGCCCATCACGGTGGGGCGGGTGTAGCGCGTGGTGGTGCCGGTGCTGTTGGGCAGCAGCACGGGGTTGGCGGTGCTGGCCAGGCGGGTGGGGTTGTCCGGGTGGTCGGCCGGCAGCGCCAGGCCCATGAACTGCACGCTCTTGCCTTGCGCGTCGCCCCAGGTGGTCAGCGATTCGCTGCGGCTGGTGGGCGAGTCGCTGTAGTCGTTCTTCACGCGCGAGGCCATCAGCTCGGCGCTGACGACGGCGCCGCCGCCCACGTCCAGGCTGCCGCGCGCGAACACCGAGCCGCGCTTCTGGTCGCCGGTGTACTGGGCGTACTGCGTGGAGTCCCACAGGCAGCGCGGCGTGGACACGGTGGACGAGACGGGCCCCTGCGTCGCGCAACTGGACGACAGCATGCCGCGGAAGCTGCCCGCGGCGCCGTTGTTGTACGTGTAGAGGTTGCCGGGGTAGGACGAGGTGGAGCTGGGCTTGAGGCGGTTGTACAGGCTGCTCAGCAGGTCGTGGCGGACCAGGTCGGGTGCCTCGGTGATGCCCACGCCGTCGCGGATGAAGAGCTCTGCGCCCAGCATCAGGTTGTAGCCGTCACGGGCGATGTCGCCGGCGCCCACCATCACGTTGGCGGTCTGGCTCTTGAACAGGCCGTCGAAGCGCTGCTTGGCGTTCACCTCGACCAGGGCGCCCTGGTAGTCATTGCGCAGAATGACGTTGACCACGCCGGCCAGCGCGTCCGAGCCGTACAGCGACGACGCGCCGGACTTCAGGATCTCGATGCGCTCGACCGCCGACATCGGGATGGCGTTGATGTTGAACACCGTGGACTGGCCGCTGTTGGGGTCCACCACGCCGGCCGGGGCCATGCGCCGGCCGTTGATGAGCACCAGCGTGGCCGCCGAGCCCATGCCGCGCATGGAGACCGACGCGGTGCCGGCCGCAAACCCGTTGCCGCTGCCGATGTCGTCCAGCCCGCCGGTGCCGACGGAGGGGTCCATGCGCAGCAGCTCGTCCAGCGTCGTGGCGCCCGAGCGCAGGATGTCCTCGTGCTTGATGATGGTCACCGGCGAGGTGGTCTCGCTGTCGGTGCGCTTGATCATCGAGCCGGTCACCTCCACGCGCTCAAGCTTGCCGGGCTCGGAGGGCGGGGCGGATTGCGCATGGGCTTGGGACAGCAGCGCGAGGCTGGCCAGGGCGAGGAGGTGCAGACGAGGTTTCACGGGAGATTCCTGGAGGTTTTTTGTGATGGGGGGGACAGGCCTGGTGCGGCGGCGCACAGGCGGCGTGTGGCCGCCTGGCGTCGGGCAGCCCCGGCGCTGCGTGGAGCAGGAGCTGCGTGGCCCGGCGGGTAGGTCGGGCGATGGCAGGCCTGTCGTGCGGCTTGTGGCCGCGGTGTTGGCAATCGGAGTCAGGGGCAGGGCCCTCAATGCGGCACCAGCTCGGCGCGCGCCAGTTCGACGTCGCCCTGGAACTCGGCATGGCTGTCCAGCTGGACGACCACCGCGGTCGCGAGCTGGCGGGCCGCCTCGATGTCGGACGGGAAATGCATGCCGCAGACCAGCCGGCTGTCGGCGTACTCGGCCGCGCGCGCCAGCAGCGCTGGCGCCCGGTCGGGCGCGACGCGAGCCAGCACCAGCGCCACCGTCCAGCCGTAGGCGGCATGGCCGGACGGATAGGAGGTGCGGCTCTTGCCGTCGGGGTCGGGCTTGCCGCAGACGTGGATGCCTTGCATGCGCTGGTAGGGCCGTGCGCGCGGATAGGCCGCCTTCGCCGCGAAAGCCGGGCCGCCCGCCTGCTTCAGCGATCGGTTCAGCAGGTTCACCAGCGAGGGCAGGCGGTCGCGGCGCAGCTCGGCCACGCCCAGCGCCGGCGCGAAGCGGTCGTACAGCCACTTGGCGTCGGCCTGCGCCTGCTCGCGCCGCTCGGCCGAGGCCTGCTGGCGCGCCTGCAGCGCGGCCACGTCGTCGTGCTCCGTGGCGGAGCCGGGCTCGGGCGGCGGCGGCAGCACACGGGTATGCAGGGATCGGGCGTCAAAATAGGGCTGCACGTCCTTGTGGCTGATGGGCGGCGACTCCCATTCGGGCGACGCGGCCTGCGCCGCCGCGCCGGCCAGCAGCAGGCAAGCGACCAGGCAGCGCCGTGGGGATGGCATGAAGCGTGCATTCATGCCTGCACGCTAGCCCCGCGTGCCGGGGCTGACATGAAGCTTTCTTTGCTAGAGTTTTCCGATGGTTATGCAGGATTCAATGGCGCACGCCTCGGCGCCCAAGCAGGCTGAGGATTTCGTGGTGCAGCGCCTGACCCTGCGACAGCTGCGCGTGCTGCTGGCCCTGGCAGACAAGGGCAGCATCAGTGCCGCGGCGGAGGCGCTGCATGTCACGCAACCGGCCGTCAGCAAGACGCTCAGCGAACTCGAAAGCGGATTGGGACAAACCCTGTTTGTGCGGCGCGGGCGTGGCATCCGGGCCACGGCGCTGTGCGAACGCCTGCTGGTGTTGGGCCGCAAGCTGCAGGCCGACCTGCGCCGCGGCGGCGAGGACGTGGCCTCGCTGGCGCGCGGCGTCAGCGGCGAGCTGCTGCTGGGCGCCACCAATGCGGCGCTGGCCGACCTGATGCCGGACGCCGTGGCGGCGCTGAAGACCGAGTTGCCGGGCGTCGCGGTCAGCGTGCGGACGCATTCGCTGGCCGGCATGTTCGCCGACCTGCGCCAGGGCCGCCTGGACCTGGTCATCGCGCGTGTGCAGGGTGCCGACGTGCCGGGCGACCTGGAGCGCGTGCAGCTGATGCGTCAGCAGGAGGTGCTGGTCATCAGCCAGTGCCATCCGCTGGCGGCCAGCCGCCACCTGAGCTGGGAGGTGCTGGCGCAGCAGTCGTGGATCTGGCCGCTGCCGGGCACGCGCATGCGCGTGCTGCAGGACGCCAAGTTCCACAGCCTGGACCTGGCACTGCCGACCAACCTGTTCCAGACCGACGACCTCATGGTGACCATCAGCATGATGCGCAGGCTGCCGCTGGTGGGCTATCTGCCGGGCAGCATTGCACGCGTCGCGGCGCGCGAGGGCCATGTGCGCATCCTGGCGCTGGAGAACGCGCGCCTGCCGCTGGACGAGATGTGCGCCTGGCACATGCGCGAGCCGCAGAGCGAACTGGTGGAGCGCTTCAAGCAGCTGCTGCTGGCCGCGGCGGCGCGGCTGGAGCGCGAGGCCTGAATCTCAAGTTGGGTCCCCAACCGCCATCACGAGACCCGTGAAGGCTCGACGAGCCTCACGCACGGAAATTCGGACATGTCAGGCCCCGAACTCGACCGACGGGACGCAGCCCAGAGGCTCCATCAGTGGGTGGTGGTTGGACCAGGCGACCCATTCAGCGTCACCAGCTCCGCTGCCTGCTTGGTCTTCCACGGGCCGGGTCGGCGCATCACCTCGGCCTTGTAGCGCCCGTTGATGATCACAGATCCTCCTCGGATCGCGCCATCATGGCAACAATTTGGTGTCGCGAAACAGTTTGCGCGACAGTTTATTTGTCGCAATACTGCGATTCAGTCAGCCAAACTGTCGCGATATGCCTCCCATGACACCGCCGCAAGAGCTCGATTCGCTGGTCGAGTTGATTGAGGCATCCCCGGCGGGCGCAAGCATCGAGGAAGTCTTGCGGCACCTGGGCGACCTTCATCAGCGGCGCACCCTGCAGCGACGACTGACGCTGCTGGTGACGCAGGGGCGCATCCGCAGGCTCGGAGAAGGACGTGCCACCCGGTATCACCGGAATGCACCGCCCTTGCTGGGCAACGCTGGCGACCGGATGGCAACTCAGGATCGCGGCACAGAGCCTGCAGGACAGTCGGCATATGTAGTGACTTCCGCAGAAGGAGCCGAAATCCGCGCCTACGTCTCCCAGCCCCGCCACATGCGTACCCCGCTCAGCTACCGGCTGCAGTTTCTTGAGCAGTACCACCCCAATCGGACCGCCTACCTGCCGGCAGGCCTGCGCGAGCAGTTGCACGCGCTGGGCCGCTCGCCGGCCGACCAAACGCCAGCCGGCACCTTCGCGCGAGACATCCTGAACCGGCTGTTGATCGATCTTTCCTGGGCCTCGTCGCATTTGGAAGGCAACACCTACAGCCGGCTGGACACCGAAAGGCTGATCGAGTTCGGCCAAGCCGCCGAGGGCAAGGATGCGCTGGAAACCCAGATGATCCTGAACCACAAGCAGGCCATCGAGTACTTGGTGCTCAACCCGGAGCATGCGCGTGTGGATGTGGAGACCTTGGTCGCCCTGCATGCATTCTTGTCGGACGGTTTGATGGCTGATCCGTCAGCGGTGGGACGCATCCGTCGCCGCGCCGTCGAGATCGGCGGCAGCGTCTACCTGCCCATTGCGCTACCACAGCGGCTGGAGGAACTGTTCAGCATCGTCGTCCGTATGGCGGCCGAGATCGCCGACCCCTTCGAGCAGGCTTTCTTCCTGATGGTGCATCTGCCATACCTGCAGCCCTTCGAGGACGTGAACAAGCGCGTCTCGCGGCTGGCGGCCAACATCCCCTTTATCCGCCACAACCTCTGTCCACTGTCCTTCATCGACGTGCCTCAGCAAGCCTACGTGGATGCGATGCTGGGTGTGTACGAGCTGAATCGCGTAGAGCTGCTACGCGACGTGTTCGTCTTGGCTTACGAACGCTCCTGCCAGCAATATGTCGCCGTGAAGCAAGCTCTGGTGCCGCCGGACATCTTCCGCCTGCGCCACCGCCGGGCCCTTGCGGAAGTGATTGCTGCCATCGTGCGAGCGGACGACGCAGCGAACGAGCAGGCAGTGAAAGGCCGGATGCCCGACACCATCCTGGCCGCAGATGAAGATCAATTCGTCAAGCTGGTGCTGGCGGAGTTCAAGGCTCTGCATCCTGGCAACGCGGTGCGATTCGGCCTGAGGCCGCTGGAGTTGGCAGCATGGCAGGACGAGCAAAGGCGTCGATCGCAGTAACTGCCGATCTGCCGCTGAGCAAGTACAAGGCAAGCTGAGCCGTCAAACGGACCAGGCCCGGGCGGCCAAGCTTTGCAACAGCTTGTCGTGAATGCCGCTCGTCGGGCCGTCAGGCCCGGGCGGCCAAGCTTTGCAACAGCTTGTCGTGAATGCCGCCAAACCCGCCGTTGCTCATGCACAGCAAGTGGTCGCCCGGCCTGGCGGCCTGGACGACGGCGGCCACCAGCGCATCCACATCCGCGCCGACCACCGCCTGCGCGCCCATCGGCGCCAGTGCCTCCTTGGCGTCCCAGCTCAGACCCTGCTGATTGCAGAAGGCCAGGTCGGCTTCCTCCAGCGCCCAGGGCAGCTGGGCCTTCATCGTGCCCAGCTTCATCGTGTTGGAGCGCGGCTCGAAGATGGCCAGGATGCGATCGGCCGGCGCGATGCGGCGGCGCAGGCCGTTGATGGTCGTGCGGATGGCGGTTGGATGGTGCGCGAAGTCGTCGTAGACCTTGATGCCGTTCACCTCGCCGCGCAGCTCCATGCGACGGCGCACGTTCTGGAATTCGCCCAGAGCCGCGGCCGCCTGCTCGGGGTCCACGCCCACATGCTCGGCCGCGGCGATGGCGGCCAATGCGTTGAGCTGGTTGTGCTCGCCGATCAGGTTCCACTCGACGCGGGCCACCTTCAGGCTGCCGCGCAGCACGTCGAAGGCCTGCGGCTCGCCGCGCGCGCGCAGCATGCCGGCCTCTTCCTTCTTGGCGCCGAAACGCAGCACCTCGCTCCAGCAGCCGCGCGCGATGACGCGCTGCAGCGCCTCCTCGCGGGCGTTGACGACCAGGCGGCCGCTCGCGGGCACGGTGCGCACGAGGTGGTGGAACTGCGTCTCGATGGCGGCCAGGTCCGGGAAGATGTCGGCGTGGTCGTGTTCGAGGTTGTTCAGGATGGCCGTGCGCGGCCGGTAGTGCACGAACTTGCTGCGCTTGTCGAAGAAGGCGGTGTCGTACTCGTCGGCCTCGATGACGAAGGCGCTGCCGTCGCCCAGCCGCGCCGACACGCCGAAGTTCTGCGGCACGCCGCCGACCAGGAAGCCCGGCTTCTGGCCGGCGTGCTCCAGGATCCACGCCAGCATGGACGTGGTCGTCGTCTTGCCATGCGTGCCGGCCACGGCCAGAACGTGGCGGCCCTGCAGCACGTGCTCTGCCAGCCACTGCGGGCCGGAGGTGTAGGGTAGGCCGGCGTCCAGGATGGCTTCCATCAGCGGGAAGCGCTCGCCGCGCGTGACGACGTTGCCGATGACGAAGACGTCGGGCTTGAACTCCAGTTGCTCGGCGCCGAAGCCTTCGATCAGCTCGATGCCGAGCGCTTCGAGCTGCGTGCTCATCGGCGGATAGACGTTGGCGTCGCAGCCGGTCACGCGGTGGCCGGCCTCACGCGCCAGCGCCGCCAGGCCGCCCATGAAGGTGCCGCAGATGCCGAGGATGTGGAGATGCATGTCAATCAGCCCGCGAGGGCAGGGGATCAGCGCAGGGCGGTGCGCGCGGCCGAAAGCGTGGCCTCGATGTCCGCCGCGCTGTGCGCCGCCGACACGAAGCCTGCTTCGTACAAGGCCGGAGCAAGATAGATGCCGGCATCCAGCATCGCGTGGAAGAAGCGGTTGAAGCGCTCCTTGTCCGTCGTCATGACGGTCGTGTAGTTCTGCGGCAGCTCGGGCAGCAGGAAGAAGCCGAACATGCCGCCTTCGCCGTCGGCGCTGAAGGGCACGCCGTTCTCGGCCGCGACGGACTTCAGCCCGTCGACGAGCTGCCGAGTCTTGGCCGACAGGTCGGCGAAGAAGCCGGGTTTCTGGATCTCACGCAGCGTGGCCAGCCCGCAGGCCGTGGCCACCGGGTTGCCCGACAGCGTGCCGGCCTGGTAGACGCCGCCCAGCGGCGCCAGGTGCTGCATGACCTCGCGCTTGGCGCCGAAGGCGGCCAGTGGCATGCCGCCGCCGATGACCTTGCCGAACACCGAGATGTCGGGCGCGAAGCCGGGGATCAGCGTCGCGTAGTGGGCCTGCGCGGATCCCAGGCCGACGCGGAAGCCGGTCATGACCTCGTCCAGCACCAGCAGCGCGCCATGCTGCGTGCACAGCCGGCGCATCGCGGTCATGAACGGCACGGACGCGCGCACGAAGTTCATGTTGCCGGCGATGGGCTCGACGATGACGCAGGCCAGCTCGGTGCCGTACTGCGCGAACGCGGCTTCCAGCTGCTCGACGTTGTTGTATTCCAGGACCACCGTGTCGGCGGCCGCGCCCGGCGTCACGCCGGCGCTGGTCGGGTGGCCGAAGGTGGCCAGGCCCGAGCCGGCCTTGACCAGCAGTGCATCGGTGTGGCCGTGGTAGCAGCCCTCGAACTTGATGAACTTGGCGCGGCCGGTGGCGCCGCGCGCCAGGCGGATGGCGCTCATCGTCGCCTCGGTGCCGGAGCTGACCAGGCGCACCTGGTCCATGCTGGGCACCAGCTTCAGGATCTCCTCGGCCAGCTCGATCTCGCGCTCGGTGGGCGCGCCGAACGAGAAGCCTTCGACGGCGGCCTTCTGCACGGCCTCCAGCACGGCCGGGTGGCCGTGGCCCAGGATCATCGGACCCCAGGAGCCGATGTAGTCCACATAGCGCTTGCCTTCGGCATCGAAGATGTAGGCGCCTTCGCCGCGGGCGATGAAGCGCGGCGTGCCGCCGACGGCGCGGAAGGCGCGCACGGGCGAGTTCACGCCGCCGGGAATGACGCGCGAGGCGCGCTCGAACAGCTGGGAATTGGTAACCATCGGAAACGGCAAAAAAGGGTTCAGTGCATGCGCCGCGGCGACTTGGGTGGCTGTTCGGGTTCGACGTCCTCGAACTCCGGCTCGCCGCCTTCCTCGTCAGGCGGCGGCAGCGCCCAGAAGAAGCGGTCGGGGATGACGTTGCCCATGCCGGGGCGGAAGCCCGCGTCCAGCGACTGGTCCAGGAAGGACAGCGCCTCGCTGACGGCCGAGTGCAGCTCGGCGCCGACCGACAGCAGCGCTGCCAGCGCCGCGGCCAGCGTGTCGCCCGCGCCGACGAACGAGGTCTCGAAGCGCTCGAACTTCTCGCCGGTGATGGGGCCGGACGAGTTGGCCAGCACGTTGTCCACGTACTGGTTGGGCAGCTGCATGCCGGTCACCAGCACATGCTGGGCACCCGACTGCGCGGCGGCCACGGCCAGCTCGCGGGCGGAGGGGCTGCGCTCGCTGTCCCAGTCGGGCAGCAGGAAATCGGTCATGGTCTTGTGGTTGCCCACCAGCACGACCGTCTGCGGCAGCACCAGCTCGCGCAGCGCGTCCAGGTAGCTCTGTTGCTCGTCCTCGTCGATCCAGGCGACCGACGGCAGATAGGTCACCAGAGGCACGTCGGGATAGTCGCTGAGCACCTCGGCGACGGCGCTGACGGCCTCGGCGTTGCCGAGGAAGCCGACCTTCCAGGCCGTGATGGGCACGTCCTCCAGGATGTGGCGGGCCTGCTCGGCGACGACGTCGGGGTCGAGGTTGTGGTGTTCGAAGGTCTCGGCCGTGTCGCGCAGAACGACGGCGGTGACCACTGGCAGGCAGTGCGCGCCCATGGCTGCGATGGTGGCCACGTCGCCGGCCAGGCCGCCTGCGCCGGAGGCATCGCTCGCGTTGAAGCTCAGCACGCACGCGGGCGGCGGGCTCTCCTGCTCATCTTGGGGCGTGTCGGCGTCGGGGGCGACGGAATGGGGTTTGGGGCTCATGAGGAGGTCGTGGCGGTCGCGGCCGAACAGCAGCCGAAAGCGTGGAGTCTGCCGCTAAAAGCGCGGTCCTGCGGGCCTCGGCACAGGCGTTTGCCCTCAGCATTGCGCTCCTGGGCCCTGGCTAGAATGATTCGATTGTAGTGAGCAAACTCTGAGCAACACGTGAGCGAACCCAGTACCTGGATGTGCCTGATCTGCGGATGGATCTATGACGAGGAGACGGGCGATCCCGAGCATGGCATTGCGCCCGGCACCAAGTGGGCCGATGTCGACATGAACTGGGTCTGCCCCGATTGCGGCGCGCGCAAGGAAGACTTCGAGATGGTGCGCATCTGACCCTGCCGGGCCGGACCAGTCCCGAGCTGAAGATCAGAGGAGACGAGGTTTGAACGAGCAAGCATCCGGTGCGGGTCCGACCCGCATCCTGGTCATCGACGACAGCAACACCATCCGCCGCAGTGCGGAGATCTTCCTGAAGCAGGGCGGCCACGAGGTTGCGCTGGCGGAGGATGGCTTCGATGCGCTCGCCAAGCTGGGCGACTTCCATCCCGATCTGGTGTTCTGCGACATCCTGATGCCGCGCCTGGATGGCTATCAGACCTGCGCCATCATCAAGCGCAACCCGCAGTTCTCGGGGGTGCCGGTGATCATGCTGTCGTCCAAGGACGGACTGTTCGACAAGGCCCGTGGGCGCATGGTGGGCTCGGAGGATTACCTGACCAAGCCCTTCACCAAGGACCAGCTGCTCCAGGTGGTGCAGCAGCATCGTCCCTGAGCGACTTTTGAGCGAGAACTGCCATGAGCATCCACAACATCCTCCTGGTCGACGATTCCAAGACCGAACTGCACGCGTTGTCCGAGATGCTGGTCAAGCGAGGCTACAGCGTGCGCACTGCCGAGAACGGTGAAGAGGCGATGAAGCGCCTGGCCGAGGCCAGGCCCGACCTCATCCTGATGGACGTCGTCATGCCCGGCCAGAACGGCTTCCAGCTGACCCGCGCCATCACCCGCGACGAGCGCTACACCGGCGTGCCGGTCATCATGTGCACCAGCAAGGGCCAGGAGACCGACAAGGTCTGGGGCATGCGCCAGGGCGCCAGCGACTACGTCGTCAAACCCGTCAAGGCCGAAGAGTTGTTGGCCAAGATCAAAGCCCTGGGTTGAGGGCGAGCAGCACGGACATGGCCAACAAGACTGCACTCCGTGAACTGCAACAGCGGCTGGCCGAGCGCATGCAGGCCGCACGCGAAACCACCCTCATTGCCAACTGGCTGGCCGTCGACTGCGCCGGCGTGGGCCTGCTGTTCTCGCTGAAGCAGGCCAGCGAAATCTTCGCGCCGGTGCCCATCAAGCCGGTGCCCTATGCCAAGCCCTGGCTGACCGGCGTGGCCAACCTGCGCGGCGGCCTGTTCACCGTCGTGGACCTGGCGGTCTACCTGGGCCTGCGCGAGCCGGCCGCCGGCCGTGCGTTCGCGCCGCAGGCCCGGCTGGTGTCGATGAACAGCGAACTGAACCTGAACTGTGCGCTGCTGGTTGATCGCCTGGCCGGCCTGCGCAGCGACGAGCAACTGCCGCTGGCTGCCGAGCAGCCCGCCGGCCCGCTGCCGCGCTTTGCCGGCGCGCTGCGGCGCGACGAGGCCGGCCGTCATTGGCAAGAAATCAATCTCGAAGCGCTGGCGAGGCAGGACGACTTCCTGCACATCGTCGCGTGACGCGCGTTAGCTAGTCCCCGGGTCCGTGTCATGGGAGCACGGACGTCACAAACATTTGAAGGACGAGGGTGAGATGAGCCTGCTGGACAAGATCAGGAGAACGTCCGAAGCCGACGAGCAAGCGCCGGTGGCGCGCGAGGCTGTGGACACGACCATCGATTCGACGAGCGCCGGCGGGTTCGACGCGACGCGCAACGTCGATTCCACGCTCGTCAACGCCGAGCTGCCCACCCGCTCCGACGCCTTCCTGCAGGTCGAGGAGCCGGCGTCCATCATCTCGCCGGCCGTGCCGACCGAGCCCGGGCCGGCCAGCGAATTCCCGGCCAGCAGCATCAGCTTCGCGCCGACCACGCAGGCCGCCGACCCCACCATGCTGCCCCAGGCGGCCCAGCCCGCCTCCGGCGCCGACAAGCTGGCCGACTTCCTGTCCCGCAACCGCCAGAAGGTGCTGACCGGCCTGGTGGCCCTGGGCTTCGTGGGTACGGCGCTCTCCGTCAGCCTGGTGCTGGTCAGCTCCAACCGCAGCGCCGCGCAGGTGCGCGCCGCCGGCCAGGCGCTGATGCACTCGCAGCGCATGGCCAAGTCCGTGTCCGCCGCACTGGTGGGCAACCCGACCGCGTTCGCCGAACTGCGCGAATCGGTGGGCACGCTGAGCAGCGTGGTCAACAACCTGAAGACCGGCGAGGGCGAACTGTCCGTCGCGCCGGCGGCCGTGCAGCCCACGCTGGACTCGCTGAAGCCGCTGGTCGAGCGCGCCGAGAAGCACGGCAAGGTCGTGCAGGGCCAGGAGAAGGTGCTGACCCAGGTGGGCGAGGCGCTGCGCGCCATCAACCGCCAGTCCAGCGACCTGCTGGAAAGCGCCGAGGCCGTGTCATCCCAAGCGCTGCAGATCGGCGCCTCCGCCGGTGAGGTGTCCGCGGTCGGTCAGCTGGTCATGCTGACCCAGCGCATCGGCAAGAGCGCCAACGAGTTCCTGACGCAGGAAGGCGTCAGCCCCGAGGCCGTGTTCCTGCTGGGCAAGGACTTGAACTCCTTCAAGCTCATCACCGAGGCGCTGATCAGCGGCAGTCCCGAGCTGCGCCTGAACGCCGCGCGCGACCCGCAGCTGAAGGAACGCCTGCAGACCCTGCTGACGCAGTACGAGCAGACCCGCCAGCGCGCCTCCGCCATTCTGGGCAACCTGCAAGGCCTGGTGGCTGCCCGCGAGGCCCAGACGGCCATCCTGAACGACTCCGAACCGCTGCGCAAAGGCCTGGAACAGGCCGCCAGCGAACTGGAGAAGTCCGGTGGTGCCGGCTGGGGCCTGATCCTGCTGCTGTTGGCCTCGCTGGCCGCGCTGGTGGGCGGTGCGGTCGGTTTCCTGCGGCTGTATCTGGGCGATCAGTCCCGCCGCGCCGAACTGGCCGAGGCCGAGAAGCAGCGTGCCGAGAGCGAGGAAGCCGAGGCCAAGCGCGTCAACGACGCCAACCAGGCGGCCATTCTGCGGCTGATGAACGAGCTGGCCAACGTCGCTGAAGGCGACCTGACGCAGCAGGCCACGGTGACGGAAGACATCACCGGCGCCATCGCCGACTCCGTGAACTACACGGTGGAGGAACTGCGCAACCTGGTGGGCCAGGTGCAGACCACGGCGGCCCGCGTGACGGACACGACCGGCGCGGTGGACCAGACCTCCACCGACCTGCTGGCGGCGTCCAAGGAGCAACTGCACGAGATCCGCGCCACCGGCGAGGCCGTGCTGGGCATGGCGAACCGAATCAACGACGTGTCCGCGCAGGCGCAGACGACGGCCGAGGTCGCGCGCCAGAGCCGACAGGCCGCCGAGCAAGGCCTGAACGCGATGCAGAACAACATCGCCGGTATGAACGCCATCCGCGACTCCATCCAGGAGACGTCCAAGCGCATCAAGCGTCTGGGCGAGTCGTCGCAGGAAATCGGCGAGATCACGGAGCTGATCTCGGACATTACGGAACAGACGAACGTGCTGGCCCTGAACGCCGCCATCCAGGCCGCGTCCGCCGGCGAAGCCGGTCGCGGCTTCTCGGTGGTGGCGGAAGAAGTGCAGCGCCTGGCCGAACGTTCCGGCGACGCAACCCGCCGGATTGCCGCGCTGGTCAAGACCATTCAGACCGACACCCACGACGCCGTGGCCGCCATGGAGCGCTCGACGCGCGGCGTGGTGGAAGGTACGCAGCTGTCCGACGCGGCCGGCAAGGCGCTGGAAGACATCGACAGCGTGTCGCGCCAGCTGGACGAGCTGATCGCGCGCATCTCCTCCAGCGCCCGCCAGGAAGCCGAGCATGCCAACGAGGTGGCGTCCAACATCCAGCACATCTTCGCCGTGACCGAGCAGACTTCCGAAGGCACCCGCTCCACGGCGCAGATGGTGCATGAACTGTCGCGCTCCGCCGAGGCGCTGCGCGCGTCTGTCTCTCGATTCAAGGTCGCCTGACCCCGGTCCGCCCCGAGCGAGAAAGCCCACGCATGGACAGCTCCCTGCGAGACTCCGAATTCCCGGCCGACCTCAGTCCGCTGGCCTGGGTTCAGGAGGAACTGCGCCGCTCCCTGGAGTCGGTGCACAAGACCCTGCGCCGCCTGGTGCGCGACAGCAACGACAACCGCGCCTCGGCCTTCGGCGGCGACGCCCAGCCCAGCCTGCCGCTGCAGCAGGCCGCCGCCCAGCTGCACCAGGTCACCGGCGTGCTGTCCCTGGTGGGCCTGCCCGCCGGTGCCACGGTGCTGCGCGCCGCCGAGACCGCCGTCGAGCGCCTGGCCGAGCGACCGCTGGAGATCGAGGCCGCCACCGTCGACATCATCGAGCGCGCCAACTTTGCGCTGCTGGCCTTCGTGGCCCGGCTGCTGGCCGGTGGCAAGGCGTCGCCGCTGGCGCTCTACCCCAGCTACCAGGAGCTGCAGCAGCTCAACGGCGCCGAGCGCATCCATCCTGCCGACCTGTGGCCGTTCGACTGGTCCTGGCGCGTGATCCCGCTGGAGGCCGGCATCGCGCCGCGCCCGCCGGAGTCCGTGCGTGCGCCCTTCGAGGCTGCGCTGCTGCGCCAGATGCGCGAGCCCAGCTCCGTGCACGCCGCCAACCTGTCGGGCCTGTGCGCCGGCCTGGCCGCCGCGCTGCCGGCCGGCAACGGCCGCACGCTGTGGCAGCTGGCCGCCGCGGTCTTCGAGGGCCAGGCGCTGAAGCTGCTGGGCAGCGACGCCTACACCAAGCGCCTGGGCTCCAAGCTGCTGCACGAGCTGCGCGTGCTGGGGCGCGGCGAGGTCTCCGAGCGCCTCGCTCAGGACCTGCTGTTCTTCTGCGCGCAGTGCCGCGTCACGCGCGGCGCCGGACCGCGCCTGGCCGCCGTGCACGAGGCCTGGCGCCTGACCGAGGACCAGGCCGGCGACTACCAGGACGACAGCCTGGGTCGCATCGACCCCGCCTGGGTGGCGCAGGCCAAGCGCCGCGTGATGGCCGCCAAGGAGAGCTGGTCCAGTGCCGCCGAGGGTGACCAGCACCGCCTGGCCGGGCTGGACGAGCAGTTCGCCGCGCTGTCCGAATCCCTGACCCGCCTGTTCCCCAGCGGCGAAGTGCTGGCGCAGACGCTGCAGCGCGCCGTCGTCGCGACGCTGCGCTCGCGCAGCACGCCGCCGCCCGAGCTGGCGATGGAAGTCGCCACCAGCCTGTTGTACGTCGAGGCCGCGCTGGAAGATGCCGCCTTCGACCAGCCCGAGCAGGCCGACCGCGTGCGCCGCCTGGCGCGCCGCGTCGAGGCCGTGGCCCACGGCCAGCCCGCCGAGCCGCTCGAAGACTGGATGGAGGACCTGTACCGCCGGGTCTCCGACCGCCAGACGCTGGGCAGCGTGGTGCACGAGCTGCGCGCCAGCCTGTCGGAGATCGAGAAGCAGTGCGATGACTACTTCCGTGACCCGACCCGGCGCGACCTGCTGATTCCCGTGCCGGGACAGCTGCAGGCCATGCGCGGCGTGCTCAGCGTGCTGGGCCTGGCCCAGGCCGCCCAGGCCACCGTGCGCATGCGCGACGAGGTGGACGGCCTGGCCAACACCGAGATCGATTTCGACCGCCCCGGCGCCAAGGACGTCTTCGAGCGCCTGGCGACCAACCTCGGCGCCCTGGGCTTCCTCATCGACATGCTGAGCGTGCAGCCGGCCCTGGCCAAGCGCATGTTCCAGTTCGACGAGGCCAGCGGCCGCCTGGCGCCCGTCATGGGCCGCCGCGAGGGCGCGGTGGAACTGCCCGACTTCGAGGCCAGCGGCTTCCACGTGGACCTGGAGCCCGAGCCCGCGCCGTCCATGGAGGCCACGCAGCCGCTGCGCATCGACCTGGCCGAGCTGGATCTGCCCGACCTCAGCCTGCCCGACCTGGACCTGTCGCAGCCGGCGCCCCCGCCCGTGGTCGCGCCGGCGGCACCGGCCGCACCGACAGCGCCCGAGCCCAGCGTGGCCGACGACCCGGAGATGCGCGAGATCTTCCTGGAGGAAGCCGACGAGGTCATCGCCAATGCACGCGCTGCGCTGGACGCACTGCGCGCCGCACCGGCCGACCACGGCCAGCTGACCGTCGTGCGCCGCGCCTTCCACACGCTGAAGGGCAGCGCCCGCATGGTGGGCCTGAACGACTTCGGCGAAGGCGCCTGGGCCTGCGAGCAGCTCTACAACGCCCGCCTGGCCGAAGCCCAGCCGCAGGCCGATGCCGACCTGCAGGGCTTCACCGCCGAGGCGCTGGACTACTTCGCCCACTGGCGCGAGCAGATCGCCGGCAACGCGGCCGGCAGCAGCGCCTCCGAGCCGCTGCGCCGCAGCGCCGATGCGCTGCGCCTGCAGCGCGAGCGACTGCCGCTGCTGGCCGACGACGCGCCGGCCGTGAACCTGCCGCTGGACGCCCTGCCCGAGGTCGAGGTCATCGAGTTCCCGGCCGAGGCCGCCGCCGAGCCGATGGCGGAGGTTGAAGAAGCCGCCGTCGCCCCCGACTTCGTCATCGAGATGGCCGAACCCGCGCCGCCGCTGCCCGAACCGGTGGTCGAGGAGGTCACGCTGGACCTGGGCGAGTTGAGCACCGAGCTGATGCCGCACCCGGCGGCCACCGAGCCCATGCCGCTGGTCGGGCGCGACGAGCTGACGCTGCCCAACTTCCGGCTGGAGCTGGACCTGGACGACGAACCCACGGTCATCATCCCCACGCCGGCCACCGAGCCGCCGCCCCAGCCGGAAGAGGCCACGCTGGCGCTGCCGGCACTGCAGCCGGACGAACCGGTGCTGGCCGACCTGCCGCTGGCCATCGACGAGGCCCCCGAGCCCGAGCCCGAACCCGCCGACCCGGACGAGGGCTTCAAGCTCATCGGCCCGCTGCGCATCAGCATTGCGCTGTTCAACATCTTCCTCAACGAGGCCGACGAGCTGTCGCGCAAGCTGGCCCAGAGCCTGGCCGAGTGGGCCACGCTGCGCAACGCGCCGATACCGCAGAGCTGCGAGGTGCAGGCCCATGCGCTGGCCGGCAATGCCGGCACGGTGGGCTACGACGAGCTGTCCGCGCTGGCGCGTGAGCTGGAGCATGCGCTGGGCCGGGCCCAGCGGGCCACGGCGTTCGACGAGGCCGATGCCGAGCTGTTCGTGCGCGCCGCCGACGACATCCGCCGCCTGCTGCACCAGTTCGCCGCCGGCTTCCTGAAACCGAGCGACCCCGAGCTCAAGGCGCGCCTGCATGCCTACGAGCCGCAGGAAGCCCCGCTGACCGCCGACGTGCCGCTGGACGACCTGTCGCCGGCCGTCGACCTGCACCTGCCGGCCGACACGCCGGACCAGCCCGCCACCGACGAGGCACCGGCCACCACGGCCGCGCCGCTGCTGGACGAGCTGCCCGCGCAGGCGCCGCCGGCGTCGGCCGCCGTCGAGCCGGAACCCGAGGCCGGCCTGCCGGACGCCATCGAACCCGAGCTCTATCCCATCTTCGAGGAAGAGGGCCGCGACCTGCTGCAGCAGCTGCACGGCGCGCTGCGCGACTGGCTGGCCCAGCCCGAGGACCTGGCGCGTTCCGACGCCTGCATGCGGGCCCTGCACACCTTCAAGGGCGGCGCCCGCCTGGCCGGCGCCATGCGCCTGGGTGAGCAGGCCCACCACCTGGAGTCGGCCATCGAGGCGCTGCTGCAGTCGGGCGGCGCGGACTTCGCGCAGGTCGAGGCGCTGCAGCATGAGGGCGATGCGCTGGAACACGCCTTCGAGGCGCTGGGCCAGAGCCTGAAGGCGCCCACCGCCGTGGCGGTGCCGGCCATCACGCCCGTCGCGCCGCCACCGCCGCCGCCGCCGCCTGCGGTCGAGGAAGACCGGCCCGAACCGCTGGCTCGCTTCGCGATGCCGGCGCCTGTGGAGGAGCTGCTGCCCGAGTCCGATCGCCGCATCGACTGGAGCCGCTTTGCCGACGCCGCCGAGATCGAGGCCGGCAGCGACAACCTGGCCATCGGCCAGGCCCTGGTGCGCGTGCGCGGCAGCCTGCTGGAGCGCATGGCCACGCAGGCCGGCGAGGTCAGCATCCGCCGCGCGCGCATGGAGTCCGAGCTGGTCCAGATGAAGACCGCGCTGCTGGACCTGGACGACAACCTGGAGCGCCTGCGCACCCAGTTGCGCGAGCTGGACCTGCAGGCCGAGGCCCAGATGCACGCCCAGCAGGAGGCCGCGCAGCAGGGCGGCCGCGAGTTCGACCCGCTGGAGTTCGACCGCTACACCCGCTTCCAGGAGCTGACCCGCATGCTGACCGAGTCGGTCGGTGACGTGGCGACGCTGCAGCGCACGCTGACGCGCAACGTGCAGACCGGCGAAGACGAGCTGGCCGCCCAGTCGCGGCTGACCCGCGAGCTGCAGGATGACCTGCTGCGCACCCGCCTGGTCGAGTTCGACAGCATCGGCGAGCGCATGCATCGCGTGGTGCGTCAGGCCTCGCGCGACTCCGGCAAGCAGGTCAAGCTGGAGATCCGCGGCGGCCAGACCGAGCTGGACCGCTCGGTGCTGGAGCGCACCTCGGGCGCCTTCGAGCACCTGCTGCGCAACAGCGTGGCCCACGGCATCGAGGCACCGGATGTGCGCGCCTCGGTGGGCAAGGACCCGACGGGCACGCTGCGCATCGAGCTGAGCCAGCACGGCAACGAGGTGCTGCTGAACTTCAGCGACGACGGCGCCGGCCTCAATCTCGCCCGCATCCGCGAGCGCGGCCTGCAGCTGGGCCTGATCTCGGCCGACGCCGAGCCCGACGAGGCACAGCTGCGCCGCCTGATCTTCGCGCCCGGCTTCTCCACGGCCAGCCAGGTCACGGAGCTGAGCGGTCGCGGCATCGGCATGGACGTCGTGCGCGCCGAGGTCGGCACGCTGGGCGGCAGCATCGAGACCACGTCGACGACGGGGCAGGGCACCAGCTTCCTGCTGCGCCTGCCGCTGACCACCGCGCTGACCCAGGTCGTGCTGCTGAAGAGCGGCGACCAGGTCGTCGCCGTGCCGGCGGCGCTGATGGAATCCGTGCAGCGCGTGCCGGTCGAGGCCGTCGAGGCGGCCTACGCCACCGGCAAGCTGCAGCACGGCGGCGCCGAGCTGCCGTTCTACTGGCTGGGCGGCCTGCTGGGCCAGGCCGGCCGCGGCCACACGCACGGCCGGCATGCGCCGGTGGTGCTGGTGCGCAGCGCCCAGGCGGCGCTGGCGCTGCACGTGGACGAGGTCGTGGGCAACCAGGAAGTCGTCGTCAAGAACCTGGGCGCGCAGCTGAACCGCGTGCCGGGCCTGGCGGGCATCAGCCTGCTGGCCTCGGGCGAGGTGGCGTTGATCTACAACGTCGTCGCGCTGGCCGACTGGTACGGCGCCGACGCGCAGGCGCGTCTGGCGGCGCTGCAGGCGCAGGCCGAGGGCGGCGCGGCCCTGCCGGTCGCGCCGGCCGCCGACGAGGTGGCACAGGCGCCGCTGGTGCTGGTGGTGGACGACTCGCTGACCGTGCGCCGCGTGACCCAGCGCCTGCTGGAGCGTGTGGGCCTGCGCGTGCTGCTGGCCAAGGACGGCCTGGATGCGATGGAGAAGCTGGCCGGCGACGAACTGCCGTCGGTCGTGCTGTCCGACATCGAGATGCCGCGCATGGACGGTTTCGACCTGGTACGCAACATGCGGGCCGACGCCCGCCTGGCCGGGCTGCCGGTCATCATGATCACGTCGCGCATCGCGCAGAAGCATCGCGACTACGCCGCCCAGCTGGGCGTGGACCATTACCTCGGGAAGCCGTATGACGAGGAGCATCTGCTGGGCCTGATCCAGCAGTACACCCAAGCCACGGCGACCTGAGCCCATGTCCCAGGTTGTCGACCACCTTGCCGAGCTGACCGGTTTCCGCGACCGTGACGTCATGGACGTCACGCTGGTCATGGCACTGCGTGACCTGCTGGAGCCCGAGTCGGTGGCCATCTACCGCAGCGTGGGCGAGCCGGGCCAGGAGCGCTGGCTGACGCGCGCCCACCTGCGCGCCGGCGACGCCGTGGCCACGGCCGATCCGCTGTGGGCCAAGCCCGAGGCGCTGCCGCTGGCGGCCGACCACCCGCTGCGCCTGGAGGCCATGCGCAGCCGCAGCGTCACGCAGGTGGCGCAGGGCGGGCAGTGGCTGTACCTGTTCCCCATCGCCACCGACCGCGACGTGGTGGGTGTCATCGAGATCCTGTCCACGCGCCGCCTGGGCACGGGTTCGCAGCGCATGGTCAGCAGCGTGTTGCGGATTTATCACAACTTCCAGGGCCTGCTGGACTACTCCGAGCGCGACACGCTGACCGGCCTGCTGAACCGCAAGACCTTCGACGAGAGCTTCCTGAAGGTGCTCTCCGACATCCCGGCCAAGCACGACGCCAGGTACGACGCCGAGGACCGCCGCCACGAGACGGCCACGCCGCACTACGTGCTGGGCGTCATCGACATCGACCACTTCAAGTCCGTCAACGACCGCTTCGGCCACCTCATCGGCGACGAGGTGCTGCTGCTGCTGTCGCGCCTGATGCGCGGCTCCTTCCGCTTCCACGACCTGCTGTACCGCTTCGGCGGCGAGGAGTTCGTCGTGCTGATGCGCTGCGACGAGGAGGTGCATGCCGGCGAGGCCTTCGAGCGCCTGCGCGTGAACACCGAGCGCTACCTGTTCCCGCAGGTGGGGCACATCACGGTCAGCATCGGCTTCACCGAGGTCCGCGCCGGCGACTCACCCGCCGGGGCCTTCGAGCGCGCCGACAAGGCGGTCTACCACGCCAAGGCCCATGGGCGGAACCAGGTGCACAACTACGCGGCCCTGGTGGCCAGCGGCGTGATCCGCGAGGCCGCGCAGCTGAGCGACGTCGAGTTTTTCTGAGTCGGTCTAACGGCGCGTTCGCGGGTCAGAAATGACTTGATTTTTGGAATATCCGGCCATAGCCTCGGGGCGTCGCCAGACACGGTGCAGTTAGACACGGGCCGGCGACCCAGTTCGGGCGGGTGGGCCTGGTCCTCTGTCGTCGCTGGGCATCGCGCCGTTGCCCGCGGCCGGCCCACCTTCGTGGCGTTGCTGCGGGTGAGCATGCGGTATTCCTGGCTTCCCTTGGGCCTTCTGCTGGCCGCCTTCCTGGCCTTCGTCGGCACGGCCGTCGCCGCCAGGCACAGCCTGGCCGATCTGGTCGTGCGCGACGCCGAGCGCAGCGACGCGCTGCGCCTGCAGACCGAGCTGCAGCGGCTGATGACGCTGCTGGTGGACATCGAGACCGGGCAGCGCGGCTTCATCATCACCGGCCAGCAGCCTTTTTTGCGCCCCTACGAGGAGGCCCTGGTCGAGCTGGGCACGCTGCGAGCGGCGCTGGGCCCGCAGCTGGCGCGCAGCGGCGTTCATGCGGAGATGCTGAAGCGGCTGGAGCAGCTCGTCGACCTGAGGCTGGATCAGACCCGCGCCGTCATCGACCGGCGGCTCGGCGGCGAGCCCGTCGAGCGCGAACTCAGCATCTACGTGGACGGCAAGCGCGTGATGGACGACCTGCGCTTCCAGATCGACCAGCTGGCGCTGGAGCAGCAGCGCCGCATCGCCACCGCCGAGCGGCTGATGGTGGAGGTGCAGGAGCGCACCACCTGGCTCACGCAGTTGCTGATGGCGGCGGGCCTGGCCACGCTGGTGCTCGCGCTGGCGCTGCTGCTGAACGAGCGCCGGCTGCGCGACCGCGCCGAGGTGGCCCTGCGTGAGGCCAACGCCGGGCTGGAGCGGCAGGTGAGCGAGCGCACCGAGGCGCTGAGCCGCGCGCTGCTGCGCATCCGCAGCTTCGCCAGCGAGCTGGACCGCAGCATCGAGACCGAGCGCCGCCGCCTGGCGCGCGAGGTGCACGACCAGATCGGCCAGGTCGGCACGGCCATCAAGATGCTGTCGCTGTCGCTGCGCGCCAAGCTGGCGCCGCGCAGCGAGCCGCTGCTGGACGAGCTGCAGGAGCTGGCCGACGAGAGCATTCGCGCCGCGCGCCAGATCTCCGCCGCACTGCGCCCGCCGCTGCTGGACGAGCTGGGCCTGCAGGCCGCGCTGGGCCACTACCTGCAGGGCCTGTCGCGCCAGGCCGGGTTGAAGACCGCGCTGGCGCTGTCCGACGCCGACATGCTGTCCCACGAGCAGGCCAACCCGATGTTCCGCATCGTGCAGGAGGCCTGCACCAATGTGCTGAGGCATGCGCAGGCC
>DASWWC010000247.1:0-2820 GCA_036401055.1 Roseateles sp.
ACAAGCTGCTGGCCGCGCTGGCCGAGTTCCACGCCAAGGCGCCCGACGAGCTCGGCCCCGATGCCGCGCGCCTGCGCCGGCTGGTGGCGCCGCGCATTGCCGAGCCGCTGTGGCGCGAGCTGCTCGCCGGCCTGCGTGCCGCGGGCCGCATCGCGCTGCGCGGGGCCTTCGTGCACCTGCCGGCACACGGCGTGCAGCTGTCGGCCGTGGAGCAGCGCATCGCACAGAAAGTCGCGCCGCGGCTCGCTGCGGCCGGTGCCGAGGGGGCCTGGGCGCGCGACCTGGCCCGCGACTGTGCGGAGCCCGAGCCGCTGCTGCGCGCAACGCTGGCGCGGCTGGCCCAGCAGGGCGAGCTGCACCAGGTGGTCAAGGATCTCTATTGCGACACGCCGACGATGGCGCGCCTCGCGGCCATCGCACGCGACATCGGTGCGGCGCAGGGCAAGGTCACGGCGGCCAGCTTCCGCGACGCGACGCAGTTGGGCCGCAAGCGCGCCATCCAGCATCTGGAGCATTTCGACCACGTCGGGCTGCTGCGCCGCGTCGGCGACGAGCACCGGCTGCGGGCGGACAGCGCGCTGTTTTCAGAAGGCATGCAGACATGAGGAAGGGGAACGACACCGGTGTGTCGGCCGGGCTTCAAACCCGGTGGGTGGCGCCACGCGCCGCTGGGTGGGTTCGACTCCCACCCCCTTCCGCCAATCGCGAGGGCGGCGCTCATGACTGAGCTGCCCGCCGGCTTCTGGCTCTGGGCCGACGACCAGACCTGGGCCCAGCCGCTGGCCGATGGCCGGGTGCGCGTCGGCATCACGGCCCTGGGGCTGATGGCGTCGGGCGACATCTACATGTGCCGCCCCAAGGCCGTCGGCAGCGAGGTGGCGCAGGGCCGCTCCATCGCCGTCGTCGAGCTGGCGAAGTCCGTCGTGTCCGTGAAGTCGCCGCTGTCCGGCGTCGTCACGAAAGTCAACGCGGCGCTGGAAGACCGGCCCGAGTTGGTCCACCTGTCGCCCTATGAAGCAGGTTGGCTCGCAGAGATTGCGCCATCGAATCTGGAGGCGGATAAAGACAAGCTCGCCATCGGCGATGCCGCCGTCCGCGAAGCCCTGGCCCACTGGGCCTGGCTGAACAAGCTGGACACCGCCGCGCCATGAAGCGCACCGGCCTCGCCATCCTGCTCTGGGCGACCGACCCCGACGACCCCGCGCGCCTGGCCACGCCTTTCGCACAGGCCGCTGCGGCGGCCGCGCTGGAGATGCAGGTGGAGGTCTACTTCACGGCCCGGTCCGTGCTGCTGCTCAAGCCCGGCGTGGCCGGGCAGCTGCGCGCTTCCGAGCGATTCGACAAGACCATCGCCGACTGGATGGACGATGCGCTGGAACATGGCGCACGCTTCTTCGCCTGCTCCGATGCGCTGGCCGCGCAAGGGCTGACGCAGGCGGATCTGATCCCCGCCGGCCGCCGCCATGGCGGTGCTGTCCAATACGCCTCCCGCGCCGCCCACTCGGCGTGGGCGACACTCGTTTTCTAACCCCCTCAGGAGATTCTCAAATGGCCCTCTCTCGTGTCGTCGCCAGTCTGGCGCGTGGCGTGGTGATGTCTCTGGCGCTGGCGGGTGCCGCGGCGCAGGCCCAGCAGGTGCTGCGCGTGACCGCCATCCCCGACGAATCGCCCACCGAGCTGGCACGCAAGTTCGCGCCGCTGGGCCAGTACCTGGAAGCCAAGCTCGGCATGAAGGTCGAGTGGACGCCGGTGACCGACTACGCCGCGGCCGTCGAGACCGTCGTCAACAAGAAGATCGACCTCGCGTGGTTCGGCGGCTTCACCTTCGTGCAGGCCAACGTGCGCTCGGGCGGCAAGATAGCTCCGCTGGTGCAGCGCGAGGAGGACGAGAAGTTCCGCTCCGTGTTCATCACCGACGCCAAGAGCGGCATCGCGAAGCTGGAAGACCTGAAGGGCAAGACGCTGTCCTTCGGCTCGCAGAGCAGCACGTCGGGCCACCTGATGCCGCGCAGCTTCCTGCTGGGCGCCAAGATCAACCCCGACACGGACCTGAAGCGCGTGGCCTTCAGCGGCGCGCATGACGCGACCATCGCGGCCGTCGCCAGCGGCAAGGTCGATGCCGGTGCGCTGAACATCTCCGTGTGGGAGAAGTTCGTCGCCGAGAAGAAGGTGGATCCGGCCCAGGTCAAGGTCTTCTACACGACGCCGCCGTACTACGACTACAACTGGTCGGTCCACGCCGACATGCCGCAGGCGCTGCAGGACAAGATCAAGGCCGCCTTCCTGGCGCTGGACCCGAACACGCCGCAAGGCAAGGAGATCCTGGGCCTGCAGCGTGCGACGAAGTTCATCCCGAGCAAGCCCGAGAACTACACGGGCATCAAGGCTGCCGCCGAGAACGCCGGCCTGCTGAAGTGATTGCGCTGACCGGCATCGCCGCCGCCGCGCTGGGCGGCACGGCGCCGGTGCTGCACGGGGTCGACCTTGAACTGGCCGCCGGTGAGCAGGTGGCCGTCATCGGGGCGTCCGGTGCCGGCAAGACGACGCTGCTGAACCTGCTGGCGTTGATGCAGGCGCCGCTGGCCGGGAAATTCGCGCTGGACGGCCGCGAGCCTTGGGCGCTCACCCGCGGTGAGCGTCAGGTCTTGCGCACCGGCATCGCGCTGGCGCCCCAGCACCCGCCGCTGCCGCCGCGCCAGCGCGTCGCCGTCGCCGTCCTTGCTGCGCGGCTGCCACGCATGTCCTTGGGCCGCGCGCTGCGCACGCTGTGGAGCCCGCCCGACGCGCCGCTCGCGCAGGCCGCGCTCGAGAAGCTGGACC
>DASWWC010000248.1:0-13010 GCA_036401055.1 Roseateles sp.
CGTGACCGTCGCATCAGCAAAAAAAAGGACTTGGCGATCTCTCGCCAAGTCCTCGATACAAGTGGTGGGCCCTGAGTGACTCGAACACTCGACCTACGGATTAAGAGTCCGCTGCTCTACCAACTGAGCTAAGAGCCCTGATTCAGCTCGACCTGCGCCTTGCTGAGCCAATCATTATAGCGCAATTCTTTCGAATCATCGCTGGAAATTCTGGTGGGATGTGCAGGATTCGAACCTGCGACCAACGGATTAAAAGTCCGCTGCTCTACCGACTGAGCTAACATCCCGCGTCAAGCAGAGCCTGCCATTATAGGCAGGTTTTAGGCGACTCCACAAGAACTTCTGAAAATTCAGCCGGCGATCTCAGCGCGCAAGATGCAGGCGCTGCAATTCGGCCGCCGCGCAGAGGCCGAACGTCGCCGTGACGGCCACGCTGGAACCATAGCCGTGGCAGTTCAGGCTGCCATCCACCTCGCAAGCCTCGCCCTCCCCTTGCTGCGGCAGGTGCACGGGCTCGCGGGAATACACGCAGGCCACGCCCAGCAGGCCGGCACGCGGCGCCGCGTGCTGCTTGCGCAGGCGCTGGCGCAGGGAGGCCAGCAAGGGGTCATGCGTGGTCAGGCTGAGGTCATCGATCTGCACATGATGCGGCGCGCGCTTGCCGCCGGCCGCGCCGACGGTGACGAAGGGCAAATGCTGGTCGCGCGCCCAGGCCGCCAGCGTCGCTTTCGCGCGCACCTGGTCGCAGCAGTCGATGAGCCCGTCGAGCGGGGCGTCGCCGATCAGCGCGGGCCAGTTGTCCGGCTCGACGAAATCCTCGATGACGCGCACGGCGCAGCCAGGGTGAATATCGGCGATGCGCTGGCGCAGCGCTTCGGCCTTCGCCATGCCCACCGTCGAACCCAGCGCCTGGATCTGACGATTGATGTTGGACTCGGAGACCTGATCGAGGTCGATCAGCGTCAACGCGGCAGCGCCGCTTCGCGCCAGCGCCTCGACCGCCCAGGAGCCGACACCACCGAGGCCCACGACCGCGAATCTCGCGGCGCGCAGGCGCTGGTAGGCGGCATCCCCGTGCAGTCGGCGCAGGCCGCTGAAGCGACGCTCCAGATCAGCCTCGAGCTGATCCGGCATCAACGCAGCGAGGCCAGTCGTTCCTTGGCCGCCTGGGCAGCCTCGGTGCCGGGATGCGCCTTGATGAGGTCGTCAAGGCTGCGTCGCGCGGCCTTGTTGTCCTTCAGCTCGATCTGGCAGTTGGCCAGTGCCAGCATCGCCTCGGGCGTGCGGGGATGGCCGGCATTGCCGGAGATGAAGGCCTTGAAGGTCGCGATGGCGTCCTTGTAGTCGCGCTTGCCGTACTGGGCGTTGCCCAGCCAGAAGCGCACCGAGTCGGTGTAGCCGCTGGCGGGATAGCGCTTCAGAAAACCGTTCAGCGCCGCCACGGCTTCGGCAAAGTCGCCGCGACGCACAAGGCCGATGGCGGCCTCGTACTGACTGCGCTCGTCCGGCGCGACCTGGAACTCACGGCCGTCGAGGCTGACCTTCTGCGGCTCCAACGGCTTCAAGCGAGCTTCCACGGCCTGCGACTGGTCGGTCAGCTTGCGCTGCGTGTCGGACAGGTCACGGGCCAGTTGCTCGTTGGCACCGCGCAGGCGAGCGACCTCAGCACGCAACTGGTCGATCTGCCCATTCAGATCCAGCAGACTGCGGCGCAGCGGCTGGAGCTGATCCTGGATCAACGCGTTGAGCTGCTCGGCGCGCTGCTTTGCAGCGTCCTCGTTGGCCTGGACCTTGGCACGCAGATCGATGATGGCCTTGCGGGCTTCGTCGTCCTCGAACAAACCCGCGCGAGCGGGTTGCACGAAGACGGCACTCGCCGCGCAGGCCAGCAGCGCCAGACGCAGCACGCGCATCACTTGTCCTTGAGCTCGACGCGGCGGTTCTTGGCCCAGGCTTCTTCGCCACCACCGGTAGCGGCCAGGCGCTCCTTGCCGAAGCTGACGGCTTCGACCTGGGCAGCGCCGACACCCAGCAGCGTCAGCGACTTGGCAACGGCTTCGGCACGGCGCTGACCCAGGGCCAGGTTGTACTCGCGGCCACCGCGCTCGTCGGTGTGGCCTTCCAGCGTCAGCGCGGCGCGCTTGTTGGCGTTCAGGCGCTTGGCGTGCAGGTCGACCAGCGGGCGGTACTCTTCCTTGACGATGTCGCTGTCGAAGTCGAAATAGATGACGCGCTTGTCCTTGACCTGCTCGGAGTACTGGCTGAACAGGTCGACAGTCGGCACTGCGGTCTGTGCGGGCTGGGCAGGCGCCACGACCGGTGCGGGCGCAGGGGCCGCAGGCTGACGGGTCTCGACCGGCGCGGGCTCGTCCAGCTTGGTGGTGGATTGGCAGCCAGCCAGGGCAGCGGCGGCAATCAGGGTGAGCGCATAGCGGGTCAGCTTCATTCGAGTGGTCTCCACAACAGACAGGGGGGCGGGGGAAAGGGGCCGGCCGTCAAGGGCGCGGGCGCGTGATTGTCCAACAAGGTGCGCTTGATTGCGTCATCAACGCACAAACGGCCCCCATGTGGGCTCGCGAACCTCGACCAAAGTCACGAGCAGCGGAGTTTTGATCTTGCCGTCCAGCGTCGAGGTCATCAGCACTTCCTTGCCGCCGGCACGGCTGGCGTAGACGATGAGCTTGCCGTTGGGCGCAAAGGCCGGGCTCTCGTCGTCGTTGGCTTCGCTGATCTGCTGCGTCTGGCCGGTGCCCAGGTCCATCACGGACAGGCGGAACGCGCCGCCGGCACGCGTGACGTAGGCCATCGTGCGGCCGTCGGGGCTGATCGCGGGGCTGATGTTGTAGCCGCCATTGAAGGTGACGCGCTCGGCCGCACCGCCGCCTGCCGGCATGCGGTAGATCTGCGGGCCGCCGCCGCGGTCGCTGACGAAGTAGATCTTGCTGCCGTCGGGCGCGTAGCAGGCCTCGGTGTCGATGGCGCTGCTCTGTGCGATGCGGCGCAGGCCGGAGCCGTCGCGGTTGATGACGAACAGCTGCGTGCCGCCGTCGCGCGACAGGCTCAGCGCCAGCTGGTTGCCGTCCGGCGACCAGGCCGGGGCGCTGTTCGTGCCCTTGAAGTCGGCCAGCACGCGGCGGCCGCCGGTCTGCACGTCCTGGATGCGCACCGTGGCCTTGCCGCTCTCGAAGCTCACATAGGCCAGTTCGCGGCCATTGGGTGCCCAGGCCGGCGAGATGATGGGCTCGGCGCTGGTCAGCGCGACCTTGGCGCCCTCGCCGTCCGCATCCGCCACGACCAGGCTGTAGCGCCGGCCGGCCTTGGTGACATAGGCCATGCGGGTGGCGAACACGCCCTTCTCGCCGGTCAGCTTCTCGTAGATCAGGTCGGCGATGCGGTGTGCGGCCAGGCGGGCATCGTCGGGATGCACGGCCTGGGCCTGGCCTACCAGCTCGGTGCCCTTGACGACGTCCCAGAGCTTGAAGCGGATGTCCAGCCGGCCATCGGCCAGACGCGCGACCGAGCCGGCGACGAGGGCGTCGGCCTGGCGGGCCTTCCACTCGGCGTAGACCGGGCTGCTGGTCTCATTGAGCCCGCCGGGCGCGTCGACGCTGCGGAACTGGCCGCTGCGCTCCAGATCGGCGCGAATGATGGCGGCGATGGGCTGGGGCGACTTGGCCTCGTCGCGGAAGTCCACGATGGCGACCGGCATGCGGGTGCCGCCGACGCCGGCGATGTCGATGCGCACTTGAGCCAGCGCAGGCGCAGCGCCAAGGGCGGCCAGGGCCGCAAGGCTGCGGCGACGGGAGACGGGTACGAGCATGGCGCGGGATTCTGCCGCAGACGCGCGGGTCGCCACGTCAGACAAGGCCGCATCGGCGGCCGGCCGGGCTCACAGCAGCACGATGTCGTAGTGCTCGGTCTGGTTGGTCGGCTCGGCGGTCAGCGAGATGGGCTTGCCGATGAAGTCGGACAGGCCGGCCAGGTGGGCGCTCTCCTCGTCCAGCATCATCTCGACCACGTTGGCCGCCGCGACGACACGGAACTCCCGCGGCGAGAACTGGCGCGCCTCGCGCAGGATCTCGCGCAGGATGTCGTAGCAGACCGAACGGGCCGTCTTCACCTGGCCGCGTCCCTCGCAGGTCGGGCAGGGTTCGCACAGCATGCGGGCCAGCGACTCGCGCGTGCGCTTGCGCGTCATCTCCACCAGGCCCAGCTGCGTGAAGCCCCCGACCGTGACCTTGGTGCGGTCACGCGCCAGCTGCTTCTTGAACTCGGCCAGCACGGCGGTGCGGTGCTCCTCGCGCGTCATGTCGATGAAGTCGACGATGATGATGCCGCCCAGGTTGCGCAGGCGCAGCTGGCGGGCGATGGCGCCGGCCGCCTCCAAGTTGGTCTTGAAGATGGTGTCGTCGAAGTTCTTGGCGCCGACGAAGCCGCCGGTATTGACGTCGATGGTCGTCATCGCCTCGGTCTGGTCGAACACCAGCGAGCCGCCCGACTTCAGCTCCACCTTGCGTGCCAGCGCGCGCGCGATCTCGGCGTCGACGTTGCACAGGTCGAAGATGGGCCGCTCGCCGCGGTAGTGCTCCAGCTTGGCCGTGGCGGCGGGCATGAAGGTCGCGCCGAACTCGCGCAGCACGTCGTACTGCATGCGCGAGTCGATGCGGATGTGGCCCGTGCGCTCGTTGGTCAGGTCGCGCAGCACGCGCTCCACCAGGCTGAGGTCCTGGTGCAGCAGGCTGGCCGGCGGCGTCGTCAGCGACTTCTCGCGGATCTGCTGCCAGGTCTTGCGCAGGTAGGCGATGTCGGCGGCCAGTTCCTCGTCCGACGCGTCTTCCGCGTTGGTGCGCAGGATGAAGCCGCCGCCACCGCCCTGGTCCTTGGTCCCGACCAGCGCCACCATGCGCGCGCGCAGCGCCTCACGCGTCTCGGGCGAACCGATCTTCTGACTGATGCCGATGTGCTCGTCCTGCGGCAGGTAGACCAGCATGCGGCCGGCGATGCTGATCTGGCTGGACAGCCGCGCGCCCTTGGTGCCGATAGGGTCCTTGATGACCTGCACGGTCAGCGGCTGGCCCTCGAACACCAGGCGCTCGATGGGCGTGGGCGGCACTTCTGCGCCGTGGCCCTGGTTGCGCCCGTGGCCGAACTGCGAGGCGCTGTGCAGGTCGGCCACGTGCAGGAAGGCCGCGCGCTCCAGGCCGATGTCGATGAAGGCACTCTGCATGCCGGGCAGCACGCGCACCACCTTGCCGAGATAGACGTTGCCGACGAGGCCCCGCTCCAACGTGCGCTCGATGTGCAGTTCCTGCACCGCGCCGTTCTCGACCACGGCCACCCGCGTCTCCTGCGGGGACCAGTTGATCAGGATGTCTTCCATCGCGAACCTTTGAATGCTGACCCATGCGCCCGGCAGGCGCAGACGTCAAAACTCAAAGCCGAATTTGTCCAACAGCTGCGCCGTCTCAAAGAGGGGCAACCCCATGATGCCCGTGTAGCTGCCGGCAATCTTCACGATCCACGCGGCGGCCTGGCTCTGGATGGCGTAGGACCCGGCCTTGCCAAAGGGCTCGCCGCTGGCCACGTACCGCTCGATCTGCGCCGCAGACAGCGCCGCGAACTCGACCTGAGACACGTTGAGCGCGGCAACGCGCTGCGTGGCGTCGGCCACGGCCACGGCGGTGATGACGCGGTGCGTGCGCCCGGCCAGCAGCGCCAGCGTGCGGGCGGCGTCGGCCGCGTCCACCGGCTTGCCGAGGATGAGCTCGTCGATCGCCACGGTCGTGTCGGCGCACAGGATGGGCGCCGCTGGCAGGCCGCGTGCGACGAGCCTGACGCGCGCGGCGTCCAGCTTGGCGGCGGTCACGCGGGCGCAATAGCTCTCGGGCGGCTCGCCCGCCCGCACGGCCTCCAGGCCCTCCGCGTCTTCCTCGGCGCCGGGCAGCAGCAGCTCATGCCTCACGCCCAACTGCGTCAGCAGCTGGCGGCGGCGCGGGCTTTGTGAGGCAAGGTAGACGAAGCCGGTCATTCGCGGTGGTAAGGGTGACCGGTGGTCACGGTCCAGGCCCGGTACAGGCCCTCGGCCAGCAGCACGCGGGCGAAGGCGTGCGGCAAGGTCAGGTCGGACAGGCGCAGCGTCTCGTCGGCCGTGGCCTTCAGGTCGGGATGCAGGCCGTCCGGCCCGCCAATGATGAGCGCGGCGTCGCGGCCCTCGCCCATCCACAGCTTCAAACGCTCCGCCAACTGCACCGAGGTGCGGCGCTCGCCGCGCTCGTCCAGGATGATGCGGCGCACGCCTTTCGGCAAGGCCGCCTCGATGCGCGCCGCTTCGGCGGCCATCAGCTGCTCGGCCGTCTTGCTGCCGCGCGTCTCGGCCTTGACGGCCTTCAGCTCCAGCTTCAGCTCGGGCGGAAAGCGCTTGGCGAAGTCTTCGTAGGCGGTGTCGGCCCAGGCCGGCTGGCGCTGGCCCACGGCGACAAGCAGCAGACGCATCAGGCCTTCTTCACAGCAGCCTTCTTGGCAGGCGCCTTCTTGGCGACGACCTTCTTGGCCACCGTCTTCGCCGGTGCAGCCGCCTTCTTGGCCGGTGCTGCCTTCTTCGCCGGTGCCGACTTGACCGCCGTCTTCTTGGCCGCCGGCTTGGCCGCACCGACCTTGATGGTCTTGGCAGCCGGGGTCTTGCTGCCCACCACGCGGCTCACACCCTTCTTGGCCGGCACAGCCTTCTTGGCGGCAGGCTTGGGCGTCGCTGCAGCCTTCTTGGCCGGCGCCTTCTTGCCGCCCACCGGGCCCAGCTCCTGGACCGCCTTCTTCCTGGCAGCCGGCTTGGCCGCCGCATCCTCGGAGGCCTTGGCCAGCTTGGTCTCGCCGCTGCCCACCTTCAGCTTGACGGGCTTGTCGCCCCAGATTTCTTCGAGGTGGTAGTAGTCGCGGATGGCCGGCTGCATCACGTGCACGACGGCAGCGCCGCAGTCCACGATGATCCATTCGCCGTTGTCCTCGCCCTCGGTGCGCATGACCTGCATGCCGCGGCCCTTGACCGTCTCACGCACGCTGGAGGCCAGAGCCTTGGTCTGCCGGTTGCTGGTGCCCGACGCGATGATGACGCGCTCGAACAGCGGCGACAGGTGCTCGGTGTTGAACACGACGATGTTCTGGGCCTTGACGTCCTCGAGTCCATCGACGATGGCTCGTTGCAGCTTGCGAATGTCCATTCAGGGCTTCTTCTCGTAAAGGCGGTGCGCGGCAATATAGCTCGCGACTTCGGGCCCCACCAAGGGGGCGATGTCGCCGCCGCGGCCAAGGGCCTCGCGGACGGCGGTGGAGGAAATGGGCGTATCGGGCAGGTCCAGCACCTGCAGCCGGTGCGGCGGCATGCCCGGCGGCGTGACGACGGCCTCGCCCGCGCGCGGCACGACCACCAGCGTCGCCAGCTCGGCCACGAGCTCGGCGCGGTACCAGGTCGGCAGGCGGGCGTACTGGTCCTGGCCGATGAGGAACATCAGCTCGGCGCCGGGGTACTGCCGCGTGAACTCGCTCAGCGTATCGGCCGTGAAGCTGGGGCCGCGGCGATGCAGTTCGCGGTCGTCGACGACGAAGCGCGGCTCGTGGGCCGTCAGCCGCTTCAGCATCTGCACGCGGTGCACGCCGGCGGCCATGACCTGATCGGGCTTCTGCCACTGGCGGCCGGCGGGCAGCCACAGCAGACGGTCGGGCGACAGCGCGTCCAGCGCGAATTGCGCGAATGCGAGATGGCCGAGATGGGGCGGATCGAAGCTGCCGCCAAAGAGGGCCAGCTTCATAGCCACAGCGCCGTGGGCGTCTCGTCGGCCCAATCGCGCGGACGCAGGAAGTCGGTGTACAGCCTGGCTTCGGGCGTACCGGGCTCGGGCGCCCAGTCGTAGCGCCATTTCACCTGCGGCGGCATGGACATCAGGATGGACTCGGTGCGCCCGCCCGACTGCAGGCCGAACAGCGTGCCGCGGTCCCACACGAGGTTGAACTCGACATAGCGGCCACGGCGATAGGCCTGGAAGTCACGCTCGCGCTCGCCGTAGGCATAGCCCTGGCGGCGCTGCACGATGGGCAGGTAGGCGTCCAGGAAGGCGTCGCCGACGGAGCGGATCAGCGCGAAGCCGGCGTCGAAGCCACCTTCGGCGAAGTCGTCGAAGAAGATGCCGCCGACGCCGCGCGGCTCGTTGCGGTGCTTCAGGAAGAAGTAGTCGTCGCACCAGGTCTTGAACTTCGGATGCAGCGCCGCGCCGTGCGGCGCCAGCGCATCGCGGCAGGTGCGGTGGAAGTGCTGGGCATCGCGCTCGTAGCCGTAGTAGGGCGTCAGGTCCATGCCGCCGCCGAACCAGGTCACCGCAGGCGCGCCGGCCGGCAGCGCGGCGAACATGCGCACATTCATGTGCACGGTCGGCACGAAGGGGTTGTGCGGGTGGATGACCAGCGACACGCCCATGGCCTCGAAGGGCGCACCGGCCAGCTCAGGCCGGTGCTGCGTTGCCGACGGCGGCAACACGCGGCCCTTCACATGCGAGAAGTTGACGCCGCCGCGCTCGAAGACGGCGCCGCCCTCGATGAGGCGCGACAGCCCGTCCCCTTCCAGCCTGCCGCCGGGCTCGCGGCTCCAGCCGTCGCTGACGAAGGCGTTGCCATCAACGCCCTCCAGTGCGCTGACGATGCGTTGCTGCAGATCCAGCAGATAGTCGCGGACGGCTTGGCTGTTCATGAGCGGGGTCGAATCGGGCTGGCCAAGGCCGGCTTGCAGCCGACACGATGGCCCAGGTAGTCGGCAAAGGCCTTGAAATCGGCCTCGACGTTACCCGTCAATTGAACGAAGCGGGTCAGCGAAACGACGCGCCGTTGAAAGTCGAAGTAGCACAGCCCCACCGGCACGCCGGCCTGCACGGCCACCTGGTAGGCGCCCGTGCGCCATCCGCTGGCCAGCGAACGCGTGCCCTCGGGTGCCACGGCCAGCCAGAAGCGCTCGCCGCGCGCGGCCGCCGCACGCATCTGCGCCACGGTGTCGCCCACGATGCCATGGTGGCTGTTGCGGTCCACCGCCACGCCACCGATCCAACGCGCCCAGCGGCCCAGCAGCGGCACCTTGAACAGGCTGTCCTTGCCCCAGAAGCGCAGCTGCAGGCCCAGCGCCCATTTGGCCAGCACACCCACGACGAAATCCCAGTTGGACGTGTGCGGGTACACCAGGATGACGCCCTGCTCCGCCGGCAGACCCGGCGCGTCCACCGTCCAGCCGAACAGGCGCAGCAGCCCGCGGGCCAAACCACTGGGGCGGCCGTGGGGATGCAACGGCCCGTTCAGGACGGCGGGAGCTGCGGTCAACGCTTGATGGCCCGGTGGCCGATGTCCGAGCGGTACTGCCGGCCCGCAAACTGGATGCCCGCCGCCACCTCGTAGGCGCGCTGCGCCGCCGTGCGGGCGGATTCACCCAGCGCCGTCACGCACAGCACCCGGCCGCCGCTGGTCACCAGCTTGCCGTCCACCTCGGCCGTGCCGGCGTGGAAGACCATGGCCTCGTCCTCGTCGGCGGGCAGGTCGGTGATGGCATCGCCCTTGCGCGGGTTCAGCGGATAGCCCTCGGCGGCCAGCACGACGCCCAGCGCCACGCGGCGGTCCCACTGCAGTTCGACCTGGTCCAGCGTGCCGTCGGTCGCGTGCATCAGCAGCTCGAACAGATCGCTCTTGAGCCGCATCATGATGGGCTGGGTCTCGGGGTCGCCCATGCGGGTGTTGAACTCGACGGTGCGCGGCTGGCCGTGCTCGTCGATCATCAGCCCCGCGTACAGGAAACCGGTGAACGGATGGCCGTCCTTGGCCATGCCGGCGATGGTCGGCTGGATGATCTCGTGCATGACCTTGGCATGCACGTTGGGCGTGACGACCGGCGCGGGCGAGTAGGCGCCCATGCCGCCGGTGTTGGGGCCTTCGTCGCCGTCCAGCAGGCGCTTGTGGTCCTGGCTGGTGGCCAGCGACACGACATGCTTGCCGTCGCACACGACGATGAAGCTGGCCTCCTCGCCGGCGAGGAAGTCCTCGATGACGACGCGCGCGCCGCCTGCGTTGTGCACGACGCCCAGCTTGTTGTCTTCCAGGATCCAGCTGATCGCCTCGTGGGCCTCTGCCAGCGTCATCGCGACGACGACGCCCTTGCCCGCCGCCAGGCCGTCGGCCTTGATGACGATGGGAGCGCCGCGGCCGTCCACGTAGGCGTGGGCGGCGACCGGGTCGGAGAAGGTCTCGTAGGCCGCCGTCGGGATGCCGTGGCGCTTCATGAAGTCCTTGGCAAAGGCCTTGGACGACTCCAGCTGCGCCGCCGCCTTGGTCGGGCCGAAGATGCGCAGGCCGCGGGCGCGGAACTCGTCCACGACGCCGGCCGCCAGCGCGGCCTCGGGGCCCACGACGGTCAGCGTGATCTTCTGCTCGACGGCGAAGTCGGCCAGTGCCTTCACGTCGGTCAGCGCGATCGGAACATTCTGCAGCCGCTCGTCGCGCGCCGTGCCGCCGTTGCCGGGCGCCACGAAGACCTGGCTGACGCGCTCGCCCTGCAGCAGCTTCCAGCCCAGCGCGTGCTCACGGCCGCCATTGCCGATAACAAGAACTTTCATCGTTCAGCCCAGTTCGGCGTTGTGATAGACGGCCTGCGTGTCGTCCAGGTCCTCGATGACGTCCAGCAGCTTCTGCATGCGCTCGGCGTCGTCACCGGTCAGGGGAATGGTGTTCTCGGGGCGCATCGTCACTTCCGACAGCTCCGGCACCAGGCCGGCGGCTTCCAGCGCGGCCTTGACGGCTTCATAGTCGGCCGGCGAGGTCAGCACCTCGATGGCGCCGTCGTCACCCGTGATGACGTCCTCGGCACCGGCTTCCAGCGCCACTTCCATGAGCTTGTCTTCCGACGTGCCGGGCGCGAACAGCAGCTGGCCGACATGCTTGAACTGGAAGGCCACGGAGCCATCCGTGCCCATGTTGCCGCCGTACTTGCTGAAGGCGTGGCGCACCTCGGCCACAGTGCGGACGCGGTTGTCCGTCATCGTGTCGATCATGATGGCCGCGCCACCGATGCCGTAGCCCTCGTAGCGGATTTCCTCGTAGGTCAGACCATCGATGTTGCCGCTGGCCTTGTCGATGTTGTACTTGATGCGGTCGGCCGGCATGTTGGCCGCCTTGGCCTGCGCCACGGCCAGCCGCAGGCGCGGGTTGTCCTTGATGTCGGGCCCACCCTGGCGGGCCGCGACCGTGATTTCACGGATGATGCGCGTCCAGATCTTGCCGCGCTTCTCGTCCTGGCGGCCTTTGCGGTGTTGGATGTTGGCCCATTTGGAATGTCCGGCCATAAGGTGTGGCTCCCGGCGGCTGACAGCGCAGCGGCCTGATTTATCGTTGGCAGAAACGTGATTTTAGAGGACCCGCCCATGACCGACCCCATCCTGCTGGCCCGCCATGCCGAGACCGAGTGCCTGCTGCTGCCGGCGCTGGCCAATCGCCACGGCCTGATCACTGGCGCCACCGGCACCGGCAAGACCATCAGCCTGCAGAAGCTGGCCGAGAGTTTTTCCAAGATCGGCGTGCCCGTCTTCATGGCCGACGTGAAGGGCGACCTGACCGGCATCAGTCAGGCCGGCAACCCCAGTGAGAAGCTGCTGGCGGTGCTGAAGGATCGCGGCATCGAACCTCCCGAGAAGCTGGCCTGCCCCACCACGCTGTGGGACGTGTTCGGCGAGCAGGGCCACCCGGTGCGCGCCACCGTGTCGGACATGGGCCCGCTGCTGCTGGCTCGCATGCTGGCGCTGAACGAGACCCAGGCCGGCGTGCTGCAGATGGTGTTCAAGATCGCCGACGACCACGGCCTGCTGCTGCTGGACCTAAAGGACCTGCGCGCCATGCTGCAGCACGTGGGCGACAACGCGAGCCAGTTCACGACGCAGTACGGCAATGTGTCCGCCGCCAGCGTGGGCGCCATCCAGCGCGGCCTGCTGCAGATCGAGGCCCAGGGCGGCGACAAGTTCTTCGGCGAGCCCATGCTCAACATCGCCGACTTCATGCAGACGGACCAGGGCCTCGGCGTCATCAACATCCTGGCAGCCGACAAGCTGATGAACGCGCCGCGCCTGTACGCAACGTTCCTGCTGTGGATGCTCTCCGAGCTGTTCGAGACGCTGCCGGAAGTGGGCGACCTGGAGAGACCGAAGCTGGTGTTCTTCTTCGACGAGGCCCACCTGCTGTTCAAGGACGCGCCTGACGCGCTGGTCGAGCGCATCGAGCTGGTCGTGCGCCTGGTGCGCTCCAAGGGCGTGGGCGTGTACTTCGTGACGCAGAACCCGCTGGACATCCCCGACACCGTGCTGGGCCAACTGGGCAACCGCGTGCAGCATGCGCTGCGCGCCTTCACGCCACGCGACCAGAAGGCCGTCAAGAGCGCGGCCGACACCATGCGCGCCAAGCCGGGCCTGGATATCGCCGCTGCGATCACCGAGCTGGGCGTCGGCGAGGCGCTGGTCAGCCTGCTGGACGAAAAGGGCCGGCCCAGCATCACCGAGCGCGTGTTCGTGCTGCCGCCGGGCAGCCAGATCGGCCCCATCTCGCCGGCCCAGCGCCAGCAACTCATCGCCAACTCGCTGGTGGCCGGCGTCTACGAGAAGCAGCTGGACCGCGAGTCGGCCTACGAGAAGCTGGTCGGCAAGCCGGCCGCCGCCGCGCCGCAGGGCAGTGGCATGGCGGCCGAAGCGGGCAGCGTCTTCAAGGGCGGCGGCACGGCGCAGCCGGCGCCCGCGCCTGCCGAAGCCGGCGGCGGCCTGATGGACAGCCTGAAGGACGTGTTGTTCGGAACCACCGGTCCGCGCGGCGGGCGCCACCCGGGCCTTGCCGAAAAAGCCGCGCAGTCGGCCGTGCGCAGCATGGGCTCGGCCGTGGGCCGCGAGATCATCCGCGGCGTGCTGGGCAGCATCCTGGGCGGCGGTGGCAGCCGCCGGCGCTGAGCCGCGCGG
>DASWWC010000249.1:0-8254 GCA_036401055.1 Roseateles sp.
GCGCTGCGCCAAGCATTGGCGCAACTGCAGCAGCAGCAAGCCGAACTGGCGCAGGTGGACGCCGACAAGCAGCGCTACGTGAGCACGGAGCCGCAGGCGGTGGTGCTCAAGGGCGTGGGCCCGGGCTACAACGTGCAGACATTGCCGTCGGCCTGCTCAGCGTGGCTGCCCTGGCCCAGGCCGTGACCGCGGGTGTCACGGTGGACAGCAGCACCGCCAACGTGAACAACCCTGCCGCGGCGGCCGATGGCGTCACGCCCGCGAACTTCACCGACTGGCAGACCAACTCCGCGTGGTGGAACGGCGTCGCGGTGAACCCGGCGGACGCCATCACGTTCAAGCTGGACAAGGCCTACCGCCTGACCTCGGCAACGGTCACGCTGGACTGGAACGACCTCTACCGCTTCTATGCATCCACCGATGGCGTGAACTTCAACGAGCAGTTGTTCACCGTGTTCGGCTACACCGACCAGCAGGTCGTGAACAGCGGCCAGGTCACGATGAGCGTCAGCTTTGCCGAGACCGCGAAGGCCTACCAGTACGTCCGCGTGCAGGCCGTCTTTGGCGACGGCCTGTATTCGGTCGGCGAAGTGAGCTTCAGCGGCACCGCCGCCCCCGTGCCGGAGCCGAGCGCCCTCGCGCTGATGCTGGGCGGCATGGGCCTCGTGGCCTTCATCGCGCGCCGTCGCCGGCTGCGTTGAACGGCACCGGCGCCAGCCGGTTCGGTGTGCAAAGGGCTGGGCGACCAGCCCTTTGTCGTTGTTCAAGCTGGGCCACGAGGTCAGCGAGGAGCAGTGATGGGCATGGTCGTTGTGCAGCAAACAACTGCAGCAACGGCTATGGTTTTATGCAGCAGGGAGATCACGTTATGCATCGCGTCCAACGCGGTCTACTCGGTGCACCGTAACCTGGCTGTTAGCAAACCGTTACTTCCATGAAATCACCGCTCTACTCCGTCGCACTCACAGCTTCCTTCTTAGGCACTGGCGCATGCGCGCAAGAGTTCAAGCCGTACCCTCGCGCGCACATTACCGAGGATCAATGGCAGGCCTATTTTGATGAGGTACGCGTGAAGCACGGCGCCACTGTCCAAGACATTGAGGATCAGAAGCTTTTGGTCTACACCGACAAAGCAACCACCACGATCTACGGCTTCACGAAACCAGGTCATCCGGCGCATCCAGCCTGGATTGCTCGCAAGCCGGAGCAACGTGGCGACTCGCTATTCATTGGTCAGATTGGCTACTTTGCTGGTGCTGAGCCGCCGTTTGCAAAGCTCTTTCGTGAGTACCTTGCGCTCAACGAGAAAATGAAGGAAGACATCAAACGTCGGCAACATCAGGGCGACAAGCAGTGAGGCATAACCCTATGCCGCAGCGCACGGCTACGCCGCCGGCTGATCGCCAACGCTAGGCAATCCCCACCACCTTGTGCATCTGCACCGACAGCCGCCACTGCGGGTGCTGCATGCAGTAGGCCACTGCCGCCTTGGTGTGCTCGCGCTGCAGCACCGAGTCCATCGGCTGCAGGAAGAAGTTCTGGAAATCCAACCCGGCGAATCGCTCAGGTTGCGCCAGCGGCTGCGGGTAGACCAGCTTCAGCTCGTGGCCCGAGGTCAGCACCAGCGGCGCATCGGCCTTGGGGCTGACGCAGATCCAGTCCAGCCCCGGCGGCGCGGGCTGCGTGCCGTTGGTCTCTACGGCGATCTCGAAACCGCGAGCGTGCAGCGCATCGATCAACGGCGTGTCCAGCTGCAGCAGCGGCTCGCCGCCGGTGCAGACCACGTAGGGGCGGCCACGGTCACCGGAAGCGCCGCCTTCGGCAGCGCGTGGCCACGCCTTGGCAATCGCATCCGCCAGCGCATCGGCCGTTGCGAACTTGCCGCCGCCCTCGCCGTCGGTGCCGACGAAGTCCGTGTCGCAGAAGGTGCAGACCGCCGTCGCACGGTCCTGCTCGCGGCCCGTCCACAGGTTGCAGCCGGCAAAGCGGCAGAACACGGCGGCGCGGCCGGCCTGGGCGCCTTCGCCTTGCAGCGTGTAGAACAGCTCTTTGACTGAATAAGTCATACGGGGATCAATTCTTCGGAGTCCGCGCGGCTCACGATGGCGCCCGAGCCGCGCGTCTCGTACAAGTCCACGCGGTCGATCTGCGGCAGCACCGAGCCGCCCTCGCGCAGCACCCAGGCCGCGATGGAGGCCGCGTCGCCATCGGGCAAGTTGGCGATCTCGAACAGCGGGTGGTGGTCCAGCCGCTTGAAGATGGGGTTGAACAGCGCCTTCACGTCGCCGAAGTCCACCGTCCAGCCCATCACCTGGTCCAGCGGCGCGGCCAGGTGCAACCTCAATGTGAAGGTGTGGCCATGGATGCCGGCCAGCGGGTGGCCGTCCGGCGCATGGCGCATGCGAACGGCGCTGTCCAGCGTCATCTCCTTCCAGATGCGGTAGCTCTGGCCGTTGAAGTTGGCGCCGCTGGAGCCGGTCTCGTAGACGGTGACCCAGCTCAGCTCGGGGAGCTGCGGCTTGAGCCGCAGCCACAGCCAGGCCGAGATGTTCTCGCTGGTGGGGTTCTCCAGCCCGTCGATGTCGTTCAGGCAGCGGTAGTTCAGCTGGAAGTGCAGCGGCGCCCAGACCTCGTCGAGATGGTCGTAGTCGATGGACAGGTCGCGCTCGCCCAGGTCGGCGTTGGCATGCAGGATGACCTCGAAGCCATGGCCGTGCATGCGCCCGCATTGGTGGCCGGCCGCCACGTTGGGCAGCTGGTGCGCGGCCTGGAAGCGGTAGCGCCGCCACACGTGGGCGTGGCCCGCGCCGTCCAGGTCCACGCCGCTGTGCTGAGTGCTCTGCACGCCGACCTGCACGATGCCGGGCACGTTCAGGCGCGAGCGCACCCAGCGCGCCAGGTTTTCGTCGGTAGGCTCGGCCAGGTGGTCGTTCAGCAGCGCGTGGTCCAGCGGCGCGACGGTATCCGTCATGCGCGCGCGCAGCGCCTCCACCTCGCCGCCGGGGAAAGCCGCCCAGCCGGCCGGCAGCGCCGTGCGGACCGTGGCGAAATAGCTGTGGCCGTGCAGCCCATGGCTGCGGTGCGAGGCGGGGAGGGCAGGAATGCGGCAGGCCGACTCGAAGCCGGCGGACGCGCAGTGGAGGACCGAAACTGACATGCCCCGATTGTCCCTTGGGGTTCCAAACCCTGCTTGACTTGAAGCCCGCTTGAACTTTTACGCTTCAAGCCATGAATCTCGCCGACCCCGTGACCACCGCCCCTGCCCCCGACTCCGACAAGCTCTTTGCCCCCGGCCGCAGCGCCGCCTGCGTGGGTGCGGTGGCCCTCATTTCCATGCTGGCTTTCGAGGCCATCGCCGTCGCCACGGCGATGCCGGCGGTCGCCGAGGCGCTGAATGGCCTGCCGCTGTACGCGCTGGCGTTCGGCGCGACGCTGGCCACGTCGGTCATCGGCATGACGGTGGCGGGCCAGCTGTGCGACAAGCGTGGCCCCTACCGCGCGTCGCTGCTGGGGCTGGCGGCCTTCCTGGTGGGACTGCTGCTGGCCGGTCTTGCAACCGGCATGGAGATGCTGGTGCTGGGCCGCGCGCTGCAAGGCCTGGGGTCCGGCGTGCTGGGCGTGGCGCTGTACGTGGGCGTGGGCCAGGTGGTGCCGGCGCCGCTGCATCCCAAGATGTTCGCCATGTTTGCCGGCGCCTGGGTCGTACCGGGGCTGTTGGGGCCGGCGCTGGCGTCCGGCCTGGTGCACTGGTGGGGCTGGCGCTGGGTGTTCCTGGCCGTCGCGGCGGCGGTACCGGTGGCCGCGGCGCTGATGCTGCCGTCGCTGCGGCGCGCCAGCGCCGGCACCGGCGAGGCCTTGCGTTGGGGGGCCTTGCGCTGGGCGGTGCTGGCCAGCAGCGGCGCGCTGATGCTGCATGGCGCGAGCCAGCGCGAAGGCATCGGCGCAGGCCTGCTGTTCGCGGCCGGTGCCGTGCTGGCCGGGATCGCCGCCCGCCGGCTGCTGCCCGCCGGCACGCTGACGGCCGCGCGCGGCCTGCCCACGGTCATCCTGCTGCGCGGCTTCATCGCGGCCGCGTTCGCCAGCTCGGAAGCCTTCCTGCCGCTGCTGCTGACCGGCCAGTTCGGCTGGAGCCTCACGCAGGCCGGCATCGCGCTGAGTGCCGGCGCGGTGACCTGGAGCATCGGCAGCGCCATTCAGGCCCGCGTGCAGGGCGACGCGGCGCGGCGCCGGCTGCTGCCGTCCGGTTTCGCGCTGGCGGCCTGCGGCCTGGCCGTCGTCGTGACGCCCATCGTCATGCCGGCGCTGCCGTCCTGGCTGGCGCTGGCCGGCTGGGTGGGCGTGGGCCTGGGCATCGGCCTGTCCTTTCCCATGCTGTCGGTGCTGCTGCTGAAGCTGTCCCCGCCGGAGCAGCAGGGCGCCAACACGTCGTCGCTGCAGCTGAGCGACGCGCTGGTCAGCAGCGCCGCGCTGGGCCTGGCCGGCCTGCTGTTCGACCCGGCCACGCGCCAGGTGCTGCCGGTGCTGGTGATGGCCTGCGCGCTGGCGGCCGCGGCGGCGGTCGTCAGCCCGCGCGCGCTGCGCTGATCCGCGTGGCCAGGCGCTTGCGCGCCCACGGCAGCACGGCCAGCCCGCCCAGCATCAGCGCATAGCTGGAGGGCTCCGGCACCGCGGCCGCCATGAACTGGCCCGATGCCGAGGTGTAGCTGACCCCGTCGGGAAGGTCCCAGCCGAAGCGCGCGGTGTGCGAATAGTCGGCCACCGCGCCGCCTTCGGCGAAGGCCAGCAGCGAGCCGTAGATGTAGAGCTTCAAGGTCTCGCCTTCGCCGGGGAGCAGGAAGGTGCTGCTGATCTCGCGCGATTCGTTCTTGGCATTGAGGTAGGTGGCCGTGCGCCAGCCTTCGGGGTTGATGCCGACGTAGAAGTAGCTGTAGGCCGCGGAGCCGCTCCACCATTTGCCGCGCGTCGTGGTGCCGTGGACCGACCAGTGCCAGGGCACCGCCATGCCGTCGATGTCCTCGTTGCCCACGATGGTGATCGTGTCGTAGAACCAGGCCTCCGCGCTGGTGCCCCAGTTGCACGACAGCATGTCCGGCCGGCAGCCGGGTCGAAGCGTCGGGTTGTTGCTGGACCAGGCGTAGGCGTGCAGAGAGCCCCCGGCCAGCGCCGCGCTGGCCTCCCCTTTCACATTCACGTTGGCGAAGCTGTTGGTGGCGGCCGCCTGACCGACGCCGCCCACGGTCTGCCCGCCGGCCGAGGCATAGACGGCGGAGGCGCCGGAGGGCTGGCCGGCGGCGAGCGCGGTCAGCGAGGTGGAGGCCAGCAGCAGGGCGGTCAGGACGGTTCTCATGTCGGTCAGGGAGGGTTGGAAACGGGGCGCAGTGTGTTTGGCGGCGGCCTGTCACACATCGCCCATGAAGAGCCATGGCCCGACCCGCGCGCATGGCTCTCCGCGGGCGATGCGCCGCCCTGCCGGCCGACCGACCATGCCGGCCATCTCATCCATGCCCGGGACACCATGACCCCTTTGCGTACCACCTCCACACGGCTGACCGCCCTGCTCGCCCTGGCGGGCGCTGGCCTGCTTGCCGATGGCGCCACGGCGCAGACCCAGCAGCGTCGCCTGGTGCTGGATGTCGAGCTGCAGCGCCAGGGCGCCGTGCAAGCGGGTGCCGACCGCGGCGAGCAGAAGCTCGCCCAGCGCTGGCAGCTCAGCGCGCTGATGCAAAGCGACGGCGTGCCCATCCCCTACAACCCGCTCGACCCGGACGACCACCGCCGCCAGCTCGAGGCCGCACAGTCGGCCCAGCGCCGGGCCGCCGCCGTGCCGACGGCGCCCATGCCCGACATCGCGTCGATGCAGGCCAAGGCCCAGGCGCTGCAGGCGCGCTGCGGCCAGGACAGCGCCTGCCTGATGCGCGAGGCGTCGGCACTGACCGTGGCCGCGATGCCGGCATCCACGCAGGGCCGTCTTCAGGCCTATGGCCAGGCCGCGGCCGCCTGCGAACGTCAGCCCGCCGGCAAGGCCCGCGAGGCCTGCCAGGCCAGCGCCCGCCGCCAGGCCGGCGGCGGCGTCGATGCGCCGGAAGACCAGGGCCCCGCCACGCCCTACCTGATGTTCACCGGCGCCGCCGCCTGCGGGCTGACGCTGACGGCCGCGCTGGACGAGCGAGTGGAAGGCAGCTTCGACGACGTGCAGGGCGTGGTCCGCTACACCGAGACGGCCAAGGGCAGCGAGACCCGCCGCGACGACGTCTTCTGCCCGACGCTGCAGGTCGTGCTGGACACCCGCAACGGCCGCGTCTGGACCGCGCTGGGCACGGTGGCGCAAGAGGTGCAGGGTGTGCGCACCCGCGAGGAAACCGGCCGTCGCCCGCAGCGCGACGAGGGCCGCATGAGCCTGCGCTGGATGGAGGCGCAGGACTGGCTGCAGCAGCGTCTCGTCCGGCTCAGCGACCAGGGCCAGGACCAGGCCCGTCTGCCGGCCGGCGGCGGTCAGGCCGACATCAAGCTGAAGTGGAGCTTCAAGCCGGCCTGAGCCTCAGGCGACGGGCGGCACCCGGTCCGTCACGCGGCGGCCGCGCTTGGACGCCGCGGCGCGCAGGTGCACCAGCGACTCCACGCGCTTGAGCAGCTCGCGGTCGTTCCAGGGCTTCTTGAAGATGCCGTAGACGCCCTCGATCTGGCCCACGCGGCCATGCAGCTCGTCGTGGCCGGTGATGGCGATGACCGGCAGGTCCTCGGTGTTGAGGCTGCCGTGCACGTCGGCAATCAGCTCGAAGCCGTCCTTGTTGGGCATCTCCAGGTCCGTGATCAGCACGGCGATCTCGGGCTTGGCCTCCAGCTCGGCCAGGGCCTCGTTGCCGTCGTTGACCTGCACGACCGTGAAGCCGGCGCCTTCCAGCAGCCGCTTGAGCTTGGTACGCACGACGGCCGAGTCGTCGGCGACGAGGATGCTGGCCGGGCCCTCGGGCTCCTGCGGAGCGGGGGCGGGCGGCGCCCGCATCGGCGATGGCGCCGTGACGAAGGCGCTGGCCATGGACGGGTCGCCGTTGCCGGCGCCCGGCAGCGGCGGCAGCACCACCGGAGGCTGGGCCGCTCGGGGCGGCATGGGCGGGCGCTGCGGCGGCGCGTAGTCGCGCGGCGGCCGGTAGTCGTCACGCTTGAAGGCGGCGATGAGCACGATGATGGCCAGCGGTATCGCGATCAATACCGGCATCAGGTAGGCGCCCAGCAACTCCTGCAACTCGTGAAACATCGCTCCATCCCCTGCGTCTAGGCCGGGCAGCCTAACACCCGCCCAAGGTGGGCACCATCGAGGAAAAGCCGGCATCCGTCACGGAAACCAGGGCTTTACGGCGGCGACGGTCTCAGAACGTCAACACGAAACAGGCCCCGCCGCCGGCGCGCTTGGCGTGGCGCACGGTGCCGCCCAGGCCGTGCACCAGCTGGCGCACGACCGCCAGGCCCACGCCGCTGCCGCCCTCGCGGGTCGTGAAGAAGGGCGTGAAGATGCGCGACTCCAGCCCCGGCGCGACGCCCGGGCCGTTGTCGGCCACGGTCAGCCGCAGCCGCGCGCCGCGGCTCAGGCGGGCCTCGATCTCCAGCCGCGGCGCGGCCCGGCCCGCGCAGGCCTGCAGCGCGTTCTGCGCCAGGTTGATGAGCACCTGCTCCAGCTGGGCGGCGTCGGTGCGCAGCGCCAGCGTCTCGGGCTCGATCTTCACCAGCACCTGGCCGCCCGCGGCCTCCCAGGCCGGCTCGACGAGACGCCGCACCGCCTGCAGCAGCGGCGCCAGCGCCACGTCGGCCAGCGTCGGCGCGGGTGGCTGGCTGACGCTGCGGTAGCGCTCCACGAAACCCTGCAGGTGCGCCGCGCGCCGCGCCAGCGTGGCCAGCGCGTCCCGCAGCTCGGCGTGCTCGCCGGCCTCCAGCAGCGCCGGCGCGCTGCCGGCCAGCGACGCGATGGGCGTCAGCGAGTTCATGATCTCGTGCGTCAGCACCTGCACCAGCTGGCGCCAGGCCGCCAGCGTCTCGGTCTCCAGCTCCGACTCGATGGGCGCCAGCGCGGCCAGCCGCCAGGCCTGGCCCTGCACGGTCAGGGCCGACACGGCCAGCACCGCGCGCTCCTGGCCGTGTTCGGTCGGCAGCGTGACGACGCGCCGGCCCGGCTCGGCGTCCAGCAGCGCGAGCAGGGCCGACGATTCGACGGCGCGGCCGGGCGCGACGAGGCGGCGCGCGGCGGTGTTCAGCGCCAGCG
>DASWWC010000250.1:0-2773 GCA_036401055.1 Roseateles sp.
GAGCCAGTTCAGGCGCCCGTCCACCAGCTCGCTGTGGCGGCGGAAGCTGTCGGCGGCGTCGACACGGCGCGCCGCGATCTCGTCCGCCAGGCGGGCCTGGGCCTGCCAGAAGTCGTCCAGCGAGCGGCTCAGCCCGGCCGCGCCGATGGCGCCCGTGGCCGCCAGGCTGGGCTGGCGCAGCGCCTGCAGCTCCTGCCAGATGGCCGCGCGGCGCGTCTCGGCGGCGGCGTCGCCGTCGAGCGCGGCCTGGGCCTGGCCGCGGTGCTGGGCCGTCAGGCGCGCGATCTTCAGCCCCAGCGTGGCCGCCGGCAGCGCCTCGGCTTCGCCGGCCAGCTGCGCGCTGGTGTGCCAGGCGCGGTCCATGAACAGCGCGGTGGGGATCCACGTCGTCAGCGTGCACAGCAGCGCCACGACGCCCAGCTTGGCGCTCACGCTCTGTCGTTCGATCCAGCGTCTCATCACAGGGGCTCCTCGGTGAAGCCATCAGGTTAGCCAGCGGGGGGCGCAGGGATTTGCGCTGGCGCAAACGCAGCGCGCCGTGGCCGGCTTCCTAGAATCCGGCATGCCTGCCAGTTCAAGATTCCGTGTAGAACTTCTCGCTCCGGCCCGCGACGCCGACATCGGCATCGAGGCCGTCAACCATGGCGCCGACGCCGTCTACATCGGCGGCCCCGGTTTCGGCGCGCGCGACAAGGCGCCCAATCGCATCGAGGACATCGCCCGCCTCGCGAAGCACGCGCACCGCTTCAACGCGCGCATCTTCGTCACGATGAACACCATCCTGCGCGACGACGAGCTGGAGGGCGCGCGCCAGCAGGCCTGGCAGCTGTTTGATGCCGGCGTGGACGCGCTCATCGTGCAGGACATGGGCCTGCTGGAGCTGGACCTGCCGCCCATCCAGCTGCACGCCAGCACGCAGACCGACATCCGCACGCCCGAGAAGGCGCGCTTCCTGCAGGACGTGGGCTTCTCGCAGATGGTGCTGGCGCGCGAGCTGGACCTGAGGCAGATCGCCGCCATCCGCGAGCAGGTGCAGCACGCGACGCTGGAGTTCTTCGTGCATGGCGCGCTGTGCGTGGCCTACAGCGGCCAGTGCTTCATCAGCCATGCCCACACGGGCCGCAGCGCCAACCGCGGCAGCTGCAGCCAGGAGTGCCGCCTGCCGTACACGGTGACCGACCGGGAAGGCCGCGTCATCGCGCACGACAAGCATGTGCTGAGCCTGAAGGACAACGACCAGAGCGCCAACCTGGAAGCGCTGGTCGATGCGGGCATCCGCAGCTTCAAGATCGAGGGCCGCTACAAGGACATGGCCACCGTCAAGAACGTGACGGCCCACTACCGCACGCTGCTGGACGCGCTGATGGAACGCCGGCCCGAGCTGGGTTCTACGGGCCACGGCCGCTGTACGTTCACGTTCACGCCCGAGCCCGAGCAGGCCTTCAACCGCGGCGGCACCGACTACTTCGTCAACGGCCGCAAGATCGACATCGGCGCCTTCGACACACCCAAGCATGCCGGCCTGCCGCTGGGCGAGGTCGTGCGCGTGGGCCCCGAGGACTTCGACCTCGACACCGGCGACGCGACCCGCGTGGTCAACAACGGCGACGCGCTGACCTGGTGGGACCGCCAGGGCGAGTTGCAGGGCGTGCCGGTCAACGTGGCCACGGCCTTGGGCGGGACACGCTGGCGCATCGCGCCGAATCTGTCGAAAGGCCAGGCCCTGGGCGACCTGAAGGACCTGTTCCCCGGCACGGCGCTCAGCCGCAACCGCGACATGGCCTGGGAGCGCATGCTGGCCAAGCCCAGCGCCGAGCGCCGCATCGCGGTGGACCTGACGCTGGCGCAGGTGAACGACGGCTTCGAGCTGACGCTGAAGGACGAGACCGGCGCGAAGGCGTCGGTGCGCCTGCCCGCCGCGCACGAGCCGGCGCGTGACGGCAAGCAGTCCGATGCGCAACTCAAGGACGGATTGGCCCGGCTGGGCGACACGATCTTCACGGCCCGCCGCGTGCGCCTGGCCATGCGCGGCGAGCCGCTGTTCCTGCCCGCCAGCAAGCTCAACGCGCTGCGCCGCGACGGCATCGCGGCGCTGGAGGCGGCGCGCGAGGCGGCCTTCGAGCGCCTGCCGCGCGCCACGCCGGTGGAGCCGCCCGCGCCCTACCCCGACGACACGCTGACCTACCTCGCCAACGTCTACAACACGCGCGCCGCGGCGTTCTATGCCCGCCACGGCGTCAAGGTCGTCGGTGCCGCCTACGAGAGCCACGAGGAGCTGGGCGAGGTGCCGCTGATGATCACCAAGCACTGCGTGCGTTGGAGCCTGAGCCTGTGCCCCAAGCAGGCCAAGGGCGTGACCGGCGTGCAGGGCACGGTGCGCGCCGAGCCGTTGACGCTGACCCACGGCGAGGACACGCTGACGCTGCGCTTCGACTGCAAGCCCTGCGAGATGCATGTGGTGGGCGCGATGCGCAGGAACGTGCTGAAGCAGCTGAAGGCCGAGCCCATGACCTTCTATCGCAGCCGCCCGGCCGCGTAACCCCGCAGAACTCCCGGGCCGCAGGCGTCGCCAGGCGGTGACACACTCGCTCCCCATTCAAGAGGATGGGAGGCAGGCGTGTTGGAGAACGCAAACGGGCCATTCAAGCTGACGCGGCGGCGCGTCCTCGGCAGCGGCGCGGCCGCCGTGACGCTGCTGGTGCACGAGCTGGCGCTGGCGATGCGGCCGTCCACGCCGCACCTGCCCGGCGCGCGGCCGCCGCTGCCGGGCAGC
>DASWWC010000251.1:0-3183 GCA_036401055.1 Roseateles sp.
TCCGCGCCGCCACGTCCACCGAGCGCGTGGCCAGCTTCTACGCCAAGGAGCTGGCCCGCTACGGCGACGTGCTGGACTGCCGGGACCCGGCCGCCCGCGTGAAGCCTCCCAAGGACTCCGACAGGCTCAGCTGCGACAGCCACGAGCCCAAGGCCGGCGACTATGAGTACCGTGTTGGCACGGCCCGCAACTTCCGTGTCGTCAGCGTGCGACGCGACGGCGAGGGTGCTCGCTTCGACATGGCCCGGGTCGACTTGCGGTTCTGAGCGGCGATATTTCGCCGCTGGCGGCGCTTTGCCGCTTCCGGTGGCGAAAAACCGCCGATTTCGCGCCTGGGCCTGACGCTCCACCCTGGGGCAGGGGCGCGCACGGACTTGGCACGCAAGCTGCTCATCCTGGGGCACATAACCCAGGAGACACCATGTCTGCGATCCATCCCGGCAGCGCCGCAGCGCCTGACCCCATCGACCTCAAGCGCGTCAAGGCCATCTTCATCGGCTCCATCGGCAACCTCGTCGAGTGGTACGACTTCTACTGTTACGCGGCCTTCTCGCTGTACTTCTCGTCGGCCTTCTTCCCGTCCAGCGATCCGGTGGCTCAGTCCATGTCCACCGCGGCCATCTTCGCGCTGGGCTTCTTCATCCGCCCCATCGGCGGACTGCTGTTCGGCTACATCGGGGACCGCCACGGCCGGCGCCTGGCGCTGATGACCTCGGTGATGCTGATGTGCGGCGGCTCGCTGCTGATCGCCTGCTCGCCCACCTACGCCTCAGTCGGCGTCTGGGCGCCGGTCATCCTGCTGATCGCGCGGCTGCTGCAGGGCCTGAGCCTGGGCGGCGAGTACGGCTCCAGCGCGACCTACCTGTCCGAGATGGCCACCTCGAAGCACCGGGGCTTCTATTCCAGCTTCCAGTACGTGACGCTGATCGGCGGCCAGCTGACGGCGCTGGTCGTGTTGCTGGTGCTGCAGAACTTCGTGCTCGACACCGCCCAGCTGAAGGCCTGGGGCTGGCGCATCCCGTTCTTCATCGGCGCGGCACTGGCCATCGTGGCGCTGATCATGCGTTCCGACCTGCCCGAGACCAAGGCCTTCGAGGCCCAGCGCAGCAAGCACGGCAAGGACCGCATGGGCGGCTTCAAGCTGTTGATGCAACACCCGCGCGAATGCCTGATCGTCATCGGCCTGACCATGGGCGGCACGCTGGCCTTCTACGTCTACACCACCTACATGCAGAAGTTCCTGAAGCTGTCGGTGGGCCTGACGGACGGGCAGACCACGGCCGTCTCCGCCGCCAGCCTGGTGTTTGCCGCGCTGCTGCAGCCGCTGTACGGCGCGCTGTCGGACCGCATCGGCCGCAAGCCGCTGCTGCTGGGCTTCGCCATCCTGGGGACGCTGTTCACGGTGCCGCTGCTGACTGCCATTCGCCACGCGCAAGGCCCGTGGGAAGCCTTCGGCCTGATCGCCTGCGCCTGGCTCATCGTCAGCGGCTACACGTCCATCAATGCTGTCGTGAAGGCCGAGCTGTTTCCGGCCTCCATCCGCGCCACGGGCGTGGGCGTGCCGTACGCCATCGCGGTGTCGGTGTTCGGTGGCAGCGCCGAGTACATCGCGCTGTGGTTCAAGCAGCAGGGCATGGAAAGCGGCTTCTATTGGTACGCTACCGCGGTGATCGCCTGCTCGCTGCTTGTCTACCTGTTGATGCGTGACACGCGCCGGCATTCGAGGATCGATGCCGAAGCCGCCCAACACTGAAGACGCCACCGCCGCCCGCCGCCGCTGGCGACGCAGCCTCGCGCTGCTGCTGGGGGTGCTGCTGGGCGGCGCCGCCGTGGCCTTTGGCGCTTGGCGGCTGTCGCTGGACCTGGCGCTCGCGCAGACCCAGGACGACGCCCAGCGCCACCTGCGCTTCGTTGCCCACGAGCTGACGGGCGCGCTCGACAAGTACGAGGCCGTGCCCCAGGTGCTGGCCCGCCACCCGGCGCTGGCCGGGCTGCTGGCCCAGCCGGCGTCCCCCACCCGGGTGGCCGAGGTCAATGCGCTGCTCGTTGACGTGGCGCGCGACGCCGCCGCGGCGGCCATCTTTCTCATCGACGCCAACGGCCAGACCCTGGCCTCCAGCAACTGGCGCGACGCGCAGACCTTTGTGGGCCAGAACTACGCCTACCGACCTTACTTCCGCGACGCGATGGCGAGCGGGGGCGGGCATTTCTATGCCCGGGGATCGACGACCGGCACCCCCGGCTACTTCATCGCCCACCGCCTCGACCAGGCCGCGGGCGTCGTCGTGCTGAAGGTGTCGCTGGACGAGATGGAATCCAACTGGGCGCGCAGCGCCGGTGACCTGATGCTGGCCGACGCTCGCGGCGTCGTCTTCCTCGCCAGCCGTCCCGAGTGGAAGTACCGCACGCTGCGCCCGCTCACCGCCGCCGCACGCGCAGAGCTGCACGAGACGCAGCAGTATGGCGACCTGCCGCTGGCCTCGCTGGTGCGCGAGCCTACGCGCGCGTCAGACGATCTGCGCGTGGAGCGGGTGGGCACGGCCACCGCGCGGCTGCGCGCGCTGGTCACCGAGCAGCCCGTCGAGGGCCGCGGCTGGACGCTGTTGTCCTTCACCGAGATCCGCGGTGCCGAGCAGATCGCCGCTGGCCGAGCCTGGGCCGCGGCGCTGGGCTGGGTGTCGCTGCTGCTGCTGCTGGCCTATCTGCAATTGCGCCGCCGCCGCGCGCGCGAGCGCCTGGCGGCGCAGGGCGAGCTGCGCGCCGCCTATGGCAGCCTGGAAGCGCGCATCGCCGAGCGCACACAGGAGCTGCAGGCGCGCGTGGACGAGCTGCGCCGCACCGAACGCACGCTGCGTGCGACGCAGGACGAGCTCGTGCAGGCCGGCAAGCTGGCCGTGCTGGGCCAGATGGCGGCCAGCATCACGCACGAGATCAACCAGCCCCTGGCGGCGCTGCGGGCGCTGAACGACAACGCCCGCGTGTTCCTGGAGCGCGGCATGCAGGCCGACGCCGAGGGCAACCTGGAGGCGATCGACAACCTCACGCAGCGCATCGCCGCCATCGTGGCCCAGCTCAAGGGCTTCGCGCGGCGCGACGAGCTGCGCGTGCAGCCCGTGCCGGTGGTGACCGCGTTCCAAGCCGCGGTGGCCCTCGTCGGCGCCGAGGCGCGCCGTCAGCGGGTGG
>DASWWC010000252.1:0-32622 GCA_036401055.1 Roseateles sp.
GGACCGGTGGCTGAATCCTGCGTTGAAAGAGGGCGCGCCGCCGACCGACGGCCTGCGCCGCTGGGACGGCCAGGGCTGGGCACCGCTGCCGGCCGGCTGGCTGGCCGGCCTGAAGGGGCGGGTGCTGGTGCTGGTGCACGGCACCTTCAGCAAGAGCGACATGTACGCGACCGAGTTCAAGGCCAGCGCTGACGGCGAGACGCTGTTCGACCGCCTGACGCGTGCCGGCGGGCACTACGCCGCCGTGCTGGCCTTCGACCACCCGACGCTGTCCGTCGCGCCGTGGCTGAACGCGCTGGCGCTGCGCGATGCGCTGGCCGACTGCCCGGCGGAGCTGGACTTCGTCGGACACAGCCGTGGCGGCCTGGTCATCAGCTGGCTGCTGCGCCTGGCACCCGCGCTGCGCGCCCGGCAGGCGCTGTTCGTCGGCTCGCCGCTGGCTGGCACCTCGCTGGCCGCGCCCGACAAGATCCGCCAGGCGCTGGACACGCTGGCCAGCGTGGCCGACGCGGTGGGCGAGGCCGCGCAGCGGGCCGGCAGGCTCATGCCCGGCCTGGAGCCGTTGACGCTGGGCGTGGCCGGTCTGGCCTGCGTGCTCGGCAAGGTGCTGCAGCTGGGCGCCAACACGCCGCTGGCCGATGCGACCGTGGCGCTGGTGCCGGGCCTGCTGGCGCAGGGCCGCGTCGGCAACAACCTGGAGCTGGACCAGCTGTGGCCATTGCAGGGCGCTGCGTCAGGCGTGGACGTGCGCGCCATCGGCGGCAGCTTCATGCCCAGCGAAGTCAACGCGCCGCTGTGGAAGCTGTGCAAGCGCATGACGAACTTGAAAGGGCAGGCCATGTACTACGGCGCCGACCTGATCTTCGACCAGCCCAACGACCTGGTCGTGGACAGCCCATCCATGAACCAGTTGGGAAAGACGGTGCTGGTGGCGCCGCAGTGGGAGGACCTGGGCGTCAGCGCCGAGACGCACCACACCAACTACTTTCAGGATGTGCGTGTGTTGAACTGGCTGGATGGGCGCCTGCGTTGACGCTGCGCTGCCCTACTGCGCCACCAATTCCACGCGCCGGTTCCGGGCCCGCCCGGTCTCGTCGCCATTGCCCGCCAGCGGCGCCAGCGAGGCCAGGCCACGGGCGTTCAGCCGTTTCGCATCCACCCCGTAGGGTGCAGCCGTCAGCGCGGCCACCACGGCCTGGGCGCGGGCCAGGCTGAGCTTCTCGTTGGCGTCGACGCTGCCCACGTTGTCCGTGTGGCCGACGATCCAGGCCTTCAGCGCCGGCTGGGCCTTCAGCAGCTCGGCCATCGCGTCGAGCTGGGCCTTGGATTCGGGCTTGAGTTCGGTCTTGCCGGTGTCGAAGAACAGGCCCGCCAGCGTGACGCGGCCATCTGCTGCCAGGCCGGCCTGCAGCGCGGCGGGGTCCACCGTCACCTGGCCGGTGGCCATGGCCTTGGGCTCCACGATCTGCACAAAGGTGGCCACCCGTTGGGTGGCCGCGTCGTAGGCCAGCGAGCTGTAGAGCAATACCGTGGCTTCCTGGCCCGGTCGGCCCAGCGTGCCCACCATCAGGCGGCCGTCGTCCTGCTGAAGTGCGGATGCCGGGTCGTGCCTTACGCGGATGCCGAACCTGCCCTTTGCCCAGGCCAGGCCCTTGGTGGGCTCGCTCTGCTGGCGCCAGACCCGGTAGAGCTGCGAGCAGCTGCGCTCGCAGGCGAAGCGCTTCTTGAAACCGGCAGCCGTCAACGCCTGCTCGTAGTTGCGCCAGACCTCCAGCGCCGACTTGCCCTCCGGCGCGATGTACACGGTCCGCGTGATCTTGCCCTCCAGCGTCAGCGGCGCAGCGAACTGACGACCCTGGGCGATCTCCGCGTCGCCGGGCAGCACCGTGGCGTCCCAGTCCGTCACGCGCTGGCCGGCGAGCCAGGAGCCGTTGAAGCGTTTGATCAGCGGATGGTCAGCGCCGCCGGGGAGGTCGGACAAGGGCGCGTCGGCGGCGATCACGGCGGTGGAGGCGACGAGGGCCAGCACGGCCGCGCCCCATGGATGGAACCTTTGTGTCATGCGCTATGTTGTTGTGTTATGGCGGCGCCACACCGGCCCTGCCAGTTAGGGATGCTGCCAGCTTCTGCTGGCGCTGCCGACTTCGAACAAGGGAGGCGAGGGCGGTACGACGGGGTCAGGGCTTGCTGGCCACGGGCTCGACGCGCGTGGGCACGCCGGTAGCCTGCGTCCGTGACGCCGGGCGCGCCTGTGCCAACGCGCCTCAGCGCTGCGCCAGCTCGTAGCGCAGCTCGGTGCAGGGCTCGCCGCGGAACTCGGTGGCGATGCGCGCCAGCAGCCGTGCGGGCAGGCGTTCCAGCAGCCGGACGCAGGCGGTGTTGCGCGCATCGGTCTGCGCGTGGATGCGCCGCACGGCGGTCTGCTCGAAGACGAGCGTGACGGCCGCGCGAATGGCCGCCGTCGCTAGGCCCTGGCCCTGTGCGGCGCGGGCCAGCGTGAAGCCGAACTCGGCCTCGCAGCCGTCGGCGCCGATGTGGATGCCGAGGTCGCCCAGCAGCTGGTCGGTGGCGTCGTCGGCGATGGCGAGCTGCGTCCACTGGCCGGGCTGGAACAGCGGGATCGTGGCCATCTCGTCCAGGAAGGCGAGCGCCTCGGCATCGGCTTTGGGCGTCCAGCCCTGCCAGCGGCCCACGTCGGGGTCGCCGCGGTAGGCCTGGAAGGCGGCCAGGTCAGCGGTCGACAGGCGGCGCAGCTTCAGACCAGCTCCTGCTCGGGGCTGCGGTAGTGGTAGCGGTAGGCGAACTGGAAGCCCAGGCGCGCGTACAGGCGCTGGGCAACCTCGTTGTCGCTGCCCACCTGAAGGTAGGCCTGGCGCGCGCCCTGGGCGTAGGCGAGGGCCAGCAGGGCCCGGCACAGGCGTTCGCCGTGGCCCTGCCGCGGCGCGGCCGAGGCGATGTCGTACAGGCCCACCAGGTCGCCCGCGACGACCATCTGGCCGCAGGCCAGCAGCGCGCCGGCCGCGTCATTCAACACGAAGCCCTGGTAGGTGACAGGGGCGTTGGCAATGCGCTCCGCGTGGGCGGCGACGGCCGTTGCCGAGGAGCCGCGCAGCGCGCCGACGGTGGCGGCGTAGGTGGCGGCATCCTGGGCCTGGATGGCGACCGGCGCAGCGTCGGGCGCGAGGGCGCCCAGCACCATCACGTCGGCTGCGTCGAAGCAGCCCCAGCCCTTGGCGGCCAGGCGTGCGTCGAGGTCGGCGGGCTGGCTCCAAGGCGTCACGCGCACGGCCAGCGGCAGGCCGGCGGCGTCGTAGGCCTGTTTGCAGCGGGCCAGCAGGTCGTCCAGCGGCAGCGTGCCTTGCCTGAGCGCATTGATGCAGCGCGAGCGCTTGGCCTTGCCGGGCGACAGGCGGATCAGCCAGCCGTCGATGTCGGCCTGTTGGGGCGGGGCGCTGGCGTCCAGGCCAGCGAGTTCGGCGCGCAGGGCGAGGGCCTGGAGTGCGGCGGCGTCAGTCATGGTCGAGCAGCAGGGCGGGGCGGCGCCAGACGCAGCGCCACACGGGATGCTGCTGGCCGGCGAGCGGGTCGCTGAGCTGCAGGTCGCGGATCTCGGCGCCTAGGCGTTCGTAGAAGCCTCGCGCGGCCGTGTTCACGTCCAGCACCCACAGGAACAGCGGCAGGGCGGAGCCGTCGCGCCGCAGCTGTTCGGCCACGCCTTGCATCAGCCGCCGGCCGATGCCGCCGCCTTTCAGGTCGGGCGAGACATGCAGGTTGTCCACGTAGTCGCCCCACATCGGGTCGTGGGCCGGCATGACGTAGGCGAAGCCGAGCAAGCGGCCGGCGCCGTCCTCGGCCACCAGGCCCCAGCCGGCATCGTTCGGGTCGGGTTGCAGACGCGCCCGCCAGGCCTGGCGCCGTTCGGCGTCGGCCTCGTGGTCCAGGTACTGGTCGGTGAACACGCCGCGGTAGGCACTGCGCCAGCTGGCGGCGTGGATGAGGGCGACCGCGTCGGCGTCGCCCGCCTGCATGGCACGCAGTACGGGGGCGCTCACCGCATCGTCTCGATCCGCCGCACCATCTCCCTGGCGAAGTCGACGAAGGCCACGGCGCCCTTGGAGCTGGGATCGAACACCACGCCCGGCAGGCCGTAGCTGGGTGCCTCGGCCAGCCGCACGTTGCGCGGGATGACGGTGTCGAAGACCTTGTTGCCGAAGTGGGTCTTCAGCTGGTCGCTGACCTGCTGCTGCAGCGTGATGCGCGGGTCGAACATGACGCGCAGCAGGCCGATGATCTCCAGGTCGGGGTTCAGGTTGGCGTGGATCTGCTTGATGGTGTTGACCAGGTCGGTCAGGCCTTCCAGCGCGAAGTACTCGCACTGCATGGGCACGACGACGCCGTGCGCGCTGCACAGGCCGTTCAGCGTCAGCATCGACAGCGACGGCGGGCAGTCGATGAGGATGAAGTCGTAGTCCTGGCCCACCTCGGCCAGTGCCGCCTTCAGCCGCGCCTCACGGCGCTCCAGCGCGACCAGGTCCACCTCGGCGCCCGCCAGCTCGCGGTTGGCGCCCAGCACGTCGTAGCCGGCCTTGTCGGCGCGGGTCTTGGCTTCGGCGATGGAGGCGGACTCCAACAGCACGTCGTAGACCGTCATCTCCAGCTTGCGCTTGTCGATGCCCGAACCCATGGTGGCGTTGCCCTGCGGGTCCAGGTCGACCACCAGCACGCGCTGGGCTATCTGTGCCAGGCCGGCGGCGAGGTTGACGGTGGTGGTGGTCTTGCCGACGCCACCCTTCTGGTTGGCGATGCAGAAAATCTTGGCCATGGCGAGGGTTCCGGGAGCTGCCGGCATCGTACCGGCGTCAGAGCGGGCCGGCCCTCGGGCGCGACCCGTGAAGTGCGCTCAGCGCGGGCGCATCCAGACGATGCAGCGCTGGGCATCCAGGCCGGGCACGGCCAGTTGTTCCACGTGAAACACATCCACGTCGGCGGGCAGCGCGGCGATCTCGTCGGCCGGGTGTTGGCCCTTCATGGCCATCCAGACGGCGCCTTCCGCCAGGTGCTGACGGGTCAGGCTGGTGAAGTCCACCAGCGAGGCGAAGGCGCGGGACGTGATGACGCCGAAGGGCTCGGTTGTCAATTGCTCGACGCGGCTGTGCACGCCGTGCAAATTGGGCAGCTTCAGCTCGGCGGCCACCTGCTGGATGAAGGTGGCCTTCTTGGCGACGGCGTCCACGCAGGTCACGTCGGTGGCGGGGCAGCAGATGGCGATGACCACGCCGGGCAGGCCGCCGCCGGCGCCGACGTCCATCAGCCGGGCCGGCGCGCCGTGGCGTAGCAGCGGCGGAATGGCCGACAGGCTGTCGATCAGATGGTGGCTCAGCATCTGCGCCGGGTCGCGCACGGCGGTCAGGTTGTAGACCTTGTTCCACTTCTGCAGCAGGGCCAGGTAGGCCAGCAGCTGGTCGAGTTGGGTGTCGCTGAGTTCGAGGCCGAGTTCGGTGGCTGCTGCCTGGAGCGTGTCCCTCATGCCGCTTCTGCTTCCGTGAAGCCCTTGAACTTGCCCTTCTTCAGGTGCACCAGCAGCAGCGAGATCGCCGCCGGCGTGATGCCGGAGATGCGCGAGGCCTGGCCCAGCGTTTCTGGGCGGTGCTTGTTCAGCTTTTGGCGCGCCTCGAAGGATAGGGCGTGGACGAGGCCGTAGTCCAGCTCCTCTGGCAGCTTCAGGTGCTCGAAGTGCGCGGCGCGGGCGACGTCGTCGACCTGCTTGTTGATGTAGCCGGCGTACTTGGTGCTGATCTCCACCTGCTCGGTGACGAGCGCGGCCAGCTCCGCACCCAGCTCGGCGTTCAACGTTTCACGTGAAACACCGGCCTCGGGACGCGCAATCGCGGCGACCTCGGCGACGGTGTCGAACACAACACCCGGCCGGCGCAGCAGGTCGACCAAGGTGTACTCGCGCTCCAACGCCTTGCCGACGAGGCGCTCGGCGTCCGCCGCCGGCAGGATGCCTGCGTGGACCCACGTGCTCTTCAGTTTCTCTGTTTCACGTGAAACAGCGTCGCGCTTGCGGTTGAAGGCATCCCAGCGGGCGTCGTCCACCAGGCCGAGTTGGCGGCCGGTCTCGGTCAGGCGCGCGTCGGCGTTGTCCTCGCGCAGCTGCAGCCGGAACTCGGCGCGGCTGGTGAACATGCGGTAGGGCTCGGTGACGCCCTTGGTGATGAGGTCGTCCACCAGCACGCCCAGGTAGGCCTGGTCTCGCGCCGGCGTCCACGGGCCGTCGCCGCGCACCTGCAGCGCGGCGTTCAGGCCGGCGAACAGGCCTTGTGCTGCCGCCTCCTCGTAGCCGGTCGTGCCGTTGATCTGGCCGGCGAAGAACAGGCCCTGGATGACCTTGGTCTCGAACGACGCCTTCAGCCCGCGCGGGTCGAAGTAGTCGTACTCGATGGCGTAGCCGGGGCGCAGGATGTCGGCGTTCTCCAGGCCGGGGATGCTGCGCACGGCGGCCAGCTGGATGTCGAAGGGCAGGGAGGTGGAGATGCCGTTGGGGTAGACCTCGTGCGTCGTCAGGCCCTCGGGCTCCAGGAAGATCTGGTGCGAGTCCTTGTCGGCGAAGCGGTTCACCTTGTCTTCAATGCTGGGGCAGTAGCGCGGCCCCACGCCTTCGATGACGCCGGTGAACATCGGGCTGCGGTCGAAGCCGCTGCGGATGATCTCGTGCGTGCGCGCATTGGTGTGCGTGATCCAGCAGGGCACCTGCTGCGGGTGCATGGCGGTGTTGCCCATGAAGCTGAATACCGGCACGGGATCGAGGTCGCCTGGCTGGGCCTCGCACCTGGCGAAGTCGATGGTGCGGCCGTCGATGCGCGGCGGCGTGCCGGTCTTCAGGCGGCCTTGCGGCAGCTGCAGCTCTTTCAGGCGGGCCGACAGCGACACGGCCGGCGGGTCGCCAGCGCGGCCGGCGGCGTAGTTCTGCAGGCCTACGTGCACGCGACCGTCCAGGAAGGTGCCGGCCGTCAGCACGACGGCGCGGGCACGGAAACGGATGCCGGCCTGCGTGACGGCGCCGACGACGCGGTCGCCTTCCACCATCAGGTCGTCCACCGCCTGCTGGAAGAGCTGCAGGTGGGGCTGGTTCTCCAGCATGCGGCGGATGGCGGCCTTGTAGAGGATGCGGTCGGCCTGGGCGCGGGTGGCACGCACGGCCGGGCCCTTGCTGCCGTTGAGGATGCGGAACTGGATGCCGCCCTCGTCGGTGGCCAGCGCCATCGCGCCGCCCAGCGCGTCCACCTCCTTCACGAGGTGGCCCTTGCCGATGCCGCCGATGCTGGGGTTGCAGCTCATCGCGCCCAGGGTCTCGATGTTGTGGGTCAGCAGCAGCGTCTGCGCGCCCATGCGCGCCGCGGCGAGCGCCGCTTCAGTGCCGGCATGGCCGCCGCCGACGACGATGACGTCGAATTCCTTGGGGTAGAGCATCTGGGTCCTGGAAAGAGCATTCGCCGGGCAAGGTGCCTGGGCGAACCGCGAATTTTACGAAGGGGCTGTGGACAAGTCACCCGGCATCGTGGGTGACCGTGGTGGAATGCCGGGCATGCCGCTGCCCGCCGACCCCGCCCTTGCCGCGCTGGCCGACCTGGCACGGCGGGCGCCCGCGATGCAGGTGCCTGCCGGCACCCGGCTGTTCGACGCCAGCCAACCCTGCCCGGGCTTCCCGCTGGTGGATGCGGGCAGCGTCAGCGTGTCGCTGCTGGCGCCGGACGGCCGACGGCTGGAGCTGTACCGCGTGGAGCCGGGCGAGGTCTGCGTCGTGTCCGCCACCTGCCTGTTCGCCCACCGCGCGGCCACGGCCAGCGGCGAGGCCCGCACCGAGACGGCGCTGCGCCTCATCAGCCCGGCGGACTTCGAGGCCGTCTGCGAGCGCGACCCCGTGTTGCGTCGCTACGTGATGGGCCTGATGGCCGAGCGCCTGGCCGACCTGATGGCGCTGGTGGAGGCCGTGGCCTTCCAGCGGCTGGACCAGCGCCTGGCCGCGCTGCTGTGTGCCCGTGGCCCGCGCCTGCTTGTCACGCACCAGCAGCTGGCCGACGACCTGGGCACCGTGCGCGAGATCGTCAGCCGGCTGCTGCGCCGCTTCGAGCGCGACGGCTGGGTGAGCCTGGGGCGCGAGCGCGTCGACGTGACCGACGCGGCGGCGCTGCAGCGGCTTTGCGCGGCGTCAAGCGCTGTGTGACCGTGGTCACCGACAGGCGGGGCGCGCCGGCCGAGGATGGCGGCATCACCACCCCAAGGAGTGCCTCATGTTCAAGACCAACGTCGGCGGCCTGGACCGCGCCGCCCGCCTCTGCGCCGGCCTCGTGCTGCTGGGCCTCGCGGCCACCGGCGTCATCGGAGCCTGGGGCTGGCTGGGTCTCGTGCCGCTGGCCACCGGCATGATGAGCAGCTGCCCGCTGTACTCGGTGCTGGGCGTCAGCACCTGCCCGGCCAAGGGCTGACGCATCCGCGGCGGACAATGCCGCCATGGACTGCCGCCCCCACTGCGCCGCCTGCTGCATCGCGCCGTCGATCAGCTCGCCCATCCCCGGCCACCCGCAGGGCAAGCCCGCCGGCGTGCGCTGCGCGCAGCTGGACGACGAGTTGCGCTGCAAGATCTTCGGCCGCCCCGAGCGGCCGGCGGTGTGCGGCTCGCTGCAGCCGCACGAGGACATGTGCGGCGCCAGCCGCGAGCAGGCGATGCGCTGGCTGGGCTGGATGGAGGAGCAGACCGCCCCGAGCCAGCCGGCTCACAGCTCGTAACCCAAGCTCCCTAGAACGGCGGCCCATGCCGTGGGCCGTCCCTCCTAGACTGCCGCCGCGCCGGCCGACGGCGACACATCAGGGAGCGACATGAGATTCACGCGCCGCCACGGCGCCAGCCTGCTGGCCGCCGCCGCGTTGCTGGGCGCCTTGCAGGCCCAGGCCACCGAACTGCGACCCTATCCGCGGGCCCAGGAGCTGGGCCGCTACGACAACCCGCTGGAGGCCGGCGCGCTGCCGATCTCTCCGCCCGAGCGGACCCAGGGCAAGAACGAGAGCCGCTGGCGCCTGCCTTACGAGGGCAAGGTGTCCATGCAGCAGTACAAGCATCCCTCCGACGACAGCCCGCTGCTGATCGGCCGCCACTACGCCGGCCAGCTGCGCGAGCAGGGCTTCGAGCTGGTCACCATCTGCGACATCCCCTGCAAGCCGCCCCGCGGCGGCAGCGATGCGTCGGTCTACTGGTTCCACGAGTTGGACCTGGCCAAGAAGCTGAGCTACAGCGCCTTTGGCGACTTGGGGCTGTACCTGATCGGCCACCGGCCGGACGCCGTCGTGGCCGTGCGTGTGGGCCAGGGGCAGGGGGCCTATGTGTCGGTGGTCAAGACCGTGACGGCCGCTCAGCTGGACCGCGCGCCCCTGCTGGCCTACGTCGAGCAGCAGCGTGCCCCGGCGGCCGATGCGCCGCTGCCGCCGCCGCCCGGCCGTACCCGCGCGAGCCCTGCCGCACCTCCCGCGGTGGTCGCTGCGCCGGGCGTGGAGAACATCGCCCCTGCCGCCCTCGGCGCATGGGTTCGTGAGACCAAGGGCTGGGTGGTCGTGCAGCTCAGCTCCTTCGATCCCGGTTGCAGCTACTGCGTGCGCTCGAACCCGGCCTTCAACAGCCTGGCTGCAGCCGAGGCCTCCAAGGGGGGCTTTGCGTTTGCACGCACGGTCTTCCATCCCTGGGGGACGTTGAACCAGAACGACTTCGTCAACCAGTACGGCGTCGGTGGGCTGCCCGCCTTCTTCACCTTCAAGGACGGCCAGCTGATGCGCCGCCACAACGGCATCGCCGACGAGGCCACGCTGCGACGCAACTTGCTGGACGGCTTGCGCTGAAGGTCAGCCGGCCGCTGGCTGCGGCTGCCGATTGCCGCCGCTCCAGCGCGCGCGGAAGGCCCGCGCGCGCGGGTGGTCCCAGTACTTGTCGAAGAAGTAGTGCAGCACCGTGTTGGCGAGCGGTTCGACGAAGGTCACCGCGCCGGCGACGGCGACGCTGCCGGTCAGCGCATAGGTGACGCTGAACGCGGTGATCAGGTGCATGACGCCGAAGCTGAGGGTCTTGGCCATGATGTCTATCGCCTTGCGAATTTGAATAGCCAAATGCTAATTATTCGCATCGCGATCCGCCATTCGCTTGTTGCTATCGCAGCGATGGCCGCTCCCCCGCTCCGGCCGGCTCGCCGCCGTGACGACCATCGACAGCCCGCCGCCGCCCGACAGCGCGTTGACCCGCCTGGCGGCCGAGCGTCAGGCCGTTGCCGGAAGGGGCCGAAGACTCTAGGACTTCGTGCCCTTGCCGCTGACCTTGTCGGTCACCGGCCGCTGTGTCGCCAGATCCTCGATCCACGCCTCGCAGGCCTCGGCCGCAATGCGGCCCGCCACGCGGTAGGCCTTGCCGGCCTCGGGCGCGAAGCTCACGTCGCCCTCCACCCGGCAGGTCGGGTTCGTCATCGCGAGGATGGGCGCACCGTACTGCGTGACCGCCTGCAGGCGCACGCGCGCCGGGCGCAGCGGCACATCGTTGGTGAGCGCCACCGGCGCCACCGAGAAGCCGCGGCCCTGGTTGGCGCGCACGGTGGCCATGCTGGTGGTGGCCAGGCGGCGGCCGTCCACCTGCGTCATCTCGAACACGTGCAGCAGCTGGCCGCTGACCTGCACCGCCTGGTCGGCCACGTTGACGGTGGGACCGCTGTAGTCGGCCGGCGCGGCGGGCTCCAGGCTGGCGCAGCCGGCCAGCAGCACGACCCCGCAGGAAAGCAAGACGGCCCTCATCGTGCCACCGCCGCGCGCATCGACCGCGCCACGTAGGCCAGCGCCACGGCCGCCAGCGCGAAGCCGATGACCACGCCCGGCATCACCTGCTGCCAGCGCAGCGCCTCGCCCTTCAGCACGGCCAGCATCAGCGTGTTCTGCGCCAGGCCCGGCACCCACAGATACCAGGGCGCGTCGCCGCCCGGGTTCAGCAGGCTGACCATGGGCGCCAGGCTGACGGCCGTGACGATGAGCGTGCTGCTGGCCTGTGCCTCCTTGAAGGTCTTGGAGCGGATGGCCAGCGCCATCAGCAGGCCCGACAGGCCGGCCGCCAGCGGGATCTGCAGCAGCCAGAAGGCCAGCACCTCGCCCATGCCGAACTGGAACATGGCCTGCAGGCTGTCGCTCTTCAGCAGCCACTGCGCGGGCACGAAGCTCAACGAGGACAGCAGCGCCACCACCATGCCCATCAGCGCGACGGCGCCCCACTTGCCCCACACCAGCGCGCTGTGCGGCACCGGGTTCATCAGCAGCGGCTCCAGCGAGCCGCGCTCGCGCTCGCCGGCGGTGCTGTCCAGCGCCGCGGTCAGCGCGCCGTACAGCACGGCCATGATGATGAACATGGGGATCATGGCGGTCATGCGCGTGGCGCGGGCCTGGGCGCTGGCGAGGTCGCGCTCCTCGACGTCGACGGGCTTGAGCAGCTCCATCGACACGCCGCGCATCGCCAGGTTCAGCGCGGCGCGCTCCTGGTTGAAGCCGTTGAGCAAGCCCTTGAGGGTGCCCACGCCGGCCTGGGCGCGTTGGTTGGAGCTGTCGCTGACCACCTCGACGACGGGTGCCTCGCCGGCCAGCAGTTTCGCCTCGAAGTCCGCGGGAATCACCAGTAGCGGGGCCAGCTCGTTCCCTTTGCGCAGGCCCTTCTCGTAGTTGTCGCGCTCTTGCGCGTCCTTGATCTTGAGGCTGCCGACCGTGTAGCTCTGACGCTCGATGAAGTTCACCAGCGTCGGTCCGTACTCCTTGCCGTAGACGATCACGATGCGCTTCTCGGCACGCTCCTCGAACGACGCGATCAGCCCCGACAGCGCCATCAGCATCACCGGCCCCATCAGCAGCGCCGGGATCAGCATGCGCAACAGCGTGCGCCGGTCGCGCAGCGCGTCGGCCAGCTCTTTTGCAAAGACGATCAAAGCCTGTTTCATGCTGCCACCTCGGCGGGGAATGCCAGTTTCACGAACGCGTCCTCGAAGCGGGTCTCACCCGCCTGTTCCAGCAGCTGCGGCACGCTGCCGTGCGCCACGCTGCGGCCCTTGGACACCACCACCACCTCGTCACATAACTGCTCGACTTCCTGCATGATGTGCGTGGAGAAGACGATGCATTTGCTGCCGCCCTCGGGGCTGCGCAGCCAGCGCAGGGCCTCGCGCAGCGCGCGGGTGGCCAGCACGTCCAGGCCGTTGGTGGGCTCGTCCAGCACGATGTTGGCGGGGTCGTGCACCAGCGCGCGGGCCAGCGCCGTCTTCATGCGCTCGCCCTGGCTGAAGCCGTCGGCGCGGCGGTCCAGGATGGCCTGCATGTCCAGCAGCCGCGCCAGCTCGTCGGCGCGCGCGTTGGCGGTGTCCGGGTCCATGCCCTGCAGGCGGCCGAAGTAGGCGATGTTCTCGCGCGCCGACAGCCGCGGGTACAGGCCGTGCGCGTCGCCGAGGATGCCCATGCGTGCCAGCGCTTTGAGCGGCGCGTCCTTCACGACGATGCCGTCGACCGCGATATGGCCGCTGTCGGGTGCGAACAGCCCGGCCAGCATGCGCAGCGTGGTGGTCTTGCCGGCGCCGTTGGCGCCCAGCAGGCCGGTGATGCGGCCGTTGGCGGCCGCCACCGTGACGCCTTGCACCGCGTGCACCACGCGCTTGCTGGGTTGACCATTTCGGCGCTTGAACAGGCCCGCGCCGGTGCGCGAGACAAAGTGCTTGTGAACGTCCTGGATCTCGATCATTGCGCCGCTCCGGTCGTCGGGGCCTGGATGGGTTGGAAGGCGGGGGGGCGCGGAATGCGCGTCGCGCAGCTGCCGTCCTGGGGCAGGGCGGCGGCGTCGGTCTTGGCGTCGATGAAGCGGAACATCAGGTCGCGCACGCAGCCCACCGCCATGACGCCGTGGCCGGCCTGCGGCACCACCAGGTGCTGCACGCGTTCGGGATGGCCGGCGCCCAGCGCCTTGGCGATGCGTTCGCCGTGGCGCGGCGGCGTGGCCGGGTCGGCGCCGCCGCTCATGACCAGCACCGGGCTGGGTGCGGGCGGCACCTTGTAGAAGTCCGCCGGCACGTCGCCGCGGGGCCAGGTCTTGCATGCGCGGGCATACATGTGCTCGGCCGCACGGCCGAACTCGGCGCCGGGCGGGTCGGTCGCCTCCGCCAGGCGCGGCACGTCCTCGGCGCAGATGACCGAGAAGTGCATGCCCATGGCCAGGCGCATGGCCTTGCCGCCGCCGAAGGCCGAGGTCAGCCCGAACAGGCCCTCGAAGCGGCCCTCCTTCGCGGCAGCCTGGATGGCGGCCGGCAATGCGGAGGCCAGCATGGGCTGGTACAGCGGCGGGCGCACGGCGCGCAGCAGCAGCTCGCGGTCCACGGTGAAGCGCTCGGGCTGGCCGGTCAGCGGCTGGGCCACCGTGATGGTGCGCGGCAGCGAGGCCAGCAGCGCCTGCCAGTCGGCGCGCAGCGTGGGGTGGGTCTTGGCGTGCGCGGCGAACAGCTGGTCCAGCGCGGCCTGGCCGTCGGTGGAGAAGCTGGCCGGCAGCACCATGTCCGGCGGCGCCACGCCGTCGATGATGGTGCGGCGCACCTTGGTCGGGAACTGGCGCAGGTACTCCAGCGCGGCACGCGTGCCGTAGCTGCCGCCGACGAGGTTCCACTGCGGCACGCCCAGCGTTTCGCGCACGGCGTCCATGTCCTGCATCGCGACGGAGGTCGTGAAGAAGCGCAGGTCCCCGTAGGGCAGCTTCTCCAGGCCGGCACGGCAGACCTCCAGTCGTGCCATCTGCGCGGCCTCGTCCAGCTGCTCGGTGATGGGCAGCTTGCTGTCGTCGGGGCAGTCCAGCGGCGCGGACTTGCCGGTGCCGCGCTGATCGATGAAGACCAGGTCGCGCCGGTTGCCCAGCCGGGACAGCCGCGGCAGCACGCGTGAAGCCACGTTGATGGCGCTCTGGCCGGGGCCGCCGGCCAGCATCAGCACGGCATCGGGCTGCTTGTTGCGGGCCATCGCCGGCACCACCAGGAAGTGCACCTCGATCTTGGCGCCGTCCGGCCGCGCCGGGTCCAGCGGGCGCTGGAGGCTGCCGCACTGCAGCTCGTTGGGGATGCCGGAGATGCGGCAGGGTTTGAGCGGCGGTGTCGCCGCCGTGGCCGTGCCTCCCAGGCCCGCCGCCATCAGGAGCGCCAGCGCGCCCCTTTGCCAATCACGCATGCCAGTCTCTGCTTGTCGTTGGGATGGCGCTCAGTATCAGCCGCTCGTCGGGGCCGCCTGCACACGCATGGGCGAGCGGCGAAGGCGGGCGCGCGAATGGCGTGCTGGCCGGGCGAATGGCGTCTATGCTGTCGTGACGCCTTCGTCGTGCAGCCTTGAGGGGCCCAGCGTGCAGACACTCGATGAGATGCGGGATCGCGGCCTGCTCACTTGCTCGCAGCATGCCGAGATCGGCGCCTGGGTCGGCCGGGCGCGCACGCCCGAGGCCATCATGGCCATGCCCGAGTCGCTGTGGCGCACGCTGGAGCTGGCCAGCGTGCTGATGGACGTGGACGCCGATCTGCGGCGCCCACCCTCGTTGTCCTACTAGCGCCGCTCAGCTCGTCGCCAGCGCGCCGGCCATCGTCAGGGTAAGCAGGCCCAGCGTGATGATCACCCAGTGCAGCGCCGCCAGCAGCGCGCCGCGCAGCACCGTCGTCCCCCAGCCGGCCGCGTGGACACGCTTCAGCGCCACGATGGGATAGATGTTGGACCAGGCCCAGACGGCAACCGCCACGATGCCCCAGGGCAGCAGCACCGCCAGCAGCAGCATGCCGTACCAGGCCGCGTGCAGGTGCATGGCGAACACGAAGTGGGCGCCATAGGGTTGGCGCCAGAACAGCAGCTTGAGCAGGCCGGCAAAGAAGGGCAGGGAGCACAGCACCGCGTAGGGCGCCAGGCCCAGCATGGTCGAGCCCATGGCGCGCAGCGAGCCCCTGGGGTCGGCGCGCCAGTGTGCCTCGGCGCGGTGGATGCGGTCCTGCACGCCCTGGGGCAGCTGGGCGGCCAGATCGGGGCTGATGATGGTCATGTCCGCGTTGCTGCGCTCGGTGATCTTCTGCTTCACCTTGGCGAGCTTGGCGGAAGCCTTCGACACCGAGGACGCGGCCGATGCGGGGCCGGCGGGCACCGCCTGCGCCACTTCGTCGGCGGCCTGGTCGTCCACCCCCAGCGTGTGCGTGCTGCCGGGCACGAACTTCAGCGCCAGGAAGAACAGCAGGCCCAGCGTCAGCAGCAGGCGCAGCGGCAGCACGTAGCGCTGCTTGCGGCCGGCCAGGTACTCGAGCGTCAGGAAGCCGGGCCGGGCCATCAGGCCCCACAGGCTCTTCCACAGCGTGCCTTCGACGGCGATGTAGTGGCTGACGAACTCGTGCGTGAACTCCATCAGCGACGGCGGATGGTTGGCCGTGTCCTGGCCGCACTGGCTGCAAAAGCGCGCGCCGGGCGCCAGCGCGGCCAGGCAGTTCAGGCAGCTGGTGCTGGCCGCGTGGTGGCCCTTGCCGGCAGGCGCCGCGTCGCCGGCGGCAAGGCCCGCCAGGTCGGCCGAGGCTGCCGCCGCGGCCGCACCTCCCGTGAGACCGCTGATTTCGTCCATGGGGCGTCAGGCCTTCTTCATCAGGCCCAGGCAGGCCGATTTCGCCTTGGCGTCGCTGCCGTCCAGCTTGCCGCAGACGCTGTCTAGCTGGGCGCGCAGCCGACCCACGGCCGCAGCCTGCGGGGCGCCCTTGTTCCAGCCGGCGAGCAGGTCGGCGACCTTCTTCAGCGAGCGCTCGCTGCGTTCGTAGAACGCACCGGGGTCCTTCTCGGCCTCGGCGAACAGCTGGGCCGCAGCCTTCTCGATGCGCGGCGTGTCCTCCGGGCTCAGCTCCACCAGCGCGCCCAGGTAGTTGGAGCCCCATTGCAGCCGCGTGGCCGGGCCCTCGCTCTTGTTGAAGGCTTCCTCGTACCAGCGCAGCGCGTCGGCCTTGCGGCCCTGCTTGCGGGCGTTGCCACCCAGCTGGCTCATCAGGTAGTAGGGCGAGTGGCTGCGGGCCAGCGCGGACTTCAGCAGATCGTCGCTGTCCTTCCACAGCCCGGCGCGGCCCAGCACGTAGGCGGCCTGGGTGATGACGGCCTGGCGCTCGTAGCCGTCGGTGATCTCGCGGTTGGCGCGCGCGGTCTGCTCGCGGGCCTCCGCCAGCAGTGCCGCCGGGATGCCGGTGGGGTTCACCTCGTCCTTGCGCTGCGCCAGCCGGGCCAGTTCGATGCGTGCCTGCAGCGCGTTCAGCCGGTCGGCACGGGACAGCGTCGCGTCCGCGTTCAGGCGCTTCAGCGCGGCGTCGAACTCGGCCACCAGCGCGTTGCGCGCATCGCCGGCCTGCGGCGCGAGCGCCTTGACGAGGTCGGCCGTCTCGTTGGTCAGCACATCGGCCTGCGAGCGGGCCTGGGCGGCGTCGGCCAGCACGGCGCGCAGCCGCGGCAGCTGGCTGGCTTCGGCCGTCTTGCCTTCGCCCAGCGCACCGATGGACTTCAGCCACAGCCGCGTGGCCGTTTCGGCATCGGCGCCCTCGCTGGCCTTGGCCAGCTGCGCCAGCGTGGCGGGGCGCTGGTCCACCGGCAGCAGTTGCTGCTCGTCGGTCTCCCAGCCGTAGAAGCCCAGCAGGCGCCATTCGTTGGCCGACAGCTTCTTGCCCGCCTTCGCGTCGGCCAGCACGGCCTTCACCGGGCGGCCGCTGGACATGCCCAGCTGCAGCACCGACATCACCTGGGCCGCATCGGCCTCACCCGGCAGGCGGGTGATCTCGTGGCCGTTGGGGTTGAACAGGATCAGCGTCGGGTAGCCGCGCACCTTGAAGCGTGCGCCCAGCTTCTGCGCGCCGGGCGCGTCGCCATCGATGCCCACGGCCACGAAGGACTTGCTCTGCTCGATGAAGTCCGCGCGATTGAACAGCGTGGCCTTCAGCTGGTTGCACGGCGGGCACCACTTGGCGCCCCAGTACAGCAGCACGGGCTTCTTGTCGGCCTTGGCCTGGGCGAACGCGCGGTCGATGTCGGCGTCCGCCGCGGCGGCCTGCCAGGACACGCCCGGGCCGGGGCCTGGCGCTGCGTGGGCGAGGGGCGCGGTGGCCAGCAGGGCTGCGGCAGCCAGTGCGGCGAAGCGAGGGGTGAGCTTCATCGGTGCAGGGGGTCGATCGTGTCGAAGCCGTCATTCTGCTTCGGCCGCGCGCCGCAGAATCCGCGCATGCCGAATAAGTACAGAACGGGGGTGGATGAAGCGCTGGCCGCGCTGCGCGCCCAGGCCCGCCCCGACCAGCTGGAAGCCATGGCCCGCTTCGGCCTGACCGGCGCGGGGCGGCTGGGCCTGGCCGTGCCCACGCTGCGCGCACTGGGGCGCGAGTTCGGCCGTGACCACGAACTGGCGCTGGCGCTGTGGGACACCGGCATCCCCGATGCGCAGATCCTGGCCGGCCTGGTGGCCGAGCCGGCGAAGCTGACCGTCGCGCAGATGGATCACTGGGTCGCCGGCATGCGCGCCTGGGACGTCTGCGACCAGGCCTGCCTGAATGCCTTCGTGAAGAGCCCGCTCGCCTGGGACGCCATCCCGCGCTGGGCGGCCCGCGAACCCGAGTTCGAGAAGCGCGCCGGCTTCGCGCTGCTGGCGGTGGCAGCGGTGCACCAGAAGACGCGGCCTGACGCCGACTTCCTCGCCCGCCTGCCGCTCATCGAAGCCGCGGCCGGCGATGAGCGCAATTTCGTCAAGAAGGCCGTCAACTGGGCGCTGCGCCAGATCGGCAAGCGCAGCCCGGCCTTGCGTGAGCCTGCGCTCACATTGGCGCAAACGCTGGCGCAGCGGAGCGAGAAGTCCGCTCGCTGGATAGGTAGCGATGCCCGTCGCGAGTTGAGCCGCACGCCGCAGTAATTGACTCCGACCCCATTTTTCATCCCTCTTTTGGGGGGAGCCGGGGGGATGCGGGGTGGTGGCCCCCTCTTCGTTCCGCCCTCTGGGTGATGGGCGGGAAAAGGCCTGGCGCCGATGCTGAGGGTGTGACGTTTTCCACGACGTCGGCCCCCCTCAAACCGGAGACCGCCATGCAATTCTTCAGCTCCTCGCAGTTCCCCTGGGTGAATTCCAAGCTGCCGCAGGTCGTGCCGACGCGTCCCGTGAACGGCGCCGCCAGCACGCCCAAGATCGACTGCGGCTGGTACGACTCCAGCTTCGACCTGTCCCGGGGCCTGGAAGTCTCCGAGCAGGACTGCGACACGCTGTACCAGCTGTGGGAGCTCTCCCAGAACTGAAGCCGCCGGCGGTCAGAGCCGGCAGGCCAGCTCGGTGCCCTGGCGGATCGCCCGCTTCGCATCCAGCTCGCCGGCCTCCAGCGCGCCGCCGACCAGGTGCACGCTGACGCCCGCCGCCTTCAACGGCGCCTCCAGCTCGCGCAGCGGCTCCTGGCCCGCGCACAGCACGATGGTGTCGGCCTCGATCAGTTGGGTATCCGCCCGCTTCTCGCCATAGCTGACCCACAGCCCCTCGGGCGTGATCTGCTCGTAGTTGACGCCGGCCAGCATGTCCACGTTCTTCATCTTCAGCGCGGCGCGGTGGATCCAGCCGGTGGTCTTGCCCAGGCCCGCGCCCGGCTTGCCGGTCTTGCGCTGCAGCAGCGTGACCTGGCGTGTGGCCGCCTCGGGCGCCGGCCGCAGCAGGCCCGCGCGCACCTGTTCCGGGTCGCCCACGCCCCAGTGGCGCCGCCAGGCGGCCGGGTCCAGCGTCAGCGAGTGGCCGGCCTCCAGCAGGTACTCGGCCATGTCGAAGCCGATGCCGCCCGCGCCCACGATGGCCACGCGTGCGCCCACCGGCTTGTCGTGGCGCAGCACGTCGATGTAGCTCAACACCTGGCCGCGTGCCTGGCCTTCGGCCTGGCCCTTGATCTTCGGGTCGCGCGCGCTGACGCCGGTGGCCAGCAGCACCTCGTCGAAGCCCTTCAGGTCGTCGGCCGACACGCGGCAGTCCAGCTTCAGCGCGACGCCGGTGATCTCGATGCGCCGCCGGAAGTAGCGCAGCGTCTCGCTGAACTCTTCCTTGCCCGGCACGCGTTTGGCCATGTTGAACTGGCCGCCGATCTCGGCCGCGGCGTCGAACAGCGTCACCGCATGGCCGCGTTCGGCCAGCGTCGTCGCCGCGGCCAGGCCGGCCGGGCCGGCGCCCACCACCGCGATGCGCTTCTTTTCGCCCTGGACGGGCCGCACCACCAGCAGCTGCTCGTAGGCCGCATGCGGGTTCACCAGGCAGGTGGAGATCTGCTGCTGGAAGGTGTGGTCCAGGCAGGCCTGGTTGCAGGCGATGCAGGTGTTGATCTCGTCGGCGCGGTGCTCGCGCGCCTTCTTCACGAAGTGCGGGTCGGCCAGGAAGGGCCGCGCCATCGACACCATGTCGGCCGAGCCGTCCGCCAGCACGCCTTCGGCCACCTCGGGCGTGTTGATGCGGTTGCTGGTGATCAGCGGCGTCGTGATGCCCTCTTCGCGCAATTGGGCCCGGAGTTTTGCAGTCACCCACGCAAAGCCCGCGCGCGGCACGCTGGTGGCGATGGTCGGGATGCGCGCCTCGTGCCAGCCGATGCCGGTGTTGATGAGGGTCGCGCCGCCGCGCGCGACGCGGCGGGCCAGCTCCAGCACCTCGTCCCAGCTGCTGCCGTTGGGGATCAGGTCCAGCATGGACAGCCGGTAGATGATGATGAAGTCCGGCCCCACCGCCTCGCGCATGCGCGCCAGGATCTCCAGCGGCAGCCGCATGCGGTTCTCGTAGGCGCCGCCCCAGTCGTCCGTGCGCTGGTTGGTGTGCGTGACGAGGAACTGGTTGATGAAATAGCCCTCGCTGCCCATCACCTCCACGCCGTCGTAGCCGGCCTCGCGGGCCAGCTTCGCGCAGCGGATGAAGGCGCGGATCTGCCGCTCGATGCCGCGCGCCGACAGCTCGCGCGGCGTGAACGGCGTGATCGGGCTCTGGATGCGCGACGGCGCCACGCACAGGGGCGAGTAGCCATAGCGGCCGGTGTGCAGGATCTGCAGCGCGATCTTGCCGCCTTCGGCGTGCACGGCGTTCGTGATGAGCTGGTGGCGCCGCGCCGCGCCCGAGGTCGCCAGCGTGCCGGCGAACGGCTTGGCCCAGCCCTCGATGTTGGGCGCGAAGCCGCCGGTCACGATCAGCCCCACCTCGCCGCGTGCGCGCTCGGCGAAATAGGCCGCCATGCGCTCGAAATGCTTGCGCCCATCCTCCAGGCCGGTGTGCATGCTGCCCATCAGCACGCGGTTCTTCAGCGTCGTGAAGCCGAGGTCCAGGGGCGCGAGGAGGTGCGGATAGTTCATGCGCCCGATGCTAGCCAGCGGGGTGACGAATGGATTGGAGTGGGCGCTCCAACGAAGCTGCGGGTTTTCCAGCAACAGTTCTTCACCCGTCGATAGAAGGCGGTAATGGCGAGTTGTCTGGCTTGAGTTCTAATCGCGAGTCCGCGTTTCAGGCGATCGGCCCGGCGGTTTGGTTTTTTCGGAGAGTTTTCGATGCGATTCACCCCCTGGACCACCCGTCTGGTCCTGACGCTGAGCCTGTCGGCCACGGCCTTCCTGACCGCCTGCGGCGGCGGCGGCGGCGGCGGCAGCAACACGCAGGTGCGCCTGCTCAACGCCACGCGTTCCTACGCGCAGCTGGACCTGACGGTCAACGACAAGACCATCAACAGCAAGGTCGCCTACGCCACCGCCGGCGAGTACGGCAGCGTGGACACTGCCAACACGGCCACCAAGGTGCTGACCAGCGACGTCGGCACCAGCATCGCGGCGACGACGCCCTCGCTGAGTGGCGACACCAACTACACCTACATCACCTACGGCTTCGCCGGTGCCGTGCGCACCACGCTGCTGCAGGAAGCCGAGACGGTGCCCGAGGCCAACAAGGCCAAGCTGCTGGTGCTGAACCTGGCCCCCGACGCCGGCGCGCTGGACGTCTACGTGACGACCGCCACCGACGCGCTGGACACCGCCACCGCGCTGACCACCAACCTGTCCGGCGGCGCCGGCAGCGGCTACATCCAGATCAACTCGGGCACCTTCCGTGTCCGCGTGACCGGCTACAACAAGCGCAGCGACCTGCGCCTGGACATCCCGGCCGTGACCCTGGACTCGGCCAGCGTCAACACGCTGATCCTCACCGCCTCCGACGGCGGCGTGCTGGTCAACGGCATCACGCTGGTGCAAAAGGGCGCGGTCAAGAACTTCGCCAACACGCAGAGCCGCGTGCGCACCGTGGCCGCGCTGGCCAACGGCGGCACCGTCGGCGCCACCATCAACGGCCAGCAGATGTTCAGCACGGCCATCAGCCCGCTGATCAGCGACTACGTGACCACCGCCTCCGGCGCCAGCACGCTGAACGTCAACGTCAACGGCGCTGCGCGCACGTTCACGGCTCCGACGCTGACCGCCGGCAAGGACACCACGCTGCTGGTCTGGGGCGACCCGGCCGACCCCAAGCTGTCGGTGCTGGATGACGACAACCGCCTGCCCACCGTCAGCGGCAACGTGAAGGTCCGCCTGGTCAACGCCATCGCCACGCAGACCTCGGGCGTGTCGCTGAACGTCGACTTCAGCTCCGTCGCGTCCAACGTGCTGCCCGGCACGGCCTCCACGCCCAACAGCATCGGCTCCACGGCCGGCTCGCAGGTGGACGTGACGGTGCCGACCTCGGCCACGCCCATCTACACCAACACCGCGCTGGCCTTCCCGGCCAACAGCGTCTGGACCTTCTTCGCGGTGCCCAACACCGCCACGACGGCCACGACCACCTCGCCGGTGCCGGGCATGAGCGCCCTGCCCAAGCGCGAGCGCCCGTAAGCCAGGCCGCTTCGGCAAACAGCCCCCGCGCCCACCGGCCGGGGGCTTTTTCAATTCCGGCGCGCGAAGATCACGCCATGCCCTCAACACCCACCCGCATCCACCTGCAGCGCCTGCGCAAGCTCTGGCGCAGCGCCGGCTGGCCCTGCCAGGACCTGGTCGAGGTCGAGCTGCTGGCGGCCGGTTGGGCGGAGCGGCTGCAGGAGGCCGACGGCCGCGAGCGCCTGCGTGTGACCGACACCGGCGTCGCGTTGATCGCCGAGTCGCTGACCCGCAACCGCGCGGTACGCGATGCGCACGAGGGCCTGGTCGAGCGCGTGGCCACCGAGATGCAGCGCGCCGGCCGCATCGCCTGGCGCGGCCTGACGCTGCGCGCCGGGCTGCCCGGCGAGGACGGCAAGACGCTGTGGGTCAACGCCATGCCCGACGTCTACTCCATCCGCCACAGCACGGTGGAGGACTACCTCGAACCCGCCATCCATGAGATCAAGGTCAGCCGCGCCGACCTGCTGGGCGAGCTGCGCCGCCCGGCCAAGTCCGCCGCCTACCGCGCGCTGTGCGGCCAGTGCTGGTTCGTCATCAAGGCTGGAATCGCCGAGCCCGAGGAGATCCCGGCCGAGTACGGCGTGCTGATCGGCCACGACAGCCACCTGGAGCTGGCCCGGCCCGCACCCCGGCGCTCGCACAAGCCCGATTTCGCGACCTGGATGGCGCTGGCGCGGGCCACGCCGCTGCCGGTGCTGGACGACGATCCACAATCGCCTCTCTGACCCGGAGCGCAGCATGGCCAGCAAGACCGTCCCGACCGACGCCGACGTCCAGGCTTACTGCGCCGCGCAGCCCGAGGCGCGCGCGGCCGACTGCCGGGCGCTGATCGCGCTGATGCAGCGCGCCAGCGGCCAGCCGCCCGTCATGTGGGGCCGCATGGTGGGCTTCGGCCATCGCCACTACGTCTACGACAGTGGCCGCGAGGGCGACATCTTCCAGATCGGCTTCGCCAGCGGCAAGGCCGAGATCAGCCTCTACCTGAGCTGCGACGCCAGCACGCACGCGGCGTTGCTGGCGCGGCTGGGCAAGCACCGCACGGGCAAGGGCTGCATCTACGTCAAGCGCCTGTCGGACATCGACATGGGCGTGCTGGGCGAGCTCTGCGACGCCGCGCTGCGCGAGAGCCGCGCATGAGCGGCGTGCCGCTGGCCGCCATTTGCCCGCGCTGCGGCGGCGGCTTCGAGTGCGGCGCTGCATCCGGGCCGGCCGGCCACTGCGACTGCTTCGGCATCCGCCTGAGCGAGCCGCTGCGCGCGCAGCTGGTGCACGACTACCCCGGCCAGTGCCTGTGCCTGCGCTGCCTGCGCGAGCTGATCGCGGCCGATGACCAACGGCCCGCGGAGGCGGCGAAGGCATGATGGCCGCATGTCGCTGCTCGACCGCCTTGCCCCACCCCTCTTCATCTTCATCTGGGCCACCGGCTACATCGTCGCCAAGCTGGCCGCGCCCTACGCCGACCCGCTGACCTTCCTGGCCTGGCGCTATGCCGGTGTCGTCGCGCTGATGCTCGCGCTGGCCTTCGCGGCGCGTGCGGCCTGGCCGTCACCGCGCGACATGCTGCATCTGGCCGTGTCGGGCCTGGGCATCCAGGCGCTGTATCTCGCCGGCGTGTGGGTCTCCATCCGCCAGGGCCTGCCGGCCGGCACCGCCGCGCTCATCGTCAACCTGCAGCCGGTGCTGGTGGCCGCCGCTGCGCCGCTGATCGGCGAGCGCGTCGCGCCGCGTCAGTGGCTGGGCGTGGCCCTGGGGCTGGCCGGCGTGCTGCTGGTCATCTGGCACAAGCTCAATCTCGGCACCGGCCTGGGCACGCCGCTGCTGCTGTGCCTGATGGCGCTGCTGGCCATCACCGGCGGCACGCTGTACCAGAAGCGCTTCGTGCCGCACTTCGACCTGCGCACCGGCCAGGTCGTGCAGTTCGCGGCGTCGCTGGCCGTCACGCTGCCGCTGGCCTGGGCGCTGGAGCCGATGCGCATCGAGTGGAACCGCGACGTGTTCCTCGCGATGGCCTGGAGCATCCTGGTGCTGACGGCCGGTGGCATCAGCCTGATGTTCTACATGCTGCGCCACGGCCGCGTGACGGCGGTGTCCAGCACCATGTACCTGGTGCCCTCTGTCACCTCGGTGATGGCGTGGCTGCTGTTCGGCGAGACACTCGGCGCACAAGCCATCGCCGGCATGGGCGTGACGCTGCTGGGCGTCTATCTCGTGGTGGCCCGCAAGACGGAGACGACTGCATGACCCGCGCCCATCACCGGTTCTGGCCCGCCCGCGTGCCCCACGCCATCGCGCCGCCCGCGACGGCGCTGCCCGACAACCTGCTCGTCAGTGCGCGGCGCTTTCCGCAGCGGCCGGCGCTGCACTTCCTGGGCCACACGATCACCTACGCCGAACTGCTGGCGCAGGTGCAGCGGCTGGCCGCCTGGTTGTCCGAGCGCGGCATCGGCCGGGGCGACCGCGTGCTGGTGGGGCTGCAGAACTGCCCGCAGCTGGTCATCGCGCACTACGCCATCCTCAGCGCCAATGCGGTGGTGGTGCCTGTCAATCCGATGAACCGCGCCGCGGAGCTGAAGCACCTCATCGCCGACAGCGGCGCCGTGCTGGCCATCACCAGCAGCGACCTCACGGCCGAGTGGCTGTCTGCCGGCATGGCGGCGCAAGACCTGCTCGTCACGCGGCTGGCCGAGGTGCTGGCCGAGGGGCGCGTCGACGGCGCGTCGCTGCCGCCCGGCTGGGCCGACTGGCTGAACGCCGACATCGCGCTGCCCGCCGGCGTCACGCCCTGGGCCGACGCGCTGGCCTGCAGCGCCGCGCCACCCGTCACCACGGTGGGCGCCGACGACCTCGCCCTGCTGCCCTACACCAGCGGCACCACCGGCCACCCCAAGGGCTGCATGCACAAGCACCGCAGCCTGCAGCACAACGTGTTCGCGGGCAGCCTGTGGGCCAACGCCTGCCACGAGGACGTGGTGCTGGGCGTGCTGCCCATGTTCCACATCACCGGCATCGTCGTCGTCATGCACGGCACGCTCGCTTGCGGCGCCGCGCTGGTGCTGATGCCGCGCTGGCAGCGCGAGTACGCCGCCCGTCTCATCGCGCAGTACCGCGTCACGCGCTGGACCAACATCCCCACCATGGTCATCGACCTGCTGGCCAGCCCGCAGGCAGACGGCTTCGACCTGTCCAGCCTGGTCACCATCGGCGGCGGCGGCGCGTCCATGCCGCAGGCGGTGGCCGAGCGCCTGTGGCAGCGCTGGGGCCTGCGCTACATGGAGGGCTACGGCCTCACCGAGACCGCCGCGCCCAGCCATGGCAACCCCTACGACGCGCCCAAGCAGCAGTGCCTGGGCGTGCCCTACCTGAGCTGCGACGCGCGCGTCATCGACCCCGACACGCAGCGCGAATTGCCGGTGGGCGAGAGCGGCGAGATCATCGTGCACGGCCCCATGGTGTTCGACGGCTACTGGGGACGGCCCGACGCGACCGAGGCCGCCTTCATGGACTTTGAGGACAAGCGCTTCTTCCGCACCGGCGACATCGGCTATGTGGATGCCGACGGCTACTTCTTCATGACCGACCGGCTCAAGCGCATGATCAACGCGAGCGGCTTCAAGGTCTGGCCCAGCGAGGTGGAGAACCTCATGCACGCCCACCCCGGCATCGCCGAGGCCTGCATCGTGTCCGCGCCCGACGCCTACCGCGGCGAGACGGTCAAGGCCGTCGTCGTGCGGCGCGCGGGCCACGAGGCTCTGACCGCAGACGAGCTGCGCGCCTGGTGCCGCGAGCACATGGCCGCCTACAAGGTGCCCGCCGTCGTCGAGTTTGCCGACAGCCTGCCCAAGAGCGCCACCGGCAAGGTCATGTGGCGGGCGCTGCAGGAGCGCGAGAAGGCCCGGTGAGCGAGCAGCATCGCCTGACGGCGCTGGTGCGCGCCACGCCCTGGTTCATGGCCGCGCTGCGCGCGGGCCGCGAGCTGGGCCTGGACTCCTGGTGCATCGGTGCCGGGGCGCTGCGCAACCTGGTGTGGGACGCGCTGCACGGCCATGCCCGGCCCAGCGCGCTGGCCGACGTGGATTTCGCCTACTTCTGCGCCGCCGACCTCGACCCCGCCCGCGACGCCGCGTTGCAGCAGCGCCTGCAGCGGCAGGGTCCCGACCTGCCCTGGGAGGTCACCAACCAGGCCGGCGTGCACCTGTGGTTCGAGCAGCATTTCGGCCATGCGGTGCCGCCGCTGCGTTCGCTGGACGAGGCCATCGCCAGCTGGCCCGAGCCCGCCACGGCCGTGGGCGTGTGGCTGGACGCGCGGGACGCGCTGCACGTCATCGCGCCGCTGGGCCTGGCCGACCTGCTGGGCATGCGCGTGCGGCGCAACCCGGCGCGCGTCAGCGTCGAGACCTACCGGCAGCGCTGCGCGAGCAAGCGCTACGCCGAGCGCTGGCCGCGCGTGGTCGTCGAGCCGGCATGAACCGCCGAGGTAGACCACAGCGGCTGCCGCGCTAACTCCGCGGCGGTGGCCTCGTCGGCCGTCACCGCGTACTCGCGGCTGCTGCGCTCCACGAAGTAGGCCGAGCGGTAGCGCTGCAACAGGCCGCCAAGCGCCTTGCGCGCGTCGCCGGGAAGGCCTTGGAAGGAGAGAGTCAGCGTGGTCATGGAGCGTCTTCCGTCGAGAGCCTGAGGGTCCTTCTTGAACGCGGGCCACGGGACGCGGTTGACGGTGGCGATTGATACCGCTTGTGAACGGCGTAGGCAAAAGACCTAGGCGGGCTTGCGACCTTGCCCGCTGGCGCGCCTGTCGGCCCGCCAGGACGATGTCGGGACCACGGAGATCGTCGAGCGATGAAGCACCCCTCCCTGTTGCTGAGCACGCCGGCCCCGGCCGGCAGAAGGGCGCCACCATGAACACGGCGGCGTCTTCCCCACGGATGGACAAGGTCCTGCTGTGGCGGGTGATTTACACCCCGCGGGTCACGCTGCAGAGCGACAGCTTCTGCTCCGGCCCCTGGCACCCGGACAAGGCCTATATCCAGCAATGCGCCGCCGCGCTGGCCCGCAGGATGCCGGTCGGCCTGCAGAGCAGCAAGCAGGCCGCCAGCGGAGCCTGCACCTGGCTGGCGGCCGGCGGCACGGGCTGAAGGTCTCAGGCTGTCGCCTCGCGGTCCAGCCGCGCGCCGGCTTCGCGCGGTGCCAGCAGCAGGTACAGCAGCGGCCCGAACGAGCCGGCCGTGAGCGTGATGAGCGCGTAGGGCCACAGCGTGCGGCCGGTGTGGCGCGCGTCGCGCGCCATGTAGCCCACGAGCAGCAGCGACGTGATGACGAAGTCCAGCAGCAGCTGCCAGGTGCCGATGTTGGCCATGCCGGCCTGCCAGATGCCGAAGTAGCCGATCTCCCACATCACGTACAGCGAGTAGGCGCCGAAGGCGGCGAAGACAAGGATCAGGGCGGGTCGCATGGCTTTCTCCATGAGGGTTGAAGGTGGCGCCATGCTCGGCAGCCGCGCGCATCGCGGCAATGACCTCGGAGGTCATCGCCGCCGCGCGCCCGCGCACCGCAGAATGCGCCGCATGACCGCCACCCTCGCCACCCTGCGCAAGTCGCGCCGCGTCAGCCAGCTGGAGTTGTCGCTGCGTGCGGGCGTGTCGCAGCGCCACCTCAGCTGCATCGAGACCGGCCGCTCCCGCGCCGGCCGCGGGACGCTGATCGCGCTGCTGGACGCGTTGGGCGCCTCGCTGGAGGAGCGAAACCAGGCCCTGCTCGCCGCCGGCTATGCGCCCGCCCACGCCGAGCGCGCGCTGGACGCGCCCGAGATGGCGCCGGTGCGCGCCGCGCTGGAGCAGCTCATCCACGCCAACGGCGCCGCGCCGGCGCTGGTGCTGGATGGCGAATACAACGTGGTCATGGCCAACGCCGGCGTGGCGCGGCTGCTGACGCTGATGGGCCTGCCCGCCGAGGCGATGCTGGCCCAGCCGCTGAACCTGCTGCGTGCCATGTTCGCGCCGGGCGGCCTGCGCGCGCTGTGCGTGGACGAAGCCTGGCTGTGCAACGAGATGTGGGCCCGCGCCAGCCGCGAGGCCCAGCACCTGCCGCGGCTGCGTGCGCTGCTGGACGAGCTGCGGCCCACGCTGCAGCCCTGGGCCGCCACCGAGGCTACCGGCAGCGCCCTGCCGGTGCTGGCCTTCCGTTTGCGCGCGGCCGACGGCCGCGAGCTGAGCTTCTTCTCCACCATCACCAGCTTCGGCACGCCGCTGGACATCACGCTGGCGTCGCTGAAGGTGGAGCACCTGTTCCCCGCGGACGACGAGACGCGTGCGGCGCTGGTTGGGGTTGGGTGACGCAGGACCCTCCGGGCTCACCCTGGAGCTCCCTCTCGTCCAGATGCATGAGAGTCCGGTTCAGAATCCCAAAGGACGGGAGGAACCATGGCGAAGACGATTTATGACAGGCCGACGCGTGCGCTGCTCAAGGAGATGCTCAAGGACTTGGGGCTGAAGCCGGGGCAGGTCTTCACGACGGGGCGAGCGATTCAGTGGTTTTCCGATCACTATCCCAAGCTCAAGGCCGGCAGCATCCGCGCGCATTTGGTACAGGCATCGACCAATGACCGCAGCCGGCTGCATCACCCGGCGACGAATGAGACAGACGACCTGCTGTTCAAGGTGACCTCGGGGCAATTCCGCCTCTACGAACCTGGCAAGGATCCGGCGCCCATTCGTGAACTGGTCGAAGGCGATGTTGCTCGCGAGGAAGCACTGACTGACGCCTCGGCCGACGACGAGCCGGAAGACGTCGTCGGCGATCTCCCCGGCTCGTCGCAGTTCCTTCTTGAAAGGGACTTGCAGAACTATCTGGCCCGGAACCTTGAAGTCATTGAGCCGGGCCTGCGGCTTTACGTCGACGAGTCCGAGGCCATCGGTGGCGTTGAGGTGGAGGCCGGCGGCCGGCGCATCGACATCCTTGCCATCGATCAAAGCGGCTGCCTCGTGGTGATCGAACTCAAGGTCTCCAAGGGTTATGACCGCGTGGTGGGACAGTTGTTGCGCTACGTGAACTGGGTTCGCAGGGAACTGGCAGATCCAGGGCAGAAGGTGCGCGGCATCATCGTTTGCCGCAACATGACCGAAGACCTGCGCCTGGCATGCGCCGGTGTTCCCAACATCGAGCTTTATGAGTACCAGCTGTCGGTCACGGTGAAGCAAGTACCGGCCATGGAGGTTTGATCGGCTTTGCCATGCAAATCGACCGTAGACATCCGCCACACCCGCCATGCCCCGCTACGTCGCTCTGCTCCGAGGCGTGAGCCCGATGAACTGCAAGATGCCGGAGCTGCAGCGCAGCCTGGAGGCTGCGGGCTTCGCGAACGTGAAGACGCTGCTGAGCAGCGGCAATGTCGCATTCGACACGCAGCGCGCCGCCTCAGGCGCCACGCTGCGCAAGCGGCTGGAGGCCGCGATGCAGGCCGGCATGGGCAAGAGCTTCGAGACCCATGTGCGCTCCAGCCAGCACCTGCGGCAGCTGATCGCCGCCGATCCGTTCACCGCGTTTCGGCTGCGCCCCGGGTCCAAGCGTGTCGTGACCTTTCTGCGCGAGCCGCTGAAGGCCAGCCCCATCGAACTGCCGCGCACGCACGGGGAAGCCTGCATCTGGGGCCTGGATGGCACCGAGGTGTTCTGCAGCTATGTGCCCGAGGCCAAGGGCCCGGTCTTCATGCAGCTGCTGGAGAAGACCTTTGGCAAGGACATCACCACGCGCACCTGGGACACCGTCGCCAAGTGCGCAAGAGCGTGAGCCCCTCGCCAGGACGGGCATCGGCTGAACGCCGGCCCGTCCAGTCGGTCCCCCGAGGGGACGGCGATGCGTTCGGCATTGAGCCGAACGCACATCGCCCACGGGACGGCTTGGGAGCGGCCCGGCGCTCGGCCTGCGGGGTTGCACCTGTGCAAATGGACAACTGATTCAGGAGATGCGGTATGCCCACGCTCGATCACCTGCTCGTCCCCGCCCGCGACCGCCGCGCCGCCGCCGAGCGGCTGGCCGCCATCCTGGGCGTGCCCTGGTCCGCCCAGGCCGCGGTGGGGCCGTTCAGCGCGGTCTATGTGTCGCCTGAACTGACGCTGGACTTCGACGAGGTGGCGCCGGGCGATGCCGTGCCGGCGCTGCACTTCGCGTTCCGCGTCAGCGAGCCGGAGTTCGATGCGCTGCTGGCGCGGCTGCAGGCACTGGGCGTGGCATGGCGTAGCACACCGCTGGGGCCGGACGACTTCCAGGTCAACACCTCGGTGGGCGGGCGCATCGTCTACTGGCGCGAGCCCGACGGCCACGCTTGGGAGGCGCTGACGCAGAGCTATGCGCGCCAGGCCTGAGGCTGCTTGCATCTGTTGCATTCGCGGCCCGCACCGTTGCGTGGCGGCACATCACCGCATCACCCCGTCATGTAACGGTGGTGCAGGCGCGGCCTTCTCCTACGGGCCTGATTTGCCAGAGGCCTAAGGTTGGCATGGCGACGCCGCGAACCGGCGTCGTGCATGTCAACTGAAGGAGTTCTTCCATGTCCAACGTGAACCAGAACCAGCAGCCCGGCAACGGCAACAAGCAGCAGCAGCAGGACCAGGGGCCCGGCTCGCGGCAGAAGCAGCCGGGCGGGTCGCCCAGCCAGGTGTCGCAGCAGGGCGGTGGCCAGCGCGAGCCCTCGCGCGACCAGAACAACGACATCAGCCGCCAGGGCGGCCAGGGCAATCGCTGAAGCCGCTGACCGGGCGTCTGGCCCGCCGCTGAAGCGGTGACGCCATCGCCCCAGCCAGAACGCCATGCCTCGCGCATGGCGTTCGTCGTTTCACTCGAACAGGTGGCCCAGGTCGTGGTGCCCCATGGACTCGGCCTTGGTGCGCAGGTACTTCTCGTTCTCGGGGCTGGGGCGCGTCAGCGAGGCCTCGCGCTCCACCACCTCGATGCCGAACTCGGCCAGCGCGGCGATCTTCAGCGGGTTGTTGGTCAGCAGCCGGACGCGGTTGACGCCCAGCGCGCGCAGCATGCAGGCGGCGGCGTCGTAGCGGCGCGCATCGATGGGCAGGCCCAGCGCCGCGTTGGCCTCGATGGTGTCGGCGCCGGCGTCCTGCTCGGCATAGGCGCGCAGCTTCTGCACCAGGCCGATGCCGCGGCCCTCGTGGCCGCGCATGTAGACGATGGCGCCACGGCCGACGGCCGCGATGCGCTTCATCGCACCCTCCAGCTGCGGCCTGCAGTCGCAACGCAGCGAGCCGAACACCTCGCCGGTCATGCATTCCGAGTGCACGCGCACCAGCGGCGGCTCGTCGCCGGTCAGATCGCCCAGGCTCAGCACCACGTGCTCCTGGCCCCCGTCGTCCTCCCGGAAACCGTGGATGACGAACTCGCCGTAGGGCGTGGGCAGGCGGGTGGAAACGATGTGTTCGATCTTCATGGCGGGCACTGGCGAGGCCGGATTGTCGCCCCTCGGCAGAAACCCGCCCTTGCCGGGCCTGTTTGCGGCATTTTCCCGGGGCGGCCACCCGAATGCGGGTGGGGGTGGGTCAGGCACGCTCCCTAGAATGACAGCCTTGTCACCCTCTGGATTTTCCGGCACCGCCATGCGCCTTCCTGCCCTGCTTGCTGCCCTGGTTTCCGGCCTGCTGCTGTGCAGCGGAGCGCAGGCCGCGTTCGCGCCGCTCAACGGCCAGCAGGTGCTGGAACAGTTCAATCTGGTGGCCCTGCGCGGCGGCACCAGCAGCACCCATGTGCACGGTCGCGGTTGGGTGGGCGGCAACTATGTCGGTAGCGGTGGCGCCGAGTTCGCCAACAAGAGCCCGGTCCCGGTGTCCAACTACGCCGCGCTGACGGTCATTGGCACGGCGTCCAATGTGTCGGTCAACAACAACAACTCCGTGGCCGTTGGGGTCGTCGCGACCGGCAACCTCGGCAACGCCACCATCAACAACGGCGGTGGTGCCGTGCAGGGCTCGGCCACCAACGTCAGCTTCAACGGCGGCAGCGGTGGCGCCTTCGTGGCCGGCTCGACCAGCGGCGTCAACTTCAACAGCGGCAAGGTCGACAAGCTGGCCGACAACGCCAAGCTGCAGTCGGCAGTGGACGCGGCCAGCTCCACCAACATGAGCGCGGTGCTGAACGGCCTGTCCAGCCAGTTGGCGGCGCTGACGGCGACCAGCTCGGTCAGCCTGCAGGGCAGCAAGGCGGTGTTCACCGCCGTGGCCGACGCCAACGGCCGGGCCGTGTTCAACCTGAACGGCTCCTTCGGCGCGCAGGTGCTGGGGGCCAGCGAGTTCGAGTTCAAGCTCGGCAACGCGACGACGTTCATCTTCAACAGCGACCTCAGCTCGGTGGTCGTTGGCGCCAACTTCCTGGGTGGCAGCGCGACCGGCAAGCTGGCCAATGCGGCGGTCTGGAACTTCAACCAGGCCACCAGCGTCGCCATCGACCGCCAGTTCGGCGGCAGCATCCTGGCCACGCATGCGGCGTTCAAGAACACGGCCGACATCGAGGGTTCGGTCATCGTCGACACGATGAACAGCAGCGGCGCACAGATCCACCTATACAGCTTCACCGGCAACGTCACGACGACCAACCGCGTGCCCGAGCCCGCCTCGCTGGCGCTGGTGGCGGTGGCCTTGT
>DASWWC010000253.1:0-5551 GCA_036401055.1 Roseateles sp.
ACCTGGGCGACGCCCGTGGCCGCCGGCGTGAAGCCCGACACGGCCATCGCCCCCACCAGCAGCAGCAGCGGCGCCAGGCGCACCAGCAGCCGCGAACCGAGGCGGCGCGACAGCAGCAGCAGCGCGATGGCGGCGACACCCCAGGCCGCGCTCGCGGGGCCGAAGCCGCCGTGCAGGAACGCGCGCGCCAGGTCCGGCAGCGTGAAGCCGGCCGCTGCACTGCCCAGCAGCACGGGCATCTGGCCGGCGGCGATCATCAACGTGGCGCCGTTCTCGAAGCCGCGCAGCGCCGGCACCGACAGCAGGCTGGACAGCGCGTCCAGCCGCAGCAGCGCCGCAGCGGCGAGCAGCAGCCCCACTTCGGCGGCCAGCACCAGCGCACCGGCCTCCGGCGTCACGCCCTCCGGCAGTCCGGCCAGTGCCTGCGCGATCATCAGCGCCAGTACCGCCACCGGCCCCAGGCCCAGCACCGGGCTGGAGCCCAGCGCCGCATAGGCCAGCAGCGGCAGCAGGCTGGCGTACAGCCCCACCTGGGCCGGCAGGCCGGCCAGCATGGCGTAGGCCAGGCTCTGCGGGATCAGCAGCACGGCGACGACGGCGCCGGCCACCAGGTCCGCGCGCCAGTGGGTCTGCGTCACGGGTCGACCCGGATGCCCGACAGGCGCACGACCCGGGCCCATTTGTCGGTGTCGGCGGCGATCAGCGCGGCGAAGTTGCCGGCCGCGGCGCCGCCAAGGGCGTACAGGCCGCGCGAAGCCAGGCGCTCGCGCAGCGGGCCGGCCAGCACGGCCGCGGTCTCGCGCTGCAGCCGCGCCAGTTGCTCGGGCGGCTGGCTGCTGGGCGCGAACAGGCCCAGCCAGGCGCTGGCCTCGAAGCCCTTCAGCGTCGGGCCGCCGGCCTCCTCAACGGTGGGCAGGTTCGGCAGACCGGGCACGCGGCGCGCGCTGGCCACGGCCAGCACCTGCAGCTTGCCGGCGCGGATCTGCGGCAGCGCTGTGGTCAGGCTGTCGAACATCAGGTCCATGTTGCCGGCGATGACGTCCTGCTGGGCCGAGGCGGTGCTGCGGTAGGGAAAGTGCAGCATGTAGGTGCGCGTCAGCCGCTTGAACAGCTCGCCGGCGAGATGGGTGGGCGTGCCGTTGCCGCCGGACGCGAACAGCAGCCGGCCGGGCTGCAGCGTCGCGGCGCGCACCAGGTCGTTCAGGCTGCGCACGCCCAGGCGCTGCGCGGCGGCCGGGTTGATGACCAGAACCAGCGGCACGGTGGCCACCACGCCCAGCGGCGCAAAGTCCTTCACCGGGTCGTAGGGCAGGCGGCGCGACAGCAGCGGGTTGATGACGTGCGTGCCCACGCTGCCCATCAGCAGCGTGTGGCCGTCGGCGGCGCCGGCGACCTCGGCCGCACCGATGTTGCCGTCGGCGCCGGGGCGGTTCTCGACCAGCACCGCGTAGGTCAGGCTGCGCTGCAGCTCGGGCGCCAGCAGCCGGGCGGCCTGGTCGGCCGGGCCGCCCGGCGGATAGGGCACGACGATGCGCAGCGGCCGCACCGGCCAGGGCGCGGCCGGCTGGGCCAGCGCGGCGGGGACGGCGGGGGCGGCCAGCCAGCACAGCAGGCCGCGGCGTCGGAGCAAACTCGTCTTCATGCAGGTCCGGGGATGACGTCCAGCCTGACCTGGCCAAGCCGGCAGGCCGCGTCGAAGTCCTGCAGTATGGCCGCGAGCGTGTCGGTGTCCGGCGCGTCGACGGCGGCGATGCCCACCGCGCGGTTGCGGCCCTCGGCCTTGGCCTTGTAGAGCACCAGGTCGGCCCAGTTGACGGCCTGCTCCCAGTGCAGGCGCAGGCCCGCCGCCGGGCTGTCGGCACCGCCGATCGGGAAGGCCGCGAAGCCGATGGACACGGTGACGCGCAGGGGTCCGTCCGGCGTGGCGACGGGCGCGCTGGCGATGCTGCGCAGCAGCCGCTCGGCGGTCTGGGCCAGGTCGGCCGGGCCGAGGTCGGCGGCGTGCACCAGGAACTCCTCGCCGCCCCAGCGCGCGACGAGGTCGGTGTCGCGCACGCCGGCGCGGATGCGGCGCGCCACCTCCACGATGACGGCATCGCCCGCCGCGTGGCCGTGCCGGTCGTTGACGTTCTTGAAGTGGTCGATGTCGATCATCATCAGCGCGCCGCGGAAGCCGGCACCGCCGTCCACGCGGCCGCGGGCGTCCATGACGGCCAGGAAGTGGCGCCGGTTGGACAGGTCGGTCAGCGGGTCGCGCTCGCTCTGCGCGCGCAGCAGGTGCTGGTTGGCCGTCAGCCGCGCCTGCGCCCGGCGCATGCGCCACAGCGTGACGCCGATCAGCGTGATGGACAGCAGCAGCAGCGCGCCCACGGCCAGCCCCACCTCTTGGGCCAGGTGCCGGTTCTCCAACTGCTGGTCCTTCAGCTGGCCGTCGCGGGCCAGCAGGTCCAGGTCGCGCTGCTTGGCGGCGCTGTCGTACTTGCGGCGCAGCTCCTCCAGCGCGGCGGCGCGGTTGCGCTCGTTGCTGCGCGTGTTCAGCGCCCGTTCCTCGTGATACGCGGCCAGCGCCTCCTTGTACTGGCCGGCCTCGGCCCAGGTGTCGCCCAGCTCGCGCAGCTCGCGGGCGCGTGACACCAGGTCGTTGGGGTCGGCCCCCACCGCGGCCGCGCGGGCCAGGTCCTGGCGCGCGGCGTCGAACTGGCGCAGCTTGACGTGGGCCACCGCCAGGTTGTGGTGCAGGCCGCGCAGGTAGAGCCGGTCCCGGTAGCGCTGCAGCACCGGCAGCGCCAGCTGGCCGGCCACCAGCGCCTCATTCAGCAAGCCCTGGTGCATGTAGGCGTCGACCAGGTTGGAGCGCGCCTGCGCCGCCAGGTGGGGCGAGCCGGCCTGCTCGGCCAGCGCGAGCGCCGTCTCCTGCGCGGTGCGAGCGCCGGCCGGGTTGTGCGAGCGGCGCTCCACCGCGGCCTCGTAGATGCGCACCCGCGCCGCAACCGCGGCGTCGCCCTCGGCCTCGGCCAGCGCGCTGCGGATCTCGGCGCGCGCCGCGTCCACCTGGTCCTGCGCCTGCAGCGTGACGGCCAGCATGCCCAGGCTCAGCGCCGCCAGGTAGCGGTCGCCGCCGGCCCGCGCCAGCGCGATCGCACGGCGCACGCCGGCCTCGGCGTCGATGAACACGCCCTGCCCGTACTGTTCGCGGTGCACGATGCGCAGGGCCTCCCAGGTGGCGCGGAAGTCGCAGCCGCCCTCACGGATGGCACGCGCCTCGTCGCCCTCGGGGCAGCCGGCCTGCAAGCCTTGCAGTGCGCGCTGCGCCAAGCCGCCGGCGGGCTTGCCGGAGCGCTCCTGAATCAGTGCGCGCAGCAGCCAGCTCAGCTCGGCACCGCCCTCCAGCGTGGTCAGCTTCACGGCCACGGCGTCGGCCGCCTCGATCTGCGCCCCGGCCAGCAGCACGCGGCCCCGCGCCATCTGCCAGGCGGCCTCCTGGGCCGGCGTGGCGGGGCGCTCCTTGTCGAGTTCGGCCAGCATGGCCTCCGGCGCATCGAAGGCGCGGCGCACGATGTCGGTCAGGCGGCCGGCGTCGGCCGCCGCGGCCCCCGTGCCCAGCAGCAGCGCCAGGCCCAGCAGCGCGGCCCTCATGCTGCCTCCCCGCCGGCGCCTGCATCCAGCGCGCTGAAGCCGCTCGCCGGCGCCAGGCCCGCAACGGCGGGACCGCTCAGCGCCAGCAGGCCCACGCGGCCCTCGCTCCAGGCGGCCTCCAGGCGGGCGGTCAGCTGCGCGGCGGCCCGCGCATCCTCGGCCTGCATGCGCTCGACGCCATAGGCCTTGTTGCGGCCATGGGACTTGGCGAGATACATGACGGTGTCGACCAGGTCGATGGCGCGCTCCCAGCTCAGCCGCAGGCCGTGCGGCGGCAGCGGCAGGCTGACAAAGCCGATCGAGGCCGTGACCGGGATGCTGCGGCCCTCGTGGCTCACCGGCCGGCCGGCGATCAGGTCCAGCAGGCGCTGGGCCAGCTGCGGCGCGAACAGGCCCTCGCGGGTGCGGGCGATGATGAGGAACTCCTCGCCGCCCCAGCGCACGATGAGGTCGTCGTCGCGCACCGCCTCGCGCAGCCGCCGCGCGATCTCCACCAGCACGGCGTCGCCGGCCGCGTGGCCGAAGCCGTCGTTGATGCGCTTGAAGTGGTCCACGTCGACCAGGAAGACGCTGCCCGTCAGGCCCTCGGGGCCGGACAGGCTCTTCACCGCCGCCTGGAAGTGGCGCCGGTTGGCCAGGCCGGTCAGCGGGTCGGTCTCGCTCTGGCGCTGCAGCGACGCGTTGCTGTGCGCCAGCGCCTCGTTGGTGCGGCGCACGCGGCGGAAGGCCTGCCACAGCAGGCCCAGCGACACCGCCACGCAGCCGCCCAGGGCGGCCCACAGCGCCAGCGCCAGGTTGCGCTGGTGGAGCTGCTCGGCCTTCAGTGCGTTGTCGCGGTTCAGCAGCTCGATGTCGCGCGCGCGCTGTTCGGCGTCCTGGCGCTCCTGGACCTCCAGCAGCAGCTTGCGGGTCTCGTCGCGCAGCACGCGGTCCACCATGGCGCGGTGCTCGCGGTAGGCGGCCACGGCGCCGGCCAGGTCACCGGCGCGCTCCAGGTAGGTGGCCAGCTCCCTCCAGCCCTCGGAGGCGTAGGCGATGGCGCCCTGCTTCTCGTCCAGCGCGATGGCGGCCTGCACGTTGGCCCGGCCTTCCGCGACCCGGCCCAGCGCGATCTTGGCCAGGCCGATGTTGGAGCGCGCGACGACCTCGGCGCCGGTGTTGTGCGTGGCCAGTGCCAGCGGCAGCGCCGCTTCGGCCAGCTGCAGCGCGCGGGCGTAGCGGCCCTGGCGCAGGTGGTGGTCGGCAAAGTTGGCCAGGCCCAGCGCACGCACGGAGTCGGCGCCGGCCAGCGCGGCCTGCTCCAGCGCGTCGGCGTTGGCCTGCAGCGCGATGCTGGCGTCGCCGTCGTCGGCATGCACGATGCCGCGCATCGTGTAGACCTGGTTCAGCGTCATCGGGTCGGGGTCCTTCTGGGCCTCGGCCAAGGCCTGCGCCGCGATCTGCTGGGCCCGCGCGGGCGTGTCGGCGCGCAGCGTCGTGAAGGCCAGGTCGGCCAGCGTCAGCGCCATGCGCCAGGGCTGGCCGATCTCCTCGGCCAGACGCAGCGCCGTGTGCCCCTCGGTCAGCGCGGCATCCAGCTCGCCCACGTCACTGCTGATGGTGGCCAGCAGCCGGTAGTGGCGCCAGCGGTAGACCGGGTCGGCCATGCTCAGCTGCACGCCGTCCACGCCAGTCATCAGCCGGCGCGCCTCGCGCAGGTCGCCGTGGGCGCGCAGGTACTCGGCGCTGGCCGACGCTGCGGCGACCGCGGCATTGGCACGCAGCTCGGGGGAGCCGGGCCAGTTGCGCAGCTCGGCGGCAAGCTGGTCGCACAGCTCGCGCTTGCGTGCAAGCGCGGCCAGCTGCCCGCGCAGGGCCACCACGTCCAGCAGCGCGGCGCTGCCCGGCGGCAGGCCGGCAACGCGGCTGCGCAGCT
>DASWWC010000254.1:0-28478 GCA_036401055.1 Roseateles sp.
TGTTGGCGCCGACTGAAATTTGACCCACCCGTGAGGGCTCTGCCGACCGAAATTTGACCCAGGTGTTCAACCTACCCTGCCCGAGATATCCACAGCTGGGCGGGGGTTTGAGGAGTGATCACCATGGTGATGATTGGCAAGGTCTTACGGATGCACCACCGCGAGAAGAAGTCGGTGCGGGAGATCGTCAAGGCGACGAGCCTGGCGAGGAACACGGTGCGCAAGTACCTGAGGCTGGGCAAGGCCGAGCCACCGCAGTACCGGCGGCCGGCGGTGCCGACCAAGCTGGCGCCCTACGTTGAGCAACTGGAGCAATGGCTGCGCGCCGATGCGCGCCGACCGAAGAAGGAGCGGCGCAGCGCCAAGGCGTTGCTGGAGCAGTTGAAGGCCGCAGGCTACGGCGGTGGCTACAGCCGGCTGACCGACTACCTCCGCGCCTGGCGGGCGGCCCAGGGCGGCGCGGCGACGGGCGATGCCTACGTGCCGCTGAGCTTCGAGCTCGGTGAGGCCTTCCAGTTCGACTGGAGCGAGGAGCCGCTGGTCATCGGCGGCGTCTACCAGCGGCTGCAGGTGGCGCACACGAAGCTGTGCGCCAGCCGGGCCTTCTGGCTGGTGGCCTACGCGAGCCAAGGCCACGAGATGCTGTTCGACGCGCACACGCGCAGCTTCGCGGCCCTGGGCGGCGTGGCACGCCGGGGCATCTACGACAACATGAAGACGGCGGTGGACCGGGTCGGGCGCGGCAAGAAGCGCGACGTCAACGACCGCTTCGCCGCGCTGTGCGCGCACTACCTCTTCGACCCGGACTTCTGCAACGTCGCCTCGGGCTGGGAGAAGGGCGTCGTCGAGAAGAACGTGCAGGACAGCCGGCGTCGCATCTGGCTGGCGGCGCGCGAGCAGCGCTTCGGCAGTCTGGAAGAACTCAACGCCTGGCTGGGCGAGCGCTGCAAGGCGCTGTGGGCCGAGCTGCGCCACCCCGAGCACAAGGCCTTCAGCGTGGCCGAGATGCTGGAGCTGGAGCGCAGCCACCTGATGCCCAAGCCCGTGGACTTCGACGGTTACGTGCAGGACATCTCGCGCGTGAGCAGCACCTGCCTGGTCACCGTGGCACGCAACCGCTACTCGGTGCCGTGCGAGTTGGCCCGGCAGACGGTCAGCACGCGGCTGTACCCGCAGCGTGTGGTCATCGTGGCCGATGGGCGCGTGGTGGCCGAGCACGCGCGGCTTGGCGGCAAGGGCCACACCGCCTACGACTGGCAGCACTACGTGCCGCTGGTGCAGAGGAAGCCCGGCGCGCTGCGCAACGGCGCCCCGTTCGTGGACCTGCCCGAGCCGCTGGCCAGGCTGCGTCAGGCCTTGCTGCGCCACGCGGGCGGTGACCGGCTGATGGCGCAAGTGCTGGCACTGTGTGCTTCGTCGGGGTTGGATGAGGTGCTGGTGGCGGTCGAGCTGGCGCTGGAGCGCGCAGGGCCAGGCGGGCGGGTCAGCCCGGAACACGTCGCCAACGTGCTGGCGCGGCTGACCGCACCCGAGCGGCCGCCCAACGTCGACACCCCGCTGAGCACAAGCATGCCTGTGCAGGCCGACCCGGGCCTGTACGACCGGCTGCGCAAGCTGGCCAAGCAAGAGACACAGCAAGCGGCCGAGCAGGAGGCCGACCATGGCTGACGTCATTGCAGAGCTGAAGGCGCTGCGCCTGCACGGCATGGCGGCCACCTGGGCCGAGCTCGGCGAGCAGCACAGCGCCGAAGTCGAGCGCTCGCGCTGGCTGCTGGAACACATGCTGCAGGCCGAGGCCAGCGACCGCGCCACGCGCTCGGTGCAGCACCAGATGAGCGCGGCCCGGTTCCCGGTGCACCGTGACCTGGCCAGCTTCGACTTCGAGGCCTCGCCGGTGGACCGCAAGCTGGTCACGCAACTGGCCACGTGCGAGTTCACGGCTGCGGCGCACAACGTCGTGCTGGTGGGCGGCCCCGGCACGGGCAAGACCCACCTGGCCACGGCCATCGGCGTGGCGGGCATCGGCACGCACGGCAAACGGGTGCGGTTCTACAGCACCGTGGACCTGGTCAACGCGCTGGAGCGGGAAAAGGCTGAAGGCAAGGCCGGGCGCATCGCAGCCAGCCTGCTGCGGCTGGACCTGGTGATCCTCGACGAACTGGGCTACCTGCCGTTCAGCCAGGCCGGCGGCGCCTTGCTGTTCCATCTGATGTCCAAGCTCTACGAGCACACCAGCGTCGTCATCACGACCAACCTGGACTTCGCCGAATGGAGCACCGTCTTCGGCGACGCGAAGATGACCACGGCGCTGCTGGACCGGCTCACGCACCACTGCCACATCGTGGAGACCGGCAACGAGAGCTACCGCGTCACGCAGGCCACAGCGGCTACGCGCAAGCGCATCAAAGCGAGAGAACAGGAGAGGCGAAACAAGGGCGACGAGGCAGCCTGAAGAGGCTCGCCGCTACAGTTGTCCACAGCCGGCATCAGCCGATGCCGGCCCCAAGCCCTGGGTCAAAGTTCAATCGGCAGGGTGGGTCAAATTTAGATCGGCGCCAACAACTCGGCCGCTGTCACGGCGTTGAGGGCTTCGACTGACAAGGTCGCAGCGATGTCCGTAGATCTCAATGCCTTCCTACGGTTGTTGAAGCTTGGGCCGAACAAACAGATGGAGAACTATCGGGTAGGCCTGGTGTCTCTGGCGAACGACATGCGAACGCACCTGGCGACGGCTTCGGCGTTGCTTGCAGAACTCGCGCCTTCGAGAGCGAAGCGATGAATGGCCAACAGGTCGACGGCATCTTGGTGCAGTGGGGCGAGCGGCTCTTCTATCCGTCCAACCGTATCGTTAAGTCGATGCCGACGCCGAGGCTGGGCACACTGATGCGGCGCAAGGCGGCGGTGATCCGCCAGCGCATCGAGGCGACGGTGCGTCGCGTGCCGCAGGTCATGGTGAAGGTCACGGGTGGTGGCCGGGGCATGGCCGCCATCGCGGCGCACTTCCGCTACATCAGCAAGAACGGCCGGCTCGACATCGAGGACGACCGGGAGGTCGTGCGTAATGGCAAGGAGGACGTTCGTGACCTGGTGGATCAGTGGCGCTTCGGCGGCTCGCGGATTGAAGACGAAGGCCACCGGCGCGAGGCCTTCAACGTCATGCTGTCCATGCCGGCCGGGACGAACGCCGAGTTGCTGAAGAGAGCCGTGCGCGAGTTCGCGCAGGTCGAGCTGGCCGGGCATCGCTATGTCATGGTCCTGCATGAGCACCAGGCCAATCCGCACGTGCACCTGAGCGTCAAGGCGGAGGGCATTTCAGGCAAGCGCCTGAACCCTCGCAAGGCTGACCTGCAGCGCTGGCGCGAGACATTCGCGGAAAAACTGCGCGGGTGGGGCATCGAGGCTGAGGCGACACGTCAACCGACGCGGGGTGAGAACCGCAACTATGAACACTTGTGGCAACTCAAGGCGAGGCAGGAGGGGCGGCTGCGTGCGCAGCACGCGATGGCCAAGGCGAAGCCCCAGGGCTCACGCGGCCATGCGGATGCGATGGTCAGTTGGGCACACATCGTGGAGGCCCTGGCGGAGTCCGAGGTCGACGGAGATCGCGAGCTTGCCGAGCGGATCAGCAGCTTTGTACGCGGTACCTCAGTCTTTAAGGAAGCCGAGCGTCGCCAGCCCCAACAGGGCACAGAGGCGCATCATGAACCATCGGCTGCACGGGGCCGTGAGGTGTCAAAGCCCACCACAGGTCAAGGGCTTGAGCGCTGATCAACTGCCTCCGAGGCTCCCAGCACCAATCGGCGGCGAAGGGCGGCTTTGCAGCGGGGTCAGTCCGCGTAGCGCTCGTTCAATGCCAAGGGATTGCTGGCATGGGGCCTTCAGCTAGGAGGCCCGGGTTGCGTTCTCTACGCAGCACTGCCGGCACGACCGGCGCTGCCCTTACGGGGCGCCGTCACGGCGATCACGATCGCCGAAATGGGCGGTCACGATGCCGAAACGGTCGGTCACGATGAGCCGAAATCGACTGCCGGTCACGATGACCGAAATGACCGGTCACGATGCCGAAATCGGCGGTCACGTTGGGCCGAAATACGCACAACTGCGCCTCTGGGCAGAGGAAGGCATGGCTGGCAAGGTCATCGTGCCGCTGGGAGACGAGGACGCATGGGAAGGCACCGAGATCGACGTACGCAGGAAGGTGCTGTGATGCAGACCAGCCCTAGAGGCTTCGCGGCGCTGCTGGCCCGCATGCCCCAGCGTTTCATGGCACAGGCTCTAGCCGTGGAGCAGCAGAAGCGCAAGGACAGCGAGGCCGAGAGCAAAAGGCTTGAACTTGAGTTTCTCTTTGGCGTCGAGTTCAAGGAGAGTGGCATCGACGAGTGGCACGACACCGTCGCAGCCTTCAACGCCCGTTGACGGAACTCATGGACGCCCTTCAGTGGTAGTCGTCTTCCAGCTGATGACGCACGGCAACGATCGTCACGGTCGTGGCATTCTCGATCTCGAACAAAGCCACGTAGCCGGTGCGTCCAAACGGGATCACCAACTCACGCAGGAATGGACTGCGCGCCGCCTTGCGACAGGTGAACGGCGAGGTCTTCAGCGTGTTGATGCCACCGCGAATGGCAGAAATGGCGTCCTGCGCCAACTGCAGATCACCTTCGCGAGCGAGTTCGCGCTCAAGCACGAAATCGAACAACTGCTCGATATCGGCCTCGGCCTCCCGGGTCAGTCGAACGCTGAAAGTCACTTCCGCGTCTTCAGCTGAGCACGCGCCGCTTCGAGTTTCCGCTCAAGCTTTCCCAATACGACTTCGGCATCGACATAGACGCCACTGCGCTGCGCGTCGTCGCGCGAGCGCAGGCCGCGGGCGATGAACTCAGATTGAAGGCGGCGCCGTTCGATCTGGTCGCGCACCGATTTCTCGACGAACTGCGAAACCGTCTCATCCTCGCTGAGGGAAGCCTCGATCTCGGCCCGAAACTCGGGCTCAACGCGGATGGCGGGGATGGTGGCGGTTTTCATGACCCAGTGTAATGCAAATGCATCACAAACATCACTGTCCATGGCCATGCCTGCACGCCAGCACTGCATCGCAGGCTTGCGGCCTGAATGCACCGGGCCAGCAGTGCAGCAAACGGGATGAGGCGAGGCCCGGCGACAGAAGCCTCACAAGTTCGAGCGAACGGATCTCGGGCTGAAACCGAAGCGGCGCTTGAAGGCCGTGGAGAAGTTCGCAGCATTGCCATAGCCGGCCATGGCTGCCGCCTGCCCCACATTCAACCCTTGCCTCTCCAGTGCGTAACGCGCCTGCTCAAGCCGCCGGCCGCGCATGTAATCGAACAGCCCCTGTCCGGCAAAGGCCTTGAAGTGGCGCTGCAGACTGCTTGCGCTCATTCCGATGCTGCGAGCGATCTGCGCCAAGGAGCTGTCGTCAAACACGCCAGCGTCCAACTGCGCCTGCAATTCCCGCAGGCGGCGGTGATCGCGGCTGTTCAGTCGCACATCTGGTGGGGACTCACCAACGATGGCTCCCAGCGCCTCCGCAACGATCTCGATAGTTCGTGCCTCCATGTACAGCCTGTCGATCAACCCACGTTGAGCAGGTGCGTGGACGATCTGGTGGGCAAGGCTGATCGCCCGCGACGAGGGCTGCCAGTACAGCCGTGCCAGATGACGTGCGCAGAAGGCCTGGATGCGCGCCCGGGAGTGCGCGTCGTCCGCACTCTGCTCTTCCAACCACTCGGGCAGCAACGTCAGGATCAACTTGTGCTCGTCCTGCCCGCGGTGTGCATGGCGCCTATAGCCGTCCGGCTCGGCCACGGACACCAACATGCCACCTGAAGGTCCGGCCGCCTGCGGCCCCAACTGGAAGGCCTCATTGCCCAACCATAGGTCCGACTTCCCGCCGACCACCAAGCCGATCTTCAACCCCGGCAACACCGTGCCCTGCGTCTCTCGATCTTCCAGGTCGCGCACCCGCATGCGTTGGACGATCAGGCCGGGCTTGAGTTCAGTCATCTCCACCAGACCCGCCACGTGGTGACGGCCACCCGGTCCCGCGGGCGGCGACAGCTGCAGCTTGGCCAGCACGGTTGACGGTGGCGCAAACGATTCCGACACGGGCGCAAAGGTCTCAGGCATGGCGAGTGGTGACAATTCGTGATTGCGAATAATTCCCATTTACAGTTTGCCATGTCCGTTGCCCACCTTCACTCCGCTCCCTATCTCCGACTGAGTCCTTTGGTCGCTCTGATGTTCTGCAGCAACGCCATCGCCCAGGGCGCTGACAACAAGCTGCCCGACGTCGTCGTGACCGGCGCCGCCATCGAGAAGCGACTGGAGGACGCGCCGGCCAGCATCTCCGTGCTGACCCGCGCCGACCTGGAGCGCCGGCCCGTGCAGGAGCTGGCCGAGATGCTGGGCTCGGTGCCCGGCGTCACGCTGACGCGCAGCGGCAACGGCGTGCCGGGCGTGCAGATCCGCGGGCTGAACAGCAGCTACACGCTGATCCTCGTCGACGGCCGGCGGGTCAATTCGGGCTCAGCTGTGTTCCGCGGCAACGACTACGACCTGGGCTGGGTGCCGGCCGAGGAGGTCGAGCGCATCGAGGTCGTGCGCGGTCCGATGTCGTCGCTGTACGGATCGGATGCCATCGGCGGCGTCGTCAACATCATCACGCGCAAGGTCGGCACGCGCTGGCGCGGCTCGGTACGGCTGGATGCCGTGCACCAGGAGAACCGCCTGGCCGGCGACAGCCAGATCGCCAGCTTCTCGGTGTCCGGCCCGCTGATCGACAACCAGCTCGGCCTGAAGATCTACGGCGGCGCCGACAAGCGCGAGGCCGACGATCCCAAGCTGAACCCTGCCGCCGCCAACGGCACCAGCCAAACCGGCCTGCCGGGCTTGAAGAACCGCTACCTCAGCGGCCAGTTGGCCTGGACGCCCAACGCCCAGCACGCCGTCACGCTGGACCTGGACACCAGCCACCGCGACCACGGCGGCTTCGAGCTGGAGCGCGACGCGCTGTCGCTGCGCCACACCGGCCGCTTCAACTTCGGCCGCAGCGAGCTGCGCTTCTACAGCGACAACACCAAGAACCTGACCGGCACCGTGACCGGCCAGGTCAACCCCAACAAGTCCAAGACGCAGGTCGTAGACGGCAAGCTCAGCCTGCCGCTGGACTTCCTCGACCAGAACCTCACCCTCGGCGGCGAACTGCGCCACGAGGAGCTGTGGGACCCCGCCAACCTGGCCGGCTCGCCCGGCAGCCCGACCCGCAGCAGCCCCACCACGTCGGTGCGCCAGAAGGCCGTGTTCTTCGAGGACGAGTTCAGGCTGACGCCCGGCCTGACGCTGACGATCGGCGACCGCTACGACGACCACGAAAACTTCGGTGGCCACCACAGCCCGCGCGTCTATGGCGTGTGGCATCCGGCCAAGGCCTGGACACTGCGCGCCGGCTGGGCGAAGGCCTTCCGCGCGCCGACGCTGCTGCAGAACAGCCCGGACTGGGGATCGGTGTCCTGCGGCAGCGCCACGGTGGGCTGCTACATCGTCGGCAGCCGCGAACTGCAGCCGGAAACCAGCACCAGCAAGGAGATCGGCGCGGCTTTCGACGGCGGAAACTGGCACGTCGGCCTGACGGTCTACGACACCCAGCTGAAGAACATGCTGGACATCAACAACCGCACGGCCAACCGCACGCTGGCGCCGACCTACGACAACTTCGTCGGCTTCCTGCCCGACGGCCGGCCCATGTTCCGCTACCAGAACCTGGCCAGCGTCGAGAGCCGCGGCGCCGAGCTGAGCAGCCGCTTCACGTTCAGCCCCGCACTGTCGCTGCGCGCCAACTACACGTACACCGATGCGAAGAACACCAGCGGCGCCATCGCGTTGCCGCTGACCTACCGCTCCAAGCACGTGGCCAACGTCGGCGTGGACTGGCAGGCCCTGCCCTCGCTGGGCCTGAGCGTCTCCGGCCGCTACAACGGCGCGCAGTACATCAGCGTGCCGTCCAACGGCCAGAACCTCGTCCAGGCGCCCGCCTACTCGGTGTTCGATGCCAGCGCCGCATGGACTGTCAACACGACCTTCACCGTGCGCGCCGGCCTGCTGAACCTCGCCGACAAGACCGTGGATCGCGAGAACAGCAACGAGTTCAACGAGGACGGCCGCCGCATCTACGTGTCGGCGACGGCGCGCTTCTGATGCGGGCGCTACTGACCACGCTGATGCTGGCCGCGGCGCTGCCGCTGGCCGCGCAGGAGCTGCAGGTGCCGGCCGCGGCGGGCGACTACATCGTCGCCAGTGTCACGCTGCCCGAGGCCGGCGTGCTGGAACTGCGCGCACCCGACGGCCGGCTGCTGCGCCGGCAGACCGCGGCGGCCGGCGAGTCGGACTTCCGCTTCGTCGCCGCGCAGGCCGGTCGCTACCGCGCCAGCCTCGCCAGCGCGCAGCCGCAAGCCCGCTTCGCGCTGCTGGAGCAGCGCACGCTGGCCGACCAGCAACCCGAGCCGCCGCCGCCCGAAGCAGCGCTGCAGAGCCCGCGCCTGCAGGCGCTCGCGCGCGAGCACGGCGCCGGCACGCCGGCCTTCTGGGCGGCCGTCAAGGCACTGGGCACGCCCATCGTCGAGCCGGTCGACGACAGCAAAGCGGCCTACCGCGTCACCTTCCTGTGGCGCGGCGACGCATCCACTCGCAGCCTGCGGCTGTTCTGGCCGGTGCGCCAGGGCGACCAGGAGCGCTTCGCCCGCGTGGCGGGCACCGACGTCTGGCACTACAGCCTGCGCCTGCCCGGCGTCACCCGCCTGGCCTACCAATTCGCGCCAGACGTGCCGCAGTTGAAGGGCGCCGCCCGCCAGCCGCAACGCCGCGCCATCCTGTCGCGCGTGCAGGCCGACCCGTTGAACCCCCATCGCTGGAACGCCGGCACGCCCACGCTGGCAGGCTTCGACAATCTGCTGGGCGAACAGTCCGTGCTGGCCCTGCCCGACGCGCCGCCCGAGCCCTGGCTGGCCGAGCTCGCCGACGTGCCGCGCGGCAGCGTCGAGCATGTGCACTTCGCCAGCAAGCAACTGGGCAACGAGCGCCGCCTGACCGTCTACCTACCGCCCAACAGGCCGACCGGACCGCTGCCGCTGCTGGTGCTGTTCGACGAGGACGCCTACCTGACCCGCGTGCCCACTCCCACCATCCTGGACAACCTCATCGCCGCCGGCCGCATCCCGCCCGTGATGGCCGTGCTGGTGGGAAACCCGACGCGCGACTCGCGCTCTGTGGAGCTGCCCTGCAACCCGCAGTTCGCCGACATGATGGCCACCGAGCTGCTGCCGTGGCTGGCCACGCGCTGGCCGGTCACGGCCGACCCGGCGCAAACCGTCGTCGCAGGCTCCAGCTACGGCGGCCTGGCCTCGGCCTGGCTGGCGCTGCGCCACCCGCAGCGCTTCGGCCGCGTGCTGAGTCTGTCGGGCTCGTTCTGGTGGGCGCCCGCGCGGCCACCCGGTTTCGTCGCCGGCGGGCTGGACGACATCGCCGAGGGCGAATGGCTGACGCGCCAGTTCGCCACGGCGCCGCGCAGCGACGTGGTGTTCTACCTGGCGCCCGGCCTGCTGGAGCGCAGCGCGCCGTCCGACGGCCCCGGCATCCTGGAAACCAACCGCCACCTGCGCGACGTGCTGCAGGCGCGCGGCCAACGCGTCCTCTACCGCGAGTTCGGCGGCGGGCACGACTACGTGAACTGGCGCAGTGAACTGGCCGAGGGCTTGATCGCCCTCCTCGGCCAATGAGCGACCTTGTCTATCACCCGTTGCGCGCCCGGCTGCTGCAGGTGCAGCGCATCGATGCACTGTCGCCACGCCTGCGTCGCATCACGCTGGGCGGGCCGGCGCTGGAGGGCTTCGTCAGCCCCGCGCCGGACGACCACGTGAAGCTGCTCTTCCCCGCCCGCGGCGAAGCGCTGCCCGTGCTGCCCTCGTTCGGCCCGCAAGGTGTCAGCTATCCCGAGGGCGCCGCCCGCCCCGCCGCGCGCGACTACACGCCCCGCACCTTCGACCCGCAGCGCCAGACGCTGACGCTGGACTTCGTGCTGCACGGCGACGGCCCCGCATCCACCTGGGCCGCCAGCGCTGCAGTGGGCGACTTCCTGGGCGTGGCCGGCCCACGCGCGTCGCGTGTCGTCAATCCGCAGGCGCACACGCACTGGCTACTGCTGGGCGACGAGACCGCACTGCCCGCCATCGCACGCTGGCTGGAATGGCTGCCGCCGGACCGCCGCGTCACCGTGCGCGTGGAAGTCGGCAGCCCCAGCGACCGCATCGCACTGCCCGGGCACGAAGGCCTCGACCTAGCCTGGGTGCAGCGACGCCCGGCGCCCCAAGGCTGCGCGCTGCTGGCGGCCGTCTGCTCGCTGCCGCTGACGCCGGGTTACGCGTGGATCGCCAGCGAATCCGCCCAGATGCGCGGTCTGCGCCAGCACCTGCTGTCCGAGCGCGGCTGGCCGCGCGAACACCTCCACGCCGCCGGTTACTGGAAGCGCGGCAAGGCCGACCATGATGATGAACATTGAACTCACCCGCCGCCAAGTCGTTTTGACCACCTTGATGGCGCCAGCGCTGGCTAGCGCCCGCACCGTCACCGACCTCGCTGGCCGTCAGGTCGAGCTGCCGAGGAAGGTCGAGCGCATCGTGCTCGGCGAGGGGCGACAGCTCTACACGCTCGCACTGCTGGAAGACCCGCCACTGGCCCGGGTGGCCGGCTGGCAGGGCGACATGGCGTCGTTCGACCCGCAGACCTATCAGCAGTACCGGGCCCGCTTTCCCCAGATCGACGGCATCGCCAAGATCGGTGGCACTAGCGAAGCCAGCGTCAGCCCGGAGAAGGTGCTGTCGCTGCGACCCGACCTGGCCATCTTCAGCATCAGCGGCCATGGTCCAGGCCGACGCAATCCGCTGGTGGAGCAGTTGCAGAAGATCGGCGTGCCTGTGCTGTTCATCGACTTCCGTGAACACCCGCTGGCCAACACGATTCCCAGCCTGCGCTTGCTTGGGCAGGCACTGGGCCGCGAGGCGCGCGCCGAGAAGTTCATCGCGTTCTACGAGGCGCAAACGCGCCGCGTCACCGAACTGACCCAGGCCATCCCCGTCGCCCAGCGCCCCCGCGTGTTGCTGGACGCCCGTGCCGGCGATGCGGCTGGCGTGCTGACCGCCGGCAAGGGCAGCCTGGGTGAACTGATCGAGATGGCAGGCGGTATCAACGTGGGCAGCGACCTGATCCCTTCTCCGCTGGGCGAGGCAAGCCTGGAGGCCGTCATCGCGGCCAAGCCCGACGTCTACATCGCCACCGGCTACCAGCATCCAGGCGCCACGGCCCCGGGCCTGCGCATGGGCGCGCAGGTCAGCGAGGCGCTGGCACGCGAGACGCTGCTGCAGGTAGCCAGGCGTCGCCCCGAGATCGCCACATTGCCGGCCGTGCGCACAGGGCGTATCCACGGCGTGTGGCATCACTTCTACAACACGCCGTATCACGTGGTCATGCTGCAGGCCATGGCGCGCTGGCTGCATCCGCAGCGGATGGCGACCGTGAATCCGCAGGAGAGTTGGCTTCAGATGCACCGTGAGTTCCTGGGCATGGAGCCGACCGGGCACTACTGGATCGCTGCATGAAGGCGGCCTACGCGGGCTTGCTGCGGCGCCGCCTTGGCCTGATGGCCTTGATCGCGCTGGCCATCGTCGCCAGCTTCGCGTGGGACTTCACGACAGGCCCGTCAGGCCTCGCACCCGCGCGGCTGCTGGAATTGCTGCTGGCGCCGATGAACGACGCCGCACCGATGGACGCCGACCGCGTCATCGTGTGGGACATCCGCCTGCCGCAGGCGCTGATGGCCGTGGTGGTGGGCGCCGCGCTGGGCCTGGCCGGCGCCGAAATGCAGACCGTGCTGGACAACCCGCTGGCCAGCCCGTTCACGCTGGGCCTATCCGAAGCCGCTGCGTTCGGCGCAGCGCTGGCGCTGGTGCTGGGCGCCGCCAGTGGCTGGGCCGTAGCCGCATCGGCCTTCGGTTTCTCGCTGCTGGCCGCGCTGCTGCTGGACCAGGTGGCACGGCGTCTAGCGATGAACGCCAGCGGCGTGGTGCTGTTCGGCATCGCGCTGGTGTTCAGCTTCAATGCGCTGCTGTGGCTGCTGCAATACATCGCATCGCCCGAGATGCTGCAGGCCATCGTGTTCTGGATCATGGGCAGCCTGGTGCGCGCCGACTGGCCCAAGCTGGCCGGCCTGGCAGCCGTGCTGGCACTGTGCCTGCCGCTGGCGCTGCGCGACGCATGGAAGCTGACCGCGCTGCGGTTGGGCGAGGACCGAGCAGCCAGCCTGGGCATCGACGTCGCGCGGTTGCGCCGGTGGAGCCTGCTGCGCGTGGCACTGCTGGCCGGCACGGCCGTGTCCTGCGTGGGCAACATCGGCTTCATTGGGCTGGTAGCCCCGCACATCGCGCGCCGGCTGTGCGGGGAAGACCACCGCTTCTACCTACCGGCCAGCGCCATGGTGGGCGCACTGGTGCTGTCGGCTGCCGCCATTGCGGCCAAGCAGATCCTCCCCGGTGCGACGCTACCGGTGGGCGTCGTGACCGCCTTGGTGGGCGTGCCGTTCTTCCTGGCCATCGTACTGAGGCGCGGAGGTTTGTCATGAGCCTGGAGGTTCAAGACCTGAGCGCCGGCTATCCAACCAAGCGCGTTCTACACGGCGTCAGCCTGCCGCGCCTGACCGGCGGCAGCCTGACAGCGCTGCTGGGCCCCAATGGCAGCGGAAAATCAACCCTGCTGAAAACGCTCGCCGGCCTGCTGCCCAGCGAAGGTGGCATCCGCCTGGATGGCGTCGACCTGCGCGGGCTGCCACTGGTGCAGCGCATGGAGCGCATCGCTTACCTGCCGCAGTCACTGCCTCGTGGCGTGCATCTGCATGTGGTGGAGGCCGTTCTGGCCGCCTTACGTGCGGGTGGCCGCAGCCGGCCCGATGACCTGGCCCGCGCCGAGGCGGTACTGCAACGCCTGGGCTGCGATGCACTGGCGCTTCAGTACCTGGATGCTCTGTCCGGTGGCCAGCGTCAACTGGTCGGATTGGCTCAGGCACTGGTACGTGAGCCTCGCGTGCTGCTGCTGGACGAACCGCTGTCGGCACTGGACCTGCGCCACCAGTTGCGCACGATGCGACTGCTGGCGGAACTGGCCGCAGAGCGCGACATGGCCGTCCTCATTGTTCTGCACGACCTCAACGTGGCGCTGCGCCACTGCACGGCTGCCGTACTGCTGCACGACGGCCAGGTGGCCGCGTCGGGCGAGCCGGGCGACGCCATCACGTCGAATGTATTGGCCGTCGTGTACGGCGTGCGCGCGCGCGTAGAAGCTTGCTCACTGGGACACCTGCAGGTACTTGTAGACGAGGAGCTGTAGCCGGGACCGACGACTGGCGGGAAGCGACCCTGAGGAGGTATACGTTGACCTTATCTCGTTGCCGCAAAGCCGATCCTGCGGCATGCGGGCCTCGAAGTAGTTGGAGTCGAAGAACACGGCATAAAACCGTTCTCCTTTGCCCTGATCAGGCGCGACGAACCGGCAGCGCCTGCAGCTTGGGATGGCCAGCCAATCCCGCCACGAGGTCGTCGATGAACCGGCGCACCTTCAACGGCACGTCGCGCCGGTCCTGGTAGCAGGCGTAGAACTCGAGCGGCTCAACGGTGACGGAACCTGGGCCCTCGTTGTCAAGAAAGAGCGGTTCAAGAAGCCCGTCGGCAATCAGGTCGTTTGCGAGGAAACTGGCCAGGCGCGTGACCCCGCCTCCGGCGACAGCCATCATGGCCAGTGCGCCCACGTCATTGCAGGTCAGCGATCTCCGCACGTCGGGTTCGAACCGCACGCCGTCGCGCACGACGCCCCAGCGCAGCACCAGGCCGTCTTGGGGCACGCGGAACACCAGGCAATCGTGGTCCGCGAGGTCTTCAGGACGACTGGGACGACCCGCGCGGGCCAGGTAGGCGGGCGCTGCGCAGAAGACCATCGGCACGTCGGCCAGCAGGCGGGCCGCGAGTCCCGGGCTCAGCTGGTGTCGAAAGCGGATGCTGACGTCCACGCCGTCCTGCACATGGTCGACCGCATCGTCCGTCAGGCACAGGTCGACCGACACGCGAGGGTGTCCGCACGCGCGCTGAAGACAAAGCAGGCTCGATGAACACCGCCAGGGGCCGTGCCTTCGCTGACCGGCAAACTGGCAACTGAACAAAACCCACCCTGCCCCAACCGATCTGGCGCCAAAGCAAAATGTCAGAAACAACAATAAACTTCTGACCCAAGAAGTCCAGCCATGAGTACGCTTCCCCGATCCATCCTGTCGCACGCCGAATCCCTACCCGAGGGCGGGTTGGTGTCGCCCAAGGAGTTTCTCCACCTTGGAAGCCGAGCTGCGGTTGATCAGGCCTTCTCGCGGCTGGCCAAGGAGGGCAAGTTGCTTCGGGTGGCTCGGGGCACCTACGTCACGCCGATCTCCAGCCGGTTCGGGACGCGCGCACCGGCTCCTGATAAGGTCGTGCAGTCTTTGGCCGCCCAAAGCGGTGAGGTGGTCACACCGCACGGCGCCAACGCAGCCAACGCGCTGGGCCTGACCCAGCAAGTGCCGATTCGCGAGGTCTATCTGACCTCGGGGCGCAGCCGCAAGCTGAAGCTCGGTCGCTACGAGGTGACGGTGAAACATGCCCCCCGGTGGATGCTGGCGTTGGGGGTTGGTCAAGCCGGCGCGGCCGTGCGGGCGCTGGCCTGGATGGGCCCGTCGCACGTGCGCGAGTCGCTGGCCGCCTTGCGGCGAACACTGCCGTCCACGGAATGGCAGGCACTGACGTCGGGGCGGGCCGGCCTGCCCTCATGGATGGCCAGAGCGATTGGCGAAGAAGCGATTCGTGGCTGATTCCTACTTCTCCCTCAACAACGCAGACCGAGCCGAAGTCCTCGAAGTAGGCCGAGAGCGGACCAGCCGCCCGGCCCATCTGCTGGAGAAAGACGTCTGGGTTGTCTGGACGCTCGACTCGCTGTTCGGGTCGCCGGTCGGTGCTGACCTGACGTTCAAGGGCGGCACGTCGCTCTCCAAGGCCTACAGGATCATCGACAGGTTCTCCGAGGACCTCGACCTGACCTACGACATCCGCAAGTTGATCGCGGACCTGACGGGGGGCGAAGCGTTCTTGCCGGTCAGCCGCAGCCAGGCAAGCAAGTGGACGAGAGCCGTGCAAGACCGACTCCCGGAGTGGATCGCCGGCACGGTGCAGCCTGTCATTCAGGAAGCACTTGACCAGGCGAAGCTCGATGCGAAGCTGGAAATCTCAGGCGCTGGCAAGGACAAGTTGCTGCTTCACTACCAAGCGGTCAAGCAAGGGACCGGGTATGTCGCCCCGATCGTCACCTTGGAGTTCGGCGGCCGGGCGACGGGCGAGCCGCACACGGCCATGCCGGTGACGTGCGATATTGACGGCCACGTCGACGGCGTGACGTTCCCGACGGCATCCCCTGTGGTGATGAGCGTTGCCCGGACCTTCTGGGAGAAGGCAACCGCCACGCACGTCTACTGCGCCCAAGGCCGGATCCGCGGCGAGCGCTATGCGCGGCATTGGCACGATCTGGCGGCCATCATGCGAAGCTCGCACTTCGACGCTGTCGTCAAGGATCGCGAGGTCGCGCGCGCGGTCGCCGAGCACAAGTCGTTCTTTTTCAGCGAGAAGGATGCTGCCGGCAATACGGTCGACTACTTCAACGCAGTCGCTGGTGCCCTCCACGTCGTGCCCGAGGGAGCCGCGCGCGAGGCCCTTGCTGCAGACTACGCCAGCATGCTCGAAGATCAAGTCATGGTGGGAGACGCCCTGCCCTTTGAAGAACTCATGCAGGCCTGCGCAGAAGTTGCGGCCAGGGCCAACGCGGCTGCGAAACCTTGAGCGACGGCGTCAGTGCGATTGCGCCACAGGTGACTCCAACGCGCGTAGATCTTTCGACGAGACCTCTTCGAACCACCAGCATGGCCGTGCAGTGCAATGTCGCGCCTCGACACCTCGCGACACGCCTCAGGGCCCTGAGCTGGATGCTGCCTCGACTGCTTCGCGACGCGCGTGCCGGCTTGGAGCAGCAAGGCGTCCCGCCCGAATTGCTGGCCAGCATGGAGTTGCGGCTTCAGGAGCGCTGCACTAACGGGTCGGCCAAGTACAGCGAAATCGCCCGGGTCCCGAGGGACCTCCTTTGACCTCGCGGGACACGGAAAGAGCACGGAGCTCACGTCCACGGTTAGGCACTTTGCCGAGCGGCTCCAAACGCGCCTGTCTGCGTATTCCACTGATCGCGGACACCCATTCCAGGCTGATCGCGGACAGTGTTCCAGGCGATCGCGGACACCCTGAGTGGGGTGCCTGAGTGACGGCCCGGATGGTAGGTCAACTGTCCGCCATCAGTTTGGAACGGTGTCCGCGATCAGCGTGGAACTGGCCCATGGGTCAGGCCTTGGATGAGCCCCGACGCAGAGACTCGCCCTTGAGCGCGATGCTGTGTGAGGCGTGCATCAGCCGGTCCATGATGGCGTCGGCGATGGTGGGCTCACCCAGCCATTGATGCCAGGCGCTGGTGGGCATCTGGCTCGTGATGAGCGTGCTGCGGCTGGCGCCGGGCGAGCGCTTGAGTGTGCGCCGGGTGTCAGGCTCATCGCGCCCAGCACCGGAGCAAGCCCGCGTGGACCGCCCGCAGCTGGATCAACTCCTCGCATGGCAGCGCGGCTTCGCCGTCCTTGACGACACCACGCTGAACGAGGCCGTCGCGGACATGAATCGCTACAGCAAGGTCTCGATCACCCTTCGTGATCCGCAGACCCTGGGGGCGCTGCGCGTCAGCGGAACTTTCCGGACCGGGGACAACGAGGCTTTCGCGCAAGCGGTGGCACGCCTGCATGGCCTGGATGTCGTACCGCGTGACGGTGGGCTGGAGCTGACGAGGAACTAGTGTCGTGAGTTGGAAGTTCGCAAACAAAATCGTTCGATGCTGGCAAGGATGTCGTCGGCCGATTTGACGTCGGCAGGGGCCGTGTCGGCGGCGCCAGCGCAGCGACCGGTGGAATAGAAAAATTGGCATATCACCCGTTTGGCGAGAACATCGGGGATATTTATATGCTTTCGAGCAGGCGACGATGCGGACTCAAGATCCGGCTTGCCGGCCGATCCGGCGTGGCGCAGGAATAGAAAACTCCATAAAATTCCCGCCAAATGAGAACTTCACCATCCTTTCTATTCCGCGAGCTGCTGCCGGAGGTGCCGCGAGGCTCGCCCATGCCGACAGCGTGGCTGCAGGCGCGTGGCTTGACCGCCAAGCAGGTGTCAAGGCTTGCGCAGGATGGATGGCTTGAGCGCCTCGGACATGGTGTCTACATCCTTCCAGGGGATCAGTTGGGCCGTGATGCCAGCTTGGCCCGCTTGTCGGAGTTGATACCCGGCTTGCATGTGGGTGGGAAGACTGCGCTTGCCTGGCGAGGCGTGCGACACAACCTCGTCGTCAAAGATCGACTGATCCTCTGGGGTGACAAGTCGGCAACGTTGCCGACCTGGTTCACGTCGGCCTTCCCGGCGGACTACCAGGCGACCCATCTCTTTGATCCAGGACTGCAAGCCAATGTTGGCAGGGCCGCGTTGCCTGGGGGGCGGTCTGACGTGCTCGTCTCCACCCCAGAAAGGGCACTGCTCGAACTGCTGAGCGATGTGGGCAGGGGGCAGGAACTTGGGGAGGCTCGCCACCTGGTCGAGAGCGCGCGAGCGCTGCGCCAGCCCGTGCTGGAAGAGCTCCTTGCCCATCTCAAGCGCATCAAGGTCGCAAGGCTGGCTCACGCTCTGGCTGAGGAGCTGGACCTGCCCTGGGCTGGCCTGGCGCGCAGACACAGTGAGCGCCTGGGCGGAGGTACTCGCTGGGTGTCCACCACCAAGTCCGGCGAGCGGCTAAACCTGAAGCGGCCGACATGAACGACGCCTACGTTCGAACCGTCCAGTTGCTGCTGGATATCGCACCGGCTGTCTTCGAGACGCCAGTGTTCGCGATGAAGGGCGGCACGGCGCTCAACCTCTTCGTCCAGGACATGCCGCGCTTGCGCACGCTGACGTTGCGCGGGCCGATCTTGATGCCGCCCAGCAGCAAGTTGGCGGGCAGCGCCGGCGAGCCTGGCGGCACCGGCGACAGACCCCACAGGCCACCAGGAGTCATGGACGTCAAGGGTTGCACACGGCAGTTCATTACCGTGTGGTTGCAATGCGGGGACAGCGTGACCGTCGCCGCCATCCCGCGCCGGCCCGTGCTGCACGGCGACAACGGCGCCACGCTCAAGGCCACCACGGCGCTGGCGATGCTCAAATGGCTGGGCGTGAAGCCCTCGTAGTCGCGCCCGCGCGTGTGCGACGACACCGCCTTCGTCAAGAGCCTGTTGCGCACAGCGACGTACCGACCGGAGTTCCCCGAGCGCGGCTTCGACGATCTCGACGCAGCGCGCGGATGGGCGGCCGAGTTCACGCGCTGGTACAACGTCGAGCAACGGCATAGCAGCATCCGCTACGTGAGACCCGCACAGCGGCATGCTGGCCATGACAGGGCAATCCTTGCGGCTCGCAGCGCGGTCTACGAGCAGGCTCGTCAAACCATCCGGCCCGCTGGTCACGCGGCACGCCGACTGGTCTCCGATCGCGACGGTCACGCTCAACCCGGAGCGGGATGTGATCGTCGCAGCCGAGCTTCGGAACCAAGATATTCAGCCAAGAGCTGCATAACTTGGGCGACAACCACCTCGGCGCGCGCGCCACAGCCTGTCGGATATGCGCGCACCGGTTATTTGACACAGATCAAGACCTACCGATATAACCATCACCGATCCCGTGCCGGCCCTCCAGAATCGGGTCAGTCGATGGTCAGGAGTTGCGATGTTAGATCCCGCCAACGGTGGCCTGTCAGACAGCCCCCGTTCCACTCGAACCGAGGAACTCCGGAGCTTCCTCTTCCTCTCCGTCGTGATGGCTCCGGCGCTCGCAGGCATGCTGGTCGTCGGCTACGGTTTCGCTGTCTGGATCTACCAGATGTTTGCCGGACCGCCGGGCAGTTGATGGTCGACGAACTCCACATCACCAGCCTGGTGGTTCATGCGCTGCCGGAACGCCATGCAGCCGTCAGCGAGCTCATCGCGCGTTTGGCCGACGCGCAGATCCATGGTTCCGACGCGAGCGGCAAACTCGTCGTCACGCTGGAAGCCCCCACGGCCGGCGCCATCCTGGACCAGATCGGGCTGATCCAGCAAACCCCGGGAGTGATCGGGGTTGCGATGGTCTACCAGCACGTCGAGCCCCTCGAATCAATGAACCTGGAGATTCCACATGTCCACACGGCGTGATTTCGTCCGGCAATCCGCCGCAGCAGCAGCGGGCTCAGTCGCCGGCATCCCCATCGCGGTCGCCCAGACCGGCAATGCCTATGCCGACGCGTCCCAGCTGACCTGGTCCAAGGCGCCCTGCCGCTTCTGCGGCACCGGTTGTGGCGTCACGGTCGCGGTCAAGAACAACCGCGTCGTCGCCACCCAAGGTGACCCCGAGGCGGAAGTCAACAAGGGCCTGAACTGTGTGAAGGGCTACTTCCTGTCCAAGATCATGTATGGCGACGACCGGCTGACCACGCCGCTGCTGCGCATGAAGAACGGCCAGTACGCCAAGGACGGCGAGTTCCAGCCCGTGTCCTGGGACAAGGCCTTCGACGTGATGGCCGAGAAGTGGAAGGCCGCGCTGAAGGCCAAGGGGCCGACGTCGGTCGGCATGTTCGGCTCGGGCCAGTGGACGGTGTGGGAAGGCTACGCCGCTTCCAAGCTGATGAAAGCGGGCTTCCGCTCCAACAACCTCGACCCGAACGCCCGCCACTGCATGGCCTCGGCCGTCACCGGTTTCATGCGCACCTTCGGCATGGACGAGCCCATGGGCTGCTACGACGACATCGAGGCCGCCACCGTCTTCGTGCTGTGGGGCTCCAACATGGCAGAGATGCACCCCATCCTGTGGACACGCGTGACCGACCGGCGCCTGTCCGGCCCCGACGTCAAGGTGGCCGTGCTGTCGACCTTCGAGCATCGCTCCTACGAGCTGGCCGACATCGAGCTGACCTTCACGCCGCAGACCGACCTGGCGATCCTGAACTACATCGCCCACCACATCATCTCGACGGGCCGGGTCAACAAGGACTTCGTCAACAAGCACACCAACTTCAAGCTCGGCAACGCCGACATCGGCTACGGCCTGCGGCCCGAGCACCCGCTGCAGAAGGCAGCCAAGAACGCGGCCGACCCGACGGGCGCCAAGCCCATCTCGTTCGACGAGTACGCCAAGTTCGTGTCCACCTACGACCTGGAGTACACCGCCAAGCTGACCGGCGTGCCCAAGAACCGGCTGCTCGCGCTGGCCGAGCTGTACGCCGACCCCAAGACCAAGGTCATGTCCTTCTGGACCATGGGCTTCAACCAGCACACGCGCGGCACCTGGGCCAACAACCTCATCTACAACATCCACCTGCTGACTGGCAAGATCGCCTCGCCCGGCAACAGCCCGTTCTCGCTGACCGGCCAGCCCTCGGCCTGCGGCACGGCGCGCGAGGTGGGCACCTTCTCGCATCGCCTGCCGGCCGACATGGTGGTGACCAACCCCAAGCACCGCGCCCACGCCGAGGAGATCTGGAAAGTGCCGCACGGCACCATTCCCGACAAACCCGGCTTCCACGCCGTGCTGCAGAACCGCATGCTCAAGGACGGCAAGCTCAATGCCTACTGGGTCATGGTCAACAACAACATGCAGGCCGGCGCCAACCTGATGAACGAGGCCTATCCGGGCTACCGCAACCCGGAGAACTTCATCGTCGTCTCGGACGCCTACCCGACCGTCACCGCCGTGGCGGCCGACCTCATCCTGCCCACCGCGATGTGGGTCGAGAAGGAAGGCGCCTACGGCAACGCCGAGCGCCGCACCCACTTCTGGCACCAACTCGTCAACGCGCCCGGCGACGCCCGCTCGGACCTGTGGCAGCTGATGGAGTTCTCCAAGCGCTTCAAGATCGAGGAGGTCTGGCCCGAGGAACTGATCGCCAAGCAGCCGGCCGTGCGCGGCAAGACGCTGTTCGACGTGCTCTACCGCAACGGCAATGTCGACAAGTTCCCGCTGACCGACATGGACAAGGCCTACGAGAACGCCGAGTCCAAGGCCTTCGGTTTCTATGCGCAGAAGGGTTTGTTCGAGGAGTACGCCACCTTCGGTCGCGGCCACGGGCATGACCTGGCACCCTTTGACGCCTATCACCAGGCCCGCGGCCTGCGCTGGCCGGTCGTGAATGGCAAGGAGACGCTGTGGCGCTACCGTGAAGGGGCCGACCCCTATGTGAAGGCCGGCACCGGCTACCAGTTCTATGGCCATGCGGACGGCAAGGCCGTCATCTTCGCCCTGCCCTACGAGCCGCCGCCGGAAGCGCCGGACAAGGAATTCCCGTTCTGGCTGTCGACCGGCCGCGTGCTGGAGCACTGGCACTCGGGCTCGATGACGCGGCGCGTGCCCGAACTGCACAAGGCCGTGCCGAACGCCGTCTGCTACATGCACCCGGACGACGCCAAGGCCATGGGCGTGCGGCGCGGCAGCGAGGTGGAGGTGGCATCGCGGCGCGGCAAGATGCGCACCCGCGTCGAAACCCGGGGCCGCAACAAGCCGCCGCGTGGCTTGGTGTTCGTGCCGTGGTTCGATGCCAGCCAGCTGATCAACAAAGTCACGCTGGACGCCACCGACCCGATCTCTCTGCAGACCGACTTCAAGAAGTGCGCGGTCAAGATCACCAAGGTCTGAGGAGTCCCGCCATGAAGATGCTTAGACACCTCGCCCTGCTGCTGTGCCTGTGCAGCGGCCTGACGACAGCCCAGCAGCAGCCGGCCCGCCCATTCACCGACGCGGCTCGAGGCCCGACGCCCATCACCGAGTCCACCAAGCCGCCGGTGCTGGGCAACGCCGTCAACGACGACGTGCGCCGCACGCGCAACTACGCCATGCAGCCCCCCACCATCCCGCACCGCGTGGACGGCTACCAGATCGACAAGAACTTCAACAAGTGCCTGGACTGCCACGCCCGCGCCAAGACCGAGATGACGCAGGCCATCCCCGTCAGCGTCACGCACTACATGGCCCGCGACGGCCGTATGCTGGGCCAGGTTTCCACGCGCCGATACTTCTGCATGCAATGCCATGTGGCGCAGGACGCGGCCCGGCCACTGGTGCAGAACAATTTCCAGGACGTGGACACCGTCATCCAGCGAGCGCTGCAGTCTCAGAAGGCCAACGAGAAAGCCGGCAAGAAGTGAACACCACGCGGAGCCTCCAGCCATGTTGAAACTCCTCAAGCGCTACTGGGTCGTCATCCGACGGCCCAGCGTGCATTTCAGCCTTGGCTTCCTGACCCTCGGTGGCTTCATCGGCGGCGTGATGTTCTGGGGCGCCTTCAACACCGCGATGGAGCTGACCAACACCGAGAAGTTCTGCACCGGCTGCCACGAGATGCGCGACAACGTGTTCGCCGAGCTGAAGAGCACCATCCACTACACCAACCGCTCGGGCGTGCGCGCGGTCTGCTCCGACTGCCACGTGCCGCACGAATGGACGGCCAAGATCGCCCGCAAGATGCAGGCCTCCAAGGAGGTCTGGGGCAAGATCTTCGGCACCATCGACACGCGCGAGAAGTTCCAGGACAAGCGGCTCGAACTGGCCCAGCATGAATGGGCGCGGCTGAAGGCCAACGACTCGCTGGAGTGCCGCAACTGCCACAACTACGACTCCATGGACTTCACGCGCCAGAGCCAGCGCGCGCAGAACATGCACTCGACCTACCTGGCCAGCAAGGAAAAAACCTGCATCGACTGTCACAAGGGCATTGCGCACAAGCTGCCGCACATCCCGCCGGGCGAAGGCCCCACCGACACGCCGGGCCAGAAGGTCCCCAACAGCGACGAGGTAGCCCGGGCCGGTGATGCCAAGCCATGAGGACGCGCGCCCACTGCTGCACGCCGAGGCGCTGGCCTGCCGCCGCGCCGGGCGCAGCGTCTTCAAGGACCTGAGCTTCGAGCTGCACGCCGGGCAGGCGCTGGAGCTGCGGGGGGCCAACGGCAGCGGCAAGACCAGCCTGCTGCGCCTCCTGGCCGGGCTGATGCCTGCAGCCGCCGGCTCGGCCCGCTGGAGCGGCCCCGGCGAGTTGCAGCACGACAGCGCCTACCTCGGCCACGCCAACGGCCTCAGCCCCGAACTGAGCGCCACGGAGAACCTGCGCTTCTCGCAGCAGCTGATCGCCGGCGACCCCACCGCGTCGGGTGCGGCCCTGCAGGCCTGGGGTTTGGGCGCATTCGCCACACGGCCGGTGAGGCGCCTGTCGCAAGGCCAGCAGCGCCGCGTCGCGCTGGCGCGCGTGAGCTTGGCCCGCCGCCGCCTGTGGCTGCTGGACGAACCCTGCGCCGGGCTGGACGAAGCCGGCGAGCAGCTGTTCGACGCCCATCTCGCCGAGCACCTGCGCGCCGGCGGCCTGGCCGTCGTCGCCACGCACCAGCCGCTGCGCGTGCCCGCTCACCTTTGCCGCCCGCTGCTGCTGGGCCAGCCCGCCGCATGCTGAGCGCCGTCTTCGCCCGCGAGCTGCGCATCGCGCTGCATCGACCGGCTGATGCACTGGGCGGGCTGCTGTTCTTCGTGCTGGTGGGCGGCCTGTTCCCGCTGGCCATCGGGCCGGACGCCGCGCTGCTGCGTGCCATCGGCCCCGGCGTCGTCTGGGTGGCGGCGCTGCTGGCGGTACTGATCTCGCTGCACCGCCTGTTCGAGCCGGACCTGGCCGATGGCAGCCTGGAGCAGTGGCTGCTGGCGCCACGTCCGCTGATGGGCCTGATGGCCATGAAGATCGCAGCGCACTGGTGCATCGCCTGCGTGCCGCTGATCGTCGTCGCGCCGCTGCTGGCCTTGCAATATGGCCTGGCCGGTGACACGGCCCTGACGCTCGTTCTGGCACTGCTGCTGGGCACACCCACGCTGGTGCTGATCGGCGCGCTCGGGGCCGCACTGACGCTGGGGCTGCGCGGCCATGTGCTGCTGGCGCTGGTCGTGCTGCCCATGAGCGTGCCGCCGCTGGTGTTCGGCTGCGCCGCCGTCACGGCCGGCCAGCAGGGCTTGCCGGCCGCGCCCCACCTCAGCCTGCTGGGCGCCTGCCTGTCGCTGGCCGCCTTCCTCTGCCCCTGGGCCAGCGCCGCTGCCCTGCGGCTGGCGCTGGAATGAACACCATGCCCGCCATCGCCACCGCCGCCAGCCCCTGGCGCCGCTTCGCGTCGCCCGTCCACTTCCACCCGCTGGCCGGCCGTCTCATCCCCGGCTTCGCCGGTCTGGCGGCCGTGCTGGCCATCGCCGGCCTGTGGTTGGGCTTCGCCGTCGCGCCGACCGACCACCAGCAGGGCGAGGTCTACCGCATCATCTTCATCCACGTGCCGGCGGCGTGGATGTCGATGTTCCTCTACCTCGTCGCCGCGCTGCACGCCGGCCTGGGCCTGGTATTCGGCACACGGCTGTCGCCGCTGCTGTCGCGCGCGCTGGCGCCCACCGGCGCGCTGTTCACGGCCATCGCGCTGTGGACCGGCGCCGCCTGGGGCAAGCCGACCTGGGGCACCTGGTGGGTGTGGGACGCGCGGCTCACGTCGGAGCTGATCCTGCTCTTCCTCTACCTCGCCTACATCGCCCTCGTGTCCAGCATCGAAGACCCCAGGCGCGCCGACAACGCCGGCGCCATCCTGCTGTTGGCCGGCGTCGTCAACGTGCCCATCATCTATTTCTCCGTGCAGTGGTGGAGCACGCTGCACCAGGGTGCCACCATCCGCTTCGACGCCGCACCGACGATGACCCACACCATGCTGGCCGGCATGCTGCTGATGACCGCCGCCTGCTGGGCCTACAGCGTCGCCGCCGCGCTGGCACGCGTGCGCTGCCTCATCGACGAACGCGCGGCCCTGGAGCACGACGCATGAACGGCGCCCACCACGACTTCTATCTCGCGCTGGCCTACGGCGTGTCGGCACTGCTCATCGCGGCCGAGGCCTTGCTGCTGTGGCGGCGCTGCCGCCGCGCCGCGGCCACCCGGCGGGAGCTGCCATGACGCCCCGCCAACGCCGTCTGCTGTTCGTGCTGCTGGGCCTGGCGGCCGTGTCCACCGCCACCGCGCTGGTGCTGAACGCGCTGAGCAGCAACGTGACCTTCTTCTACAGCCCCACGCAGGTGACTGCCGGCGAGGCGCCGCGCCAGGCCGCGTTCCGGCTCGGCGGGCTCGTCGAAGCCGGCTCGCTGCAACGCGCGGCGGACGGGCTGGACCTGCGCTTCGTCGTCACCGACGGCGCGCACCGCATCCCGGTGCACTACCGCGGCCTGCTGCCCGACCTGTTTCGCGAAGGCAAGGGCGTCGTCGTCGCCGGCCGGCTGCAAGGCGGTACTGTTTTCAGCGCCACCGAGGTGCTGGCCAAGCACGACGAGAACTACATGCCGCCGCCGGCCGCCGCCGCGCTGGAGCAGGCCCGCACCGCAGGCGCCTCGAAATGATCCCGGAGATCGGCGTCTTCGCCCTCGTGCTGGCGCTGCTGGTGGCTGGCGCACAGGCCCTGTTGCCGCTGGCCGGCGCCCACTGGGGCGTGGCGGGCTGGATGCGCGTCGCGCGCCCGGCCGCCGCGCTGCAATGCGGCTTCGTGTGGCTGGCCTTCGGCTGCCTCGCGCATGCGTTTCTCACCGGCGACTTCTCGGTGCGCTATGTCGCCTCCAACTCGCACTCCGAGCTGCCCGCCATCTACCGCTTCACGGCCGTGTGGGGCAGCCACGAGGGCTCCATGCTGCTGTGGCAGGGCCTGCTGTCGGCGTGGACGCTGGCCGTCGCGCTGCGCAGCCGTGCGCTGCCGGCGGCCTTCGCCGCGCGGGTGCTGGGCGTCATGGGCCTGCTCAGCGTCGGGCTGCTGCTGTTCCTGCTCTTTCTCTCCAACCCCTTCGACCGCCTCGTGCCCGCACCGGCCGAGGGCCGCGACCTGAACCCGCTGCTGCAGGACCCCGGCATGGTGCTGCACCCGCCGCTGCTCTACATGGGCTACGTGGGCTTCTCGGTCGCGTTCGCCTTCGGCATCGCGGCGCTGCTGTCGGGCGAGTTGAACGCCGCCTGGGCGCGCTGGTCGCGGCCCTGGACGCTGGCGGCCTGGAGCTTTCTGACGCTGGGCATCCTGCTCGGCAGCGCCTGGGCCTACTACGTGCTCGGCTGGGGCGGCTGGTGGTTCTGGGACCCGGTCGAGAACGCATCCTTCATGCCCTGGCTGGTGGGCACCGCGCTCATCCATTCGCTCATCGTCAGCGACCAGCGCGGCGCCTTCCGCGGCTGGACGGTGCTGCTGGCCATCGCCGCGTTCTCGCTGAGCCTGCTGGGCACCTTCCTGGTCCGCTCCGGCGTGCTGACCTCGGTGCACGCCTTCGCGGTCGACCCCGGCCGCGGCCTCTACATCCTGTGCTTCATGGTGACGGTCGTCGGCACGTCGCTGCTGCTGTTCGCCTGGCGCGCACCCGCCATCGCGCCGGGCGGGCGCTTCGCGGCGCTGTCGCGCGAGACGCTGCTGCTGGTCAACAACGTGCTGTTCGCCAGCGCCGCGCTGGCCGTGCTGATCGGCACGCTCTACCCGCTGCTGCTGGACGTGCTGGGCGGCGACAAGATCTCCGTCGGCCCGCCCTACTTCGAGGCCGTCTTCGTGCCCCTCGTCGTGCCGGCCCTGGTGCTGATGGGCGTGGGCCCGATGGCGCGCTGGAAGCGCAGCACGCTGCCCGAGCTGCGCCTGCAGCTGCGCTGGGCGCTGGCGGCCAGCGGCGTGTGCGCGCTGCTTCTGGGTTGGCTGCTGCCGCGCGAGCCGGGGCAGACGTGGACGCCCTTCTCCGCCTTCGGCCTGCTGCTGGCGGCCTGGTGCGTGCTGTCGGCCGTCGCGCATGCCTGGCAACGGCTGCGGGGCGACTGGCGCGGCCGCTCGGCCAAGCAGCCGCGCGCCTGGTGGGGCATGCTGCTGGCGCATGCCGGCGTGGGTCTGTTCGTCTTCGGCGTCACGCTGTCCGGCGGCTTCGAAAGCAAGCGCGAGCTGAGCCTGGCACCGGGCACGCCGGTCAGCGTCGGCGGCTTCGAGTTCCGCCTCGGCGCGACCGAGGCCGTCAAGGGCCCCAACTACGACGCGCAGCGCGCCGCCTTCACCGTCAGCCGCGACGGCGAGCCGCCGCTCACGCTGCACCCCGAGAAGCGCGTCTACCGCACCCAGGCCATGCCCATGAGCCAGGCCGCCATCGACAGCAGCCTGCAGCGCGACCTGCTGGTGGGCCTCGGTGAGCCGCTGGCCGATGGCGCCTGGACGGTACGCATCCAGGTCAAGCCCTTCCTCGCCTGGATCTGGCTGGGCTGTGCGCTGATGGCGCTGGGCGGGCTGCTGGCGCTCGCCGATCACCGCTACCGCACCAGCCCTGCGCGGCAGCGCGCCGCCGCAGCGCTGCCGGTGGGAGACCCCGCCTGATGCGCTACCTGCTGCCGCTGCTGGCCTTCCTTGCGCTGGCCGTCGCGCTCGGCCTGGGCCTGCAGCGCGACCCGCGCGCCCTGCCCTCGGCGCTGATCGCCCAGCCCGCCCCCGCCATAGACCGCCCGCTGCTGCACGACGCCACGCAGCGCCTGGACACCGCCCAGTTGCGCGGCCAGGTCTGGCTGCTCAACGTGTGGGCCTCCTGGTGCGAGCCCTGCCGCAGCGAGCTGCCGGCGCTGAAGGTGCTGTCCACGCGCGACGGTGTGCCGCTGTTCGGCCTGAACTACAAGGACCGCGACGCCGCCGCGCTCGCGCTGCTGGCGCAGGTCGGCAACCCCTACCTCGCCTCGGCGGTCGACGCCGACGGCCGCGTCGGCATGGACTTCGGCGTGCACGGCGTGCCCGAGACCTTCGTCATCGACGCCGACGGCCGCGTGCGCCTTCGCCACACCGGGCCGGTCACGGCCGAGGTCTGGCGCGACAAGCTGATGCCCGCCGTGAGGGCTTTGAAGTGAAGCACCTCGTGATCGCGATCGCGCTGCTCGCCTGGAGCTGCACCGCCCGGGCCGACCTCGACGCCCGCGAAGCGCAGCTGGCCGCGCAACTGCGCTGCGTCGTCTGCCAGAACCAGACCATCGCCGAGTCCAACGCGCCGCTGGCGGCCGACATGCGGCGCGAGATCCGCGCGCAGCTGCAGGCCGGTCGCAGCGACCAGGAGGTGCTGGCTTTCTTCGAGCAGCGCTACGGCAGCTTCGTGCGCTACACGCCGCCGCTGCGGCCGTCGACCTGGCTGCTGTGGGGCCTGCCCTTCCTGGCGCTGCTCGCGGGCATGGCC
>DASWWC010000255.1:0-37741 GCA_036401055.1 Roseateles sp.
GGGGATCAACTGCTCAAGCGCAGCGGCTGAAAATTGCGGCTTCGCCGCATGGTCCGATACGACCTCTGATTTCTTCTTGCGTGGCATTCATGCTCCAAGTCGACATGCTATGCCTCACACACAAAATTCCTGACACTCCCCAAGGCGATGTACGTCGGCGATCTGATCTCCCTGCCGCCCGGCGCGCAAGCCCATCCATTGATCGACGACCTGGCTGACGACATCCATCGAAAGTGCAATAGCGATATCCGCACAGGCCTGCTGCTGGTCACGGACGTCCACCTGACTGCTGCACTCACGGCCCGCTCGACCCTGAAGTACCAGGACGTCATCCGGCTCAGGCTTGCACACGAAGAATTTGCCAGCCTCGCCGGGCTGCACATGCAACCTATGTTGCAGGAGCGCTTGGCACTACAACTTACCAATGCGAAGCATCCGATCAGCCTGCTGAAAAGCAAGGATGCAGCCAAGCACGTTTGGGCAGGCAAGAACGCACCGATGAACATGGTCAATGACGCCAGTGGCGTCTGGTCAGGAAGGGCTCACGGCTGCAATGTCGACGTTCACTGGTTTCTCGTCGAACGAGCCTCGCCGCAAACCTGACCCATGCCCTCTGCCAGCACCCCTCAGTCCCTGGCCCGCCTGCTCGAACTGCTGTCGGCCCTGCCCACCGGCCGCTCGGCGGCACCGTCGGAGCTGCGCCAGGTGCTGGCCGACCGTGGCTACGCCGTCGACACGCGCACGGTGCAGCGCGACCTGCGCCTGCTGCAGCAGCACTTCGCCATCGACTGCGATGAGCGCAGCAAGCCGCATGGCTGGCGCTGGCGTTCGATGACGGCCAGGCAGGCCGTCCAAGGTCTCTCCACCCCCGAGGCCTTGAGCCTGGTGCTGGTGGACCAGCACCTGCGCGCCGCGCTGCCCGCGAGTTGGTCGGCCAGCCTGGACGACTTGTTCGCCCAGGCCCGGCACACGCTGGACGGCCTCGCACCGGCTGCGCCGAGCCGCTGGGCGGCCAAGGTGCGCGTCATCCCGAACGGCCTGTCCCAGCGCGCACCACCGATGGCCGAAGCCGGCGCCATGTCCGAAGTGGCCGAGGCGCTGATGCACGACCGCCAGCTGGCCCTGCGCTACCGGCGCGGCAGCGACCAGCGCCCGACCAGCTACCGGCTGCACCCGGTGGGCCTGCTGCTGCGCGGCGCGCAGCTCTACCTGGTGGCGCTGCTGCATGGCAAGTTGAGCGAACCGCCCCGCCTGTTCGCGCTGCACCGCGTGCTGGCCGCCGAGCGGCGCCCTGAAGCCGCCACGCTGCCACCTGGCGTCGACATCGACGCTGCGCTGGCCCAGGGTCGCGGCCAGTTCGGCAGCACCGACGCACCGCTGGCGCTGCAGCTGATCTGCAGTGCCTCACTCGCCGCTGTGCTGCAGGAGGCGCCGCTGGCGGACGACCAGCGGCTGCAAGCCCGCAGCGATGGGCGCTTTGAGCTGCAAGCCAGCCTGCGAGCCAGTTGGGAGCTGCGCTGGTGGCTGCTGGGCCACATCGACGAGATCGAGGTGCTGGCGCCACCCTCGCTGCGCGAAGATCTTCGCCACGTGCTGGCGCAGGCGTTGGCCAGGCACGGCGGCGGCTGAGCTGCACCGGCTGCGACCCAAGCCGTCGCAGCCGCCACGATGCTGGGCATATGCACAGCCCCCTTTCCGAACCGCTGCTCTTCCTCGACTTCGACGGCGTGCTGCATGCCAACGACGCGCCGCCGCCGCGTCGTTTCGAACGGGCTGGCGCGCTCGTCGCGCTGCTGCAGCGCTGGCCAGGCCTGACGGTGGTCGTGTCGTCGAGTTGGCGGCTGCACCACAGCTGGCCCGCGCTGCTGGACAGCCTGCCCCGGGCGCTGGCCGCCCGGCTGGACACCCGCACCGGCGCAGCCGTCGTCGGCCGGTACGCCCGGCACCGGGAGATCGTCGATTGCTGGCGGCTGCTGGGTGATCGGCGCCCCTGGCGGGCGCTGGACGATGCGGCCTGGGAGTTCCCGCCCCACTGTGAGCAGTTGATCGCCTGCGACGGCGCGCGGGGCGTACAGCAGGCGCAGCTTGACGAGTTGGAGTGCTGGCTGATCGGGCTGTCCAACCTCGAGTGCGCGCTGGGCCACATCGAACCCCGCCCTGCGCCCGAGCAGATGGCCCGCACGATTCAGCTGCTGCAAGGCCTGCCGGCGCGATCGCCAGTGAGCGTCGCTTGGCTGCAGCGCGAGCTGCGACTCGGCTATCGCGAGGCCGTGCGCGTGCTCGCCGAAACGGAAGGCGAGCTGCTCAGCCCCATGGACAGCGAAGGTCGCCGATGGCGGCTATGAATCAGCGGCTGTCCGCCAACTGTCGCGGTAGGCCCGCCAGCCCTTGGGATTCCAGGCCTGCACTGGCGCCGCCGCGCCATCGGCCTGGCGGCCCCAGGCGTCCAGCAGCCAGGCGCCGCAGGTGGTGCCGCTGCTGTCGTCGGACACGATCACGTCGCGGCCCTCGGCCAAGCCGGCCAGCAAGGGGCCGAACTCAGCGTTGGCTGTGAAGGCGCCCTCCACCACCACGCGGCCACTGGCGCCCAGCGCGTCCAGGCAGTGGTCGGTCATCAGCACCACGTACAGCGTCGCCAGCGCGGCCTGCTCGGCGGCGTTCGCGGCCAGCGGGCCCACGAAGCGCCCCACCCGGCCCGCGAACGGGCCGCCGGTTTCGGCAAAACAGGGCAAGGCCATGCTGCCTTGCGCGATCAGCCGCTCGATGTCCGCACGCTCGAACGGCGCCGGCTGGGTGCCGGCGATGGCGCCGAACTCGCGGCCGCCCATGAAGCGCACGCAGGGCACGGCGTCACCGAACACATTGCAGTTGGCCAGCATGTCCTGCGCCTCCACCAGCGGCTTGGTCGCCGAGCCCAGCGCCGCGGCGATGAGCCAGGTGCCGGTGGACAGCACGGTGCAGGGACCGCTGCGCTGCAGCGTCAGCAGGTGGCGCAGCAGCGAGGCATTGCTGTCGTGGATGCCGCAGACGATCTCGCAATCGGGGCTGATGCCGGTGCGCGCCGCCAGATCGGGCTGGATGCGGCCCAGCCGCGCCCAGGCGTCGCGCCGCTCGGGGAACAGCGGCTCCCAGCCGCGCGTCTCGACCAGCGACGACCAGCGGCCCTCGGCCGGCCGCCACAAATCGGTGTGGCAGCCTAGCGAGGTGACCTCGCTGGCCGCGACGCCGCACAGGCGCCAGGCCCAGTACTGCGGATACATCAGCACATGGCGGGTGCGCGCGAACTCGTCAGGGAAGCGGGCCTGCAGCCATTCCAGTTGCCGGCCCAGGTTCAGGCCGGCCGGCAGGCGCGGCGAGCCGCTCTCGTCAAAGGCGGGCCGCACGGCGTCATAACGCTGCACATCGGTGGCATCGCCGAACTCGTGCTCGTAGTCCAGCACGGGCAGCACCAGGCCGGCATCGTCGACCAGCGCGGCGGTCGCGCCATGCGTGACGGGGACGATGGCGCGGATGTCGGCCTGACTGGCCAGTTCGGTCAGTTGGCCCAGCATCCAGGCCCACAGCCGCTCGGTGTCGTGGTGCGGATAGGGCCCAACGCGGCGCACGGTGTTGGGTGTGCGCACCTCGGCCAGCGTCTTGCCGGCGGCATCGATCAGGGTCAGCTTGGCGTTGGTCTTGCCGATGTCGAGGACGACGGTGCCCGTCTGTTTCATGCTCAAGCGTTCAGTGCGGTGTGGTGGCGTAGGGGCTGGCGTCCAGCACGCCGGCGAAGTCATGGCCCAGCGCCGACGCGTGCACGTCCTGGGGGTCCACGGCCTCGGGCTCCACGGTGATGACGCGCACGCCGTAGTGCTCCAGCAATTGCACCGCGCTGTCGGACGCGCCGGTGTCGGTGATGACGGTGGAGACGCGGTTCAGCCCGCACAGCACCAGGCCGGCCTTGCGCTGGAACTTGGAGCTGTCGACCAGCACGACCAGTTCCTCGGCCTGGCCGATGAGGCGTTTCTCGGCCTGGATCAGCAGCGGGTCGGCTTCCATCAGGCCCAGGATGGACAGGCCGTAGACGCCCATGAACATCTTGGCGGCGTAGTGGTGCTGGGCCACGTCGTTCTCGAACGGGCTGAGGATTACGTTCTGCTCGCGGTAGACCTTGCCGCCGGGCAGGATGATCTCGTTGTCGCTGGTCAGCAGCAGGCGCTGCGCCATCAGGAACGAGTTCGTGAGAATCTTCAGCTGCTTCTCGACGAGAAACTCCGCCATCATGAACGTGGTGGTTCCGCCGTTGATGATGATGGTTTCGCCGTTATTGCACATCGAGGTGGCATAACGGGCGATGGCGCGCTTGGCGGCAGTATGTTGCTGAATATTGTTTTGAAAAGTCTCGCTGGACAGCGTGTATGACTTTTTCTTTTGTTCCAGCCTTTGCGCACCGCCGCGGGTGCGGGTCAGCTGGTTTTTGGCGGCCAGCCAGGAAATATCCCGGCGCACGGTTGCGGCCGATGCCGACAACCATTCCATCAATTGCTGAACGCTGGCGTGCTCACGCTCGTCCAGCAGTTTGAGCAGACGCTTGTGTCGCTTGTGATTGATCATGGAAGCCACCTTGCTGTCGGGCGCCTTCCGGGTCGAGGGCGACCGTTGTCTCGTGAGGAGTTGCCCGACCTCTTGGGGTGGGCATCGCTTTGCCGGATCGGGCCTACGCTGGCCTGCTCTCGGGTCACGCCCCATGACCGTGTCACCGGGCGTCGTCGCCATGTTGCACTGCAATCAAGATCGCTCAGATCACAGGTGAAACACAGTTCCGAAAGCAGATTACGTCAATCCCATGACAGCGTCAATCACAAAACGATCACGGCCATGAGCGTTTCGTGAGCGATTGCTTGTGCAGCGCAGCATTCGCTCATCCTTTTGATTTTGCGTGGCGGCGCTGCGCATGAGAGCGGGTTTGCCCCCACACTGCGGCCCGTTTCCCCCGTGGAGAACGGGCACCGGGCCGCATGTCGCGGCCACGAAGACGAAGACGCACCGATCACAGGCAAGCTCATCATGACTGCAAATTCCCAAACCCCTGCACAACCCCCGATCGCCTCCAAGTGGGATGACGCCGTCGCGGCCAAACTGAGCGAGCCGGAACTGCTGCTGTACCGCTCGAATCTGCTTGGCTCCGATCTGCGCGTGACCAATTTCGGCGGCGGCAATACCTCGGCCAAGGTCACGATGCGCGACCACCTGACCGGCGAAGACGTGCAGGTGCTGTGGGTCAAGGGCTCGGGCGGCGACCTGGGCTCCATCAAGCTGGACGGTTTCTCCACGCTCTACATGGACAAGCTGAATGCGCTGAAGAAGCGTTATCGCGGCCTGGAACATGAAGACGAGATGGTGGATTACCTGCCGCACTGCACGTTCAATCTGAACCCGCGTGCCGCGAGTATCGATACCCCCCTGCACGCCTATATCCCGAAGGCGCATGTCGACCACATGCACCCGGACGCCATCATCGCCATCGCCGCCTGCGCCGACAGCAAGCGCCTGACCGAAGTGATCTTCGGCGGCCAGCTGGGCTGGCTGCCCTGGCAGCGCCCCGGCTACGACCTGGGCCTGAAGCTGGAAGCACTGGCCACGTCGCAGCCCAACCTGAAGGGCATCATCCTGGAAGGCCACGGCCTGTTCACCTGGGGTGACACCGCCAAGAGCTGCTACGAGATCACGCTGGACATGATCCGCCTGGCCGAGCAATGGCTGAACGAGAACATCAAGCAGCCGGTGTTCGGCGGCGTGAAGACCGTGACGCTGCCCGCCGAACAGCGCGCCGCCATCGCCGCCAAGCTGATGCCCGCGCTGCGCGGCCGCATCAGCGCTGACGAGCGCAAGCTGGGCGACTTCAACGACAGCGCCGCGGTGCTGGAGTTCGTCGGCAGCAACGACCTGGAAAAGCTGGCCGCGCTGGGCACGTCCTGCCCCGACCACTTCCTGCGCACCAAGATCCGCCCGCTGGTGCTGGACTTCGACCCCAGCAACCCCGATGTGGACGCCGTGCTGGCCGGCCTGGACGCTGCGCTGGAAGCCTACCGCGCCGACTACCGTGCCTACCACGAGCGCTGCAAGCGCCCGACCAGCCCGGCCGTGCGTGATGCCAACCCCATCATCTACCTGATCCCCGGCGTCGGCATGCTGTCCTTCGCCAAGGACAAGGCCACCGCCCGCATCGCCGGCGAGTTCTACATCAACGCCATCAACGTGATGCGCGGCGCGAACGGCGTGGACAAGTACGTCGGCCTGCCCGAGCAGGAAGCCTTCGACATCGAGTACTGGCTGCTCGAAGAAGCCAAGCTGCAGCGCATGCCCAAGCCCAAGAGCCTGGCCGGCCGCGTGGCCCTGGTCACCGGCGGCGCCGGTGGCATCGGCCAGGCCGTTGCCCGCCAGCTGCTGCAGGAAGGTGCCTGCGTCATGCTGACCGACATCGACGCCGGCGCGCTGGAAGAAGCCAAGGCCAACCTGCTGAAGGTCGGCGGCAAGGACGCCATCGCCACCGTGCAGGGCAACATCACGTCGGAAGCCGATGTGGAAGCCGTGCTGTCCGCCACCGCGCTGCGCTTCGGCGGCCTGGACATCCTCGTGTCCAACGCCGGCATCGCCTCGGCCGCGCCGCTGGAAGACACGACGCTGGAAATCTGGCAGCGCAACCAGGACATCCTGGTCACCGGCTACTTCCTGGTCGGCCGCGGTGCCTTCCGCCTGATGAAGCAGCAGAAGATCGGCGGCTCCATGGTGTTCGTCGCCAGCAAGAACGGCCTGGTTGCCTCTGCCGGCGCCTCGGCCTACTGCACGGCCAAGGCCGCTGAAATCCACCTGGCCCGCTGCATCGCGCTGGAAGGCGCAGCCATCGGCGTGCGCGTCAACGTCGTCAACCCCGACGCCGTCATCCGCGGCTCGCGCATCTGGGACGGCAAGTGGAAGGAAGAGCGCGCTGCGTCCAACAAGATCGACAGCGACAACATCGAAGAGTTCTACCGCCAGCGCAGCATGCTCAAGCTCAGCGTGCTGCCGGAAGACATCGCCGAGGCGGTCTACTTCCTGGCCAGCGACAAGTCCGGCAAGAGCACGGGCAATGTGCTGAACGTTGACGCCGGCAACGCCGCGGCGTTTACTCGTTGAGCCACTTGCCGCTGCACTGGAGATTTTCATGACCAAGCAAATGATTGACGCCGGCCAGGTCGAGCAACACAACGCCAAGCTGCGCGCCGAGCTGCAGGCCGACTACGACGCGCTGGGCGGCATGCTGTCCCGCCGCGGCGTGGACATCGAGGCACTGACCGCCAAGGCCCAGACCTTCGGCGTGGCCGTGCCCAGCTGGGGCGCCGGCACCGGCGGCACGCGCTTCGCGCGCTTCCCCGGCAAGGGCGAGCCGCGTGACGTGACCGAGAAGCTGGAAGACTGCGCCGTCATCAACCAGCTGACGCGTGCCACGCCGGCCGTGTCGCTGCACTTCCCCTGGGACAAGCCGAGCGACCCCAAGGCCCTGCGCCAGCAGGCCGACGAACTGGGCCTGGGCTTCGACGCCGTCAACAGCAACACCTTCCAGGACCAGGCCGGCCAGTCCGCCACCTACAAGTTCGGCAGCCTGACCAGCACCAACAAGGCCTCGCGCGAGCTGGCCGTGCAGCACAACATCGACTGCATCGAGCTGGGCAAGACGCTGGGTTCCAAGGGCCTGACGGTGTGGGTCGGCGACGGCGCCAACTTCCCCGGCCAGAGCAACCTGCGCGGCGCGCTGGAGCGCTACATCGACAGCGCCAAGGGCATCTACGCCGCGCTGCCCGATGACTGGCAGATGTACATCGAGCACAAGCTGTTCGAGCCGGCGTTCTACTGCTCCGTTATCGCCGACTGGGGCACCAGCTTCGCCGTCGCGCAGACGCTGGGCCCCAAGGCCAAGTGCCTGGTGGACCTGGGCCACCACGCGCCCAACACCAACATCGAGATGATCGTGGCGCGCCTGGCGCAGTTCGGCAAGCTCGGTGGCTTCCATTTCAACGACAGCAAGTACGGTGACGACGACCTGGACTCGGGCTCCATCGATCCCTTCCAGCTCTTCCTGATCTTCAACGAGCTGGCCGACTCGCAGGCCCGTGACGGCGCGGCGTTCAACCCGTCGTACATGCTGGACCAGTCGCACAACGTGACCGACCCCATCGAGAGCCTGATGAGCAGCGCCGTCGAAGTGCAGCGCGCCTTCGTGCAGGCGTCGATGGTGGACCGCGTGGCCCTCGCCGGCTTCCAGGAAGCCAATGACGTGCTGCAGGCTGCGCAGACGCTGAAGAAGGCCTTCCGCACCGACGTGAGCCCCATCCTCGCGATGGCCCGCCTGCGTTCGGGCGGCGCGATCGACCCGGTGGCGACTTACCGCGCTGCCGGCTATCGCGAGCAGGTCGCCGTCAAGCGCCCGCCCAAGGCAGGTGCCTCCGGCTCCGGCATCGTCTGATGACGCGGGCTTGCGTGCAAGCGCAGGCCTACGGTGCACGCGGCGACGGGTGCACCCTCAACACCCGCGCCCTGCAGGCCGCCATCGATGCGGCGGCCCTGCAGGGCGCGGAGTTGCGTCTGGGCCCCGGCGTCTACCTCACCGGCGCGCTGTTCCTGAAGAGCGGCATGACGCTGCGGCTGGACCGCGGCGCCACGCTGCTGGGCTCGCGCCACCTGGCCGACTACCCGCTGCTGCCCACCCGCGTGGCCGGCATCGAGATGCGCTGGCCGGCCGCGCTCGTCAACATCTACGGCGAGCATGACGTGGGCCTGGTGGGCGAAGGCTGCATCGACGGCGACGGCAAGGTCTTCTGGGACAGCTACTGGGCGCTGCGTGCCAACTACGAGCCGCGCGGCCTGCGCTGGGCGTCGGACTACGACTGCCAGCGACCCCGCTTGATTCAGGTGTTCGAGTCGGCGCGCGTGAAGGTCGGCGACGGCCTGCTGCTGCGCCGCTCCGGGTTCTGGACGCTGCACCTCTGCTACTCGGAGGACGTGACCGTCGACGGCGTCACCATCCGCAACAACGAGGACGCGCACGGCCCGTCCACCGACGGCATCGACATCGACTCCTCGCGCCGCGTGACCATCCGCCACGCCGACATTGCCGTCAACGACGACGCGCTGTGCCTGAAGGCCGGCCGCGACGCCGACGGCCTGCGCGTGGCGCGTGTCTGCGAAGACATCAGCATCAGCGACTGCATCGTCCGCGAGGGCGCGGCCGGCCTGACCTTCGGCAGCGAAACTTCGGGGGGGCTGCGCCGCATCAACGCCCAGCGCATCGAGGTGCACGCCAAGGTGCCGGTGGGCCTGCTGTTCAAGAGCGCGCCGACGCGCGGCGGCTTCGTCGAGGACGTGTCCATCAGCGACCTGAGCCTGCACGGCGTGCCGGTCGCCATGCGCGCGACGATGAACTGGAACCCGGCCTACAGCCAGGCGCAGATCCCCGAGGCGGAACTGCCCCACGCCCCGCCTTACTGGCAGACATTGGCGCAGCCCGTGCCGCGCGAGCGGGGCCGCACGCGGGTCGAGGGCGTGCGCATCCAGCGCCTCGTCGCACGCGACGCCCAGGTCGCCTTCGAGGTCGACGCGACGGCCGAGGTGCCGCTGCGCCGCTTCGACTTTCGCGCGCTCGACATCGAGGCCACGCGAGGCGGCCATGTGCAGGATGCGCTGGCCTGGCATTTCGACGAGGCCTGCCGCCTGCAGCTGGGCGAGCCCATCGCGGCTGGAACCAGCTGCGAGCTCGACGGACTGGCCTCATCCCATTGGCATGTGGACGCAGCGCTGCAACGGCGCGACGTGTCCGACCGGCCCATGGCCGAACAAGACGTTCTCTAGGAGACAAACGAATGAGCGACGAGATTCGCGCCTTCAAGATGCAGTTGAAACCCGGCGTGGTCGCCGAGTACAAGAAGCGCCACGACGAGCTGTGGCCCGACCTGGCCGAGGCGCTGCGCGGCGCCGGCATCCACGACTACTCCATCTTCCTGGACGAGAGCACGCTGAGCCTGTTCGCGGTGCTGAAGCTCAAGCCCGGCTATCCGATTGACGAGCTGCCCACGCTGCCCGTCATGCGCCGCTGGTGGGACTACATGGCCCCGCTGATGGAAGTGGAACCCGACAACAAGCCGCGCCAATGGGACCTGCCGTCCGTCTTCCACTTTGCGGGCTGATCCTCGCCGCGCCGCTCGTTGCAGCGGCCTGGTGCGAGGCACCGCGCAAGCTCGAACAAGTCGCCGCTGACGACTTCCGCGCCGGACTCACGCACTGGCGGCTGGAGGCCGAGGACGCACGCGCCGTCGTCACGGCCGAGAACGGCGTGCTTGACATCGCCACGCCGGCCGGCCTGAGCCTGTGGTGGCGCGAGCCGCTGAGCGGCGACTACGCCATCCGCTTCACCGCCGTGGCCCTGCCCGCGCCCGCCACTGCGGGCGAACACGCCGGCCGCATCTCGGACCTCAACATGTTCTGGAATGCGCTGGAGGCCGACGGCAGCGAACCCTATCCACGCACGGGCAAGTTCGCAGGCTACGACACGCTGCCGACCTACTACGTCGGCTTCGGCGCCAACGCGAACATGACGACGCGACTGCGCCACTACACGGGCAGCGAGAAGCGGTTGCTGGCGGGCTTTGCGGACGGCGCCATCGCCGAGCCGCATGAGCAGCCGATGACACCGCAGACCCGTCTGCACCTGGGCCAACCGCTCACCGTCGAGATTGTTTCGCGCCGACCCACGCCCGACAACGCTGTTCACCTGCGCTGGCGCGCCGGCAGCAACGAACTCTTTACACGCGCAGACGCCAATCCACGCCTGCACGGCTACTTCGCGCTGAGGACAACGGCCAGCCGCTTGCAGATCAGAGATTTCCAAATCCTCCAATGCCGATGAAACACCTGCTCCCCGCCTTCAGCCTGTCACTCTCACTCGCTGCCCAGGCGGCGGAGCCGGTCATGATCGACATCCAGGCCGACAAGCCCGGCCCGGTGATCGCCCGCCAGATCTACGGCCAGTTCGCCGAGCACCTCGGGTCAGGCATCTACGGCGGCCTGTGGGTGGGCCCCGATAGCAAGATCCCCAATGTGCGCGGCTGGCGCAGCGACGTGGTGAACGCGCTGAAGGCCGTCAAGGTGCCGGTGCTGCGCTGGCCCGGCGGCTGCTTTGCCGACGAATACCACTGGCGCGACGGCATCGGCCCGCAGTCGCAGCGTCCGCCGCGCGTCAACACCAGCTGGGGCGGCGTCATCGAGCCCAACACCGTGGGCACGCACGAGTTCATGGACCTGGCCGAGCAGCTGGGCACCGAGGTCTACATCAACGCCAACCTCGGCTCCGGCACCGTGCAGGAAATGGCGCAGTGGCTGGAGTACCTGACAGCCGAGGGCGACACCGCCCTGGCCCGCGAACGCCGCGCCAACGGCCGCGACAAGCCCTGGAAGGTGCAGTACTGGGGCATAGGCAACGAGAGCTGGGGCTGCGGCGGCAACATGAAGCCGAGCTTCTACGCCGACCAGTACAAGCAGTGGGCCACCTTCGCCAAGGCACCGCGCGGCAACCGGCCCAAGCTGGTCGCCAGCGGCGGCCAGGAGCTGGAGCTGCACTGGACCGAGACGCTCAGCGCCGAGATCAAGCAGATGAGCGCCATCACGCACCACCAGTACTCGCTGCCCACGCGCGACTGGAAGAAGAAGGGCGCGGCCGTGGGCTTTCCCGAGGCCGAGTGGATCTCCACGCTGGCCGTGCCGCAGACCATCGACGCCTACCTCGCCAAGCACCGCGAGATCCTGGACCGCAACGACCCGGCCAAGAAGTTCGCCATCTACTTCGACGAGTGGGGCAGCTGGTACGACCCCGAGCCCGGCACCGACCCCGGCTTCCTCGTCCAGCGCAACACGCTGCGCGACGCCGTGCTGGCCGCGCTGCACTTCCATGTGTTCCACCGCCACGCCGAGCGCGTGAAGATGGCCAACATGGCGCAGATGGTCAACGTGCTGCAGGCCATGATCGTCACCGACAAGGAGCGCATGGTGCTGACGCCGACCTACCACGCATTCGCCATGCACCTGCCCTTCATGGATGCCACCTCGCTGCCGGTACAGCTGAGCGGCGTGCCGACGTACACGCTCGGACCCAAAGCGCCAGTGGTCGTTCCCATCAATGCAAGCAGCAACTACGCCATCCCGGCCTTGAGCGCGAGCGCCGCCCGGTCGACGGACGGCAAGCTCATGCTGAGCCTCACCAACACCAACCCGAGGCAGGACCTGGCGGTGCAGCTCGCCGTGGGCGGCAAGGCCGTGCGCACCGTGAGCGGCCAGTTGCTGACCGCCGCGACCATGGACGCCGAGAACGGGTTCGGCACGCCGGACCGCGTGAAGCCCCAGCCCTTCAAGGCCGAGGCGAAGAACAGCCTGCTGGCGCTGACCGTGCCGGCCAAGTCCGTGCTGGTGCTGGAGGTGCAGCCATGATCCGCCGCGCCCTGAACCTGCTGCCCCTGCTTACGCTCGTCGCCGCCCCCGCCTTCGCCGCTGACGAGCTCCGCCCGCCGCTGCTCCTGACCGGCCAGCGCGCCGAAGTGCAGGACCTCTCGGGCCGCTGGACCTACTCCAAGGACTACTACCGCACGGGTCTCACCGACATCAACGGCTGGGTCGCCAAGAGCCGCATGCAGCGCCACCGCGACGTGGACATCGCCGCCGAGGAGGCCAAGCCCGGCACCGGCTTCTTCGAGTTCGATCTGGACCGCGCCCCGGGCATGCAGATCCCCGGCGCCTGGAACGCGGCCGAGCCGGAACTGCGCTGGTACGACGGGCTGATCTGGTTCCAGCGCCGCTTCGACGTGCCTGCGCCCAAGCCAGGCGTGCGCAGCTTCCTGCGCTTCGAGGGCGTCAACTACCGCGCCTACGTCTACCTGAACGGCAAGGAAGTCGGCCGTCACGAAGGCGGCTTCACGCCCTTCGCGCTGGAGGTGACCGACGCGCTGCGCGCCAGCGGCAACCGCCTCGTCGTCGGCGTGGACTCCAAGCACGACGCGCAGAGCATCCCCGGCGAGATCACCGACTGGGACCTCTACGGCGGCATCACGCGGCCCGTGAAGCTGATCCAGACGCCCGCCACCTTCATCGACGATGCCACGCTGCGCCTGACCGACGCCGGCCGCCTGGTAGGCAACCTGCAGCTCAACGGCGCGCAGGCCGGCAACCAGCCGGTCAGCGTGCAGATCGATGGACTTAACCTGAAGGCGCAGGCGACCACCAACGCCAGCGGCGAGGCGCGCTTCGACATCCCTGCGCCGGCCACGCTCAAGCGCTGGTCGCCGGAGTCGCCCCAGCTGTACGCCGTGCGCTTTGCATCAGGCGCCGACGCCGTGAGCGACCGCATCGGTTTCCGCACGCTGGCCGTCAAGGGCGCCGACATCCTGCTCAACGGCAAGCCCGTCACGCTGCGCGGCGTGTCCATCCACGAAGAGGAACTGGGCAGCAACCCGGCCCGCCGCATGACCGAGTCCGCCGCGCGCGCGCTGCTGAACGAGGTCAAGACCGGCCTGAACGGCAACTACGTGCGCCTGTCGCACTACCCGCACAACGAGACCATGCTGCGCGTGGCCGACGAGCTGGGCCTGATCGTCTGGAGCGAGATCCCCGTCTACTGGACCGTGGACTGGGACAACCCCGCCGTGCTGCTGAAGGCCCGCCGCCAGCAGGCCGAGACCATCTACCGCGACCGCAACCGTGCCGCGCTGGCGCTGTGGAGCGTCGGCAACGAGACGCCGGTGGCCGACAACCGCACGCGCTTCCACGCCGCACTCGCCGCCACCGTGCGCGAGCTGGACCCCAGCCGCCTCATCAGCGCCGCGCTGCTGGTGGAGCGCGAGGGCTACACCGTCAAGATCGCCGACCCGCTGCTGCCGCACCTGGACGTGATGGCCGTCAACACCTACGCGGGCTGGTACGGCAACGACAGCCTGCAAGACCTCGCCAAGATCCGCTGGGCCTTGCCCACCGACAAGCCGCTCGTCATCTCCGAGTTCGGCGCCGACGCGCTGGCCGGCCACCACGACCTGGGCGCCGAGCCCAAGAAGTGGAGCGAGGAGTTCCAGGCCGCCTACTACCGCGCCACGCTGAAGATGCTGGCCGGCATTCCCAACCTGCGCGGCCTGTCGCCCTGGGTGCTGAAGGACTTCAAGTCGCCGCGCCGCGAACACCCCATCTTCCAGAACGGCTGGAACCGCAAGGGCCTGATCTCCGAGACCGGCCAGCGCAAGCAGGCCTTCGACGTGATGGCCGAGCACTACAAGGAAGCCCCTCGCCCAGCATCGCCCCGCTGAACGCAGGCGCTCCTGGTCGGTCCCCCGAGGGGACGGCGATGCATGCGGCGTTGAGCCGCACGCACATCGCCAGACGGGCCGGCTTAGGGCAGCCCGGCGCTCGGCCCGCAATTCATGCCCCGCCAACACCATTCGTTGTGAGCCCGAAATGAAGACGACACCCACCTCCCGTCGCGGCTTCCTGCAGACCACGGCGGCGGTCTCGCTCGCCGGCGCGCTGCCGCCGCTGAGCCACGCCGCCACGGCCAACCTGTCCAACAAGCCCGGCACGCCGGTGGTCGACACCGCCCTGCCCTGGCTGGACGGCACGCCGCCCACCCGCTTCGAGGGCACGACGCTGGGCGTGCCCTGGCCGCGCGGCCAGGTGCGCAAGCCCGCCGCCGGGCAGGCGCTGCAGTTCCGCCTGGCTGGGTCCAACCTGCCCGTGCAGTCCTGGCCGCTGGCCTACTGGCCCGACGGCTCGCTGAAGTGGACCGCCCACGCGGTCGCCGGCGGCACGCCCGCCGCGGGCCTGAAGCTGGAGCCCGGTGTCTCGCCAGCTGGCAATGTCAGCGTGAAGCAGACCGACGCTCAGGTCGTCGTCACGGCCGGTGATCTGAGCTGGACCATCCCCACCCGCGGCGAGCACCTCATCGCCGAAGCCAGGCGCGGCGGCCGCGTGACGCTGAAGGCCGTCAAGCTGGTCGCGCTGCGCCAGGATGGCGCCGAGCTGGAGGGCGAAGGCGGCGTTGCGCGCCAGGGCTTCACCAGCAAGGTCACGGCCGTCACCGTCGAGCAGCAAGGCCCCGTGCGCGCGGTCGTCAAGCTGGACGGCATGCACGCCGGCCACGGCCGCGAGTGGCTGCCGTTCTCGGTGCGGCTGTACTTCTACGCCGGTTCCGACAGCGTGCGCATCGTGCACAGCTTCATCTTCGACGGCGTGCCGGCCAAGGACTTCGTCGCCGGCCTGGGCGTGAGCGCGCAGGTCCCCATGACCGACGCCTCCTACGACCGCCACGTGCGCTTCGCCGGCGAGGGCTTCGGCGTCTGGGGCGAGGCCGTGCGGCCCATCACCGGCCTGCGCCGCGACCCCGGCCAGCCGTTCAAGGACGCCCAGGTCGCCGGCCAGGCGCTGCCGCCGCTGTCCGGCATGGACAAGCGCGTGTCGGACCGGCTGCAGTGGATCCCGGAGTGGAACGACTTCTCGCTGTCACAGTCCAGCCCCGACGGCTACACGCTGAACAAGCGCACCGCGCCGGGCCAGGCCTGGATCGCCTCCAACGCCGGCACGCGCAACAAGGGCCTGGTCTATGCGGGCGGTGCGTCCGGTGGTGTGGCGCTGGGCTTCAAGGACTTCTGGCAGCGCGCCCCGGTGCGGCTGGACGTGCGCGGCGCGGCCACGCCGACGGCCGAGGTCACGGCCTGGCTGTGGTCGCCGTCGGCGCCGGCCATGGACATGCGCTCCTACCGCGCGCCCGGCGAGATGGACACCTTCGAGAAGCAGGTCGAAGGCCTCAACATCACCTACGAGGACTACGAGCCCGGCTGGGACGACGCCCACGGCGTCGCCCGCACCTCCGAGCTGCAGCTGTGGGCGCTGCCAGCCACGCCGTCGCACCAGGCCTTCTCGGACATGGCGGAGCAGGTGGCCAACCCGGCGCGGCTGATGCCGACGCCGCAGCGCCTGCACGCCTGCGCCGTGTTCGGCGACTGGGACCCGGTGGACACCGGCACGCCGGCCCGCAAGCTCATCGAGGACCGCGCCGCGCAGCAGCTGAACCAATACCTGAAGGAGGTCGAGCAGCACCGCTGGTACGGCTTCTGGAACTACGGCGACGTCATGCACAGCTACGACGCCGACCGCCACATGTGGCGCTACGACATCGGCGGCTACGCCTGGGACAACTCGGAGCTGTCCACCGACCTGTGGCTGTGGATGGCCTACCTGCGCACCGGCCGCGCCGATCTGTTCAAGCTCGCCGAGGCGATGACGCGACACACCGGCGAGGTGGACGTTTATCACCTGGGCCGCTTCAAGGGCTTCGGCACGCGACACGGCGTGCAGCACTGGTCCGACTCGTCCAAGCAGCCGCGCGTGTCCAACGCCGCCTACCGCCGCATCTACTACTTCCTGACCGCCGACGAGCGCGTGGGCGACCTGATGCGCGAGCTGCTGGAGTCCGACCGCGACCTCGACAAGGTGGACATCTCGCGCAAGCTCGGCGACAAGGCGCCCAAGCCAGCGCCGGACGGCCTCATCAACACCTCGTTCGGCACCAGCTGGGGCTCGCTGATTGCCGCCTGGCTGGCCGAATGGGAGCGCACCGGCGACACGCGCTGGCGCGACAAGATCGTCAACGGCATGGAGAGCATCGGCGCGCTCCAGCGCCGCTGGTTCGCCGGCGGCGCCCCGTTCGACCCGCGCACCGGCAAGTTCGCCGGGCCGGGCGACGCGGTCAGCATCTCGCACCTGAACGGCGTGTTCGGCGTCATCGAGATGAGCTCCGAGCTGCTGACGCTGGTGGACGCGCCCGCCTACCGGCGCGCCTGGCTGGAGTACTGCCGCTACTACAACGCACCCAAGGCCGACATCGTCGCGCTGCTGGGCAAGGACCCGGGCGGCCGCAGCCTGGGCGACACCGGCTCGCGCATGACGGCCTACGCCGCCTTCCAGGAGCGCGACCGCGCGCTGGCGCTGCGGGCGTGGAGGGAGTTCTTCGCCTCGGGCGCGCTGAAGGGCGACGCGAAGACGCGGCGCATCGGCGGCGTGACCGTGCTGCGCCCGCTGGACGAGCAGCCCGGCATCGGCACCAACGGCGCCGCGCAATGGGGCCTGGCGGCCATCCAGAACCTGGCGCTGATCGGCGACACGCTGGACGAGGCGGCCAAGGCCGCCGGCCTGGTGAAGTGATGCTGACCCGCCGCGCAGTGCTGGCCGCCACCGCGGCGCTCGCCGGCTGCGCGACGGCGCCGGCCGGCTTCCCGACGCAGACGCTGGCGGTCAGCGGCACTCCGTTCGACATGCCACCGCTGCGCCTGCCGGTGTTCGACGGCCGGCCGCGCTTCGTCATCACCGACTTCGGCGCCCAGCCCTCCAGCCTCGCACTGACCTCGGCCGCGCTGGCCCAGGCCATCCGTGCCGCGCACGATGCGGGCGGCGGCATCGTCGTCGTGCCGGCCGGCACCTGGCCCACCGGCCCGGTGCACCTGAAGAGCCGCGTCAACCTGCACCTGGAGGCGGGCGCCACGCTGCGCTTCTCGCCCGACCCGGCCGACTACCTGCCCGCCGTGCTGGCGAGCTGGGAAGGGCTGGAGTGCATGATCCATTCGCCCCTGGTCTACGCGCAGGACTGCGAGGACATCGCCATCACCGGGCCGGGCACGCTGGAAGCGCAGATGGACGTCTGGCAGCAGTGGTTCGCGCGGCCCAAGGGCCACATGGACGCGCTGGTGGCGCTGTACCGCATGTCCGTCGACGGCGTGCCGGCCAGCGAGCGCCGCATGACGGACGGCGAACTGGGTCGCCAGGCCCAGCTGCGCCCACCCTTCCTGCACTTCAACCGCTGCAAGCGCGTGCGGCTGGAGGGCGTGCGCATCGTCAACAGCCCGTTCTGGACCGTGCACCCCTTCCTGTGCGAGGACGTGCTGATCCGCGGCGTGCACATCCGCGCCCACGGCCACAACAACGACGGCGTGGACCCCGAGATGAGCCAGCGCGTGCTGATCGAGGACTGCGTGTTCGACCAGGGCGACGACGCCATCTCCGTCAAGTCCGGCCGCGAGCGCGACGGCTGGCGGCTGGCCACGCCGTCGCGGCACATCGTCGTGCGGCGCTGCAAGGTGCTGAACGGCCACCAGTTGATGGCCATCGGCAGCGAGCTGGCCGGCGGCATCTCGGAGGTGCTGGTGGAGGACTGCGAGGTGGACAACCGCGGCAGCACGCACAAGGTGCAGCTGTTCAACCTGCTGTTCGTGAAGACCAACGAGCGCCGCGGCGGGTATGTGCGCCATGTGCACCTGCGCCGCGTGAAGGCGCATCGGCTGGTGGGCAGCGTGCTGGATGTGGACACGGACGTGCTCTATCAGTGGCGGACCTTGATGCCGACGTTGGTGAGGCGGTTGACGCCTGTCGAGGGGCTGTTCGTTTCGGACGTCGAGGTTGCCGAGGCGAAGCACGTCAGTCGACTGCGTGGCGAGGTGTCCCTGCCGATTCGTGGCGTAAGCGTGCAGCGCGTGAGGGTCGAGAAGCTGCTGGGTGAGGCGCATGACCATCGGCATGCGGCTGAGGTGTCGGTGTTGTGAGTCGTTGCGCTTGCTTGGCGCCAAGGCCCAGCCGGGAGTTCGCCCCGGCGGGCGACCTTCTTTTTGAGCGACCAAAAAGAAGGCAAAGAGTCGCCCCTGCTCCGTCGCCCCTTCGCTGCGCTTCTCGGCTCCTCCAAAGGGGGGTGAAGGGAACAGCCAACAGCCAACGGCCGCCGCCCTCGGCTCGGAATGGGGCTGCCACTCGCGCACGCCGTTCGGTGGATGTATTTCGTCTTCCCCCCTTTAGCACCGCCGAGGAACGGAAAGACCTGAGGCCGCGTGCGCAGCACGCTTCAAGAACTGACTCCGCACGGTTGTCCGAGCAGAGCGTAGCGGCGCGAGTTCCGGGCGGGGCCTCAGGTCTTGAGTACCGCAGGGAACCCCGAGCACAGCGAGGGGCGGTGCGGCCGGGGGTCGCTTCTTTGGTTACTTTCTTGTCGACACAAGAAAGTGACTCGCCCGCGGGGGCGAAAACCGAAGGTTTCGCCGCAGGCAAATCCCCGCTGGGCCTCGCCACCAAGCCATAACAACGAGACAAACACATGAAGCACCTCCTGCTCATCGCCACCCTGCTGGCCACAACGCAGGCCCACGCCGCCCGCGAGGTCTACAACTTCAACCCCGGCTGGCGCCTCCACGTCGGCGACGCTCCCGGCGCCGAGACAACCACGTTCGATGACAAGAACTGGAAGCCCGTCACCCTCCCCCGCGCCTGGAACGAAGACGATGCGTTCGCCAAGGACATCGTCGACCACAGCACCGGCATCGCCTGGTACCGCAAGCGCTTCACGCTGCCTAACGACGTCGCCACCCGCAAAGTCTTCATCGAATTCGAGGGCGCCAGACAAGCCGCGGAAGTGTTCGTCAACGGCCAACGCATCGGCCTGCACGAGAACGGCGTCACCGCCTTCGGCTTCGACCTGAGCGCGGCCGTCAAGCCCGGCGACAACGTCATCGCCGTGCGCACCGACAACCGCTGGGATTACCGCGAGCAGGCGACGAACCAGCGCTACCAGTGGGCCGACCGCAACTTCAACGCCAACTACGGTGGCCTGCCCAAGAACCTGCGGCTGCACGTCACCGACAAGCTCTACCAGACGCTGCCGCTGTTCTCCAACCTCGGCACCACGGGCGTCTACGTGCACGCGGCGGACTTCGACCACAAGGCCGGCCGCGCCACCATCACCGCCGAGGCGCAGGTGCGCAACGAGAACAAGGCCGCGCAGCGCTTCGGTTTCGATGTGGCGCTGCGCGATGCACAGGGCAAGGCCGTCGCCACCTTCAAGGCCCCGGCCCAGACCGTCGCTGCAGGCGCTACCACCACCGTCACCGCCAAAGCGCCCGTCGCCGGCCTGCAGTTCTGGAGCTGGGGCCATGGCGCGCTGTACGACGTCGAGACCACGCTGACCGTCAACGGCAAGCCCACCGACAAGGTCGTCACCCGCACGGGCTTTCGCCAGACCGAGTTCGCGAACGGCATGGTCAAGCTGAACGGCCGCGTCATCCAGTTCAAGGGCTACGCGCAGCGCACGAGCAACGAATGGCCCGCCATCGGCCTGTCGGTACCGGCCTGGCTCAGCGACTACAGCAACGCCCAGATGCTGGCCAGCAACGCCAACCTCGTGCGCTGGATGCACACCGCACCGTGGAAGCAGGACGTGGATTCGCTGGACCGCATCGGCCTGATGCAGGCCATGCCCGCCGGCGACTCCGAGGCCGACGTGACCGGCCGGCGCTGGGAGCAGCGCATGGAAGCGATGCGCGACGCCATCATCTACTTCCGCAACAGCCCCAGCATCGTCATGTATGAGGCGGGCAACCGCGGCGTCAGCGCCGAGCACATGGCCGAGGTCAAGGCCATCCGCGACCGCTACGACCCACACGGCGGCCGCGCGGCGGGCAGCCGCGAGATGCTGTCCAAGGCGCTGCAGGACGTGGCCGAGTGGGGTGGCGAGATGCTCTACATCAACAAGAGCGCGCGCCGCCCGCTGTGGGCCACCGAGTACTCGCGCGACGAGGGCGCCCGCAAGTTCTGGGACGAGCTGAGCCCGCCCTTCCACAAGAACGGCGACGGCCCGCCGCACAAGGGCCAGCCGGCGCCCAGCTACAACCACAATCAGGACTCGCACGCGCTGGAGAACGTGCGCCGCTGGGCGGACTACTGGCGCGAACGCCCCGGCACCGGCACGCGTGTGTCGTCGGGCGGCGTCAACATCATCTTCAGCGACAGCAACACCCACCACCGCGGCGCCGAGAACTTCCGCCGCAGCGGCGAGGTGGACGCGATGCGAATCCCGAAGGACGGCTTCTTCGCGCACCGGGTGATGTGGGACGGCTGGGTGGACGTCGAGAAGCCGCGCGCGCACATCCTGGGCCACTGGAACTACGCGGCCGGCACGGTGAAGAACGTTGTCGTCGTCTCCAGCGCGCAGCGCGTGCTGCTGACGCTGAACGGCAAGCCGATAGGGGCCGCCGACGCCAACGAGCCCTTCGTGTTCCGCTTCGACGGCGTGGCGTTCGAACCGGGTGAACTTCGCGCCATCGGGCTGGACAAGGACGGCAAGCCGGTTTGCGAGGACCAGCGCGTCACCGCCGGCGCTCCCGCCGCGCTGAAGCTGAGTGCGCAGACCCACCCGCAAGGCCTGCAGGCCGACGGCGCCGACCTGGCGCTGGTGCAGGTGGAAGTCGTCGACGCGCAGGGCCGCCGCAACCCCATCGCACTGGACACCGTGAAGTTCACGCTGGATGGCCCGGCCGAATGGCGCGGCGGCATCGCGCAGGGACCGGGCAACTTCGTGCTGTCGCGCGAGCTGCCCGTGGAAGGCGGCGTGAACCGCGTGCTGGTGCGCAGCACCACCGAGGCGGGCGCCATCACCTTGCGCGCCGAGGCCCCGGGCCTCGCGCCTGCCGTCGTCGAACTGCGCTCGCATCCGGTCGTCGTCAGCGGTGGCCTGTCCCGTCGCATGCCGGCGGACGGCGTGCCCGCGCAATCCGTGCGTGGCTCCACGCCCACCACGCCGTCGTTCGCGGTCAGCCGCGTGGCCGTGCCGGTGGCCAGCGCCACGGCCGACAGCGGCAACGCGGCCAACGCCTTCGACGACGACGAATCCACCGCCTGGACCAGCGAGGCGGGCAAAGGCGCCCTACAGTTGCGCCTCGCCGAGCCGGCCACGCTCAGCGAGATCACGTTGAAGCTGGGCGGCTGGCGCGAGCGCCGCTACCCGCTGCGCATCAGCGTCGATGGCGTGGAGGTCTGGCGCGGCCTGACCGACCGCAGCCTGGGCTACGTCACGCTGCCGCTGAAACCCCGGCGCGGCCAGAACGTCACCATCGAGCTGACCGGCGACGCCGAAGGCGGCGCCGCGACGGCCAACACCGAAGTCGCCAACCAGAAGATCGTCGACACCGGCGCCGCCAGTCTCGGGCGCGGAGTCCTGTCCATCGTCGAAGCCGAAATGTATGTTCGCCCCTCGCCCAGCCCCGCACCGCTGAACGCGGGCGTGCCTGGTCGGTCCCCTTGAGGGACGAGCCGGCGCTCGGCCCGAAACACACAGCCCAGAAAATCAACAACACATAGAGAGACAAACCATGACCGCCTCCCGCCGCACCTGGCTACAACAGCAGGCCACGCAAGCCGCCCTGCTGCGCTTCGGCGCTCCGCTCACGCCGCTGCTGGCCGCACCGGCCGCGCAAGCGCAGACCGAAGCCCCCAACCCCTTGCGCCTCTGGTACCGCCGCCCCGCCGACGAATGGGTGCAGGCGCTGCCGGTGGGCAACGGGCGGCTGGGTGCGATGGTGTTCGGCGGCACGCACACGGAGCGGCTGCAACTCAACGAGAACAGCTTGTTCTCCGGCGGCCCCTACGACACCACCAACCCCAAGGCCCGCGAAGGCCTGCCCAAGGTGCGCGAGCTGGTGTTCGCCGGCCGCTACGCCGAGGCCGAGAAGCTGGCCAACGAGACGCTGCTTGGCGTGCCCAACCGGCAGATGACCTACCAGCCGCTGGCCGAGCTGCTGATGGTCTTCCCCGGCCTGGACGGCGTGCGCGGCTACGAGCGCAGCCTGGATCTGGAAGAGGCCATCACCACCACGCGCTTCCGTGCCGGCAGCGCGACGCTGACGCGCGAGGTCTACGCCTCGGCCGCCGACCAGCTCATCGTCGTGCGCCTGGCGGCCGACAAACCCAAGTGGATCACCACCGACCTCACGCTGAACGCACCACACCAGAAGTCCAGCGGCGCCGAGGGCAACCACACGCTGTGGGTGGCGGGCACCAGCCCGACGGTGGGCGGCATCGAAGGCCGGCTGCCGTTCGAGTGCCGGCTGCAGGTCATCGCGCGCGGCGGCAAGGTCTCGGCGCGCAACGGCGGCCTGTTCGTGCAGGGCGCCGACGAGCTGTTCATCCTCATCGCCGGCGCCACCGGCTACAAGCGCTTCGACGACATCTCGGCCAATCCCGCTGCGCTCAACCAGCAGACGCTGGCTGCCGCCATCGCCCGTGGCCCGGAAGCCGTGCGCGAGACGCACCGCGCCGACCACCAGAAGCTGTTCCAGCGCGTCGCCATCGACCTCGGCGTCGGGCCCAACGGCAAGCTGCCCACCGACGAGCGCATCGCCCGCTTCGCCGAGGGGCAGGACCCGGGCCTGGCCGCGCTGTACCTGCAGTACGGCCGCTACCTGCTGCTGTCTTGCTCGCGGCCGGGCTCGCGCTTCCCGGCCAACCTGCAGGGACTGTGGAACGAGAAGACCAATCCGTCTTGGGGGTCCAAGTGGACCATCAACATCAACACGGAGATGAACTACTGGCCCGCCGAGCTGTGCAACATCGGCGAGACCGTGGAGCCGCTGTTCGCCATGGTAGAAGACCTGGCCGTCAGCGGCGCCAAGGTGGCCCGCGCGATGTTCGATGCCCCGGGCTGGGTGACCTTCCACAACACCGACGGCTGGCGTGTGGCCGCGCCGACCGACGGCGCCAAATGGGGCCTGTGGCCCATGGGCGGCGTGTGGCTGGTGAACACGCTGTGGGAGAGCTGGCTGTTCCGCCGCGACCCCGCCGTGCTCAAGCGCCTGTACCCGCTGATGAAGGGCGCGGCCGAGTTCCAGCTCGCCACGCTGGTGAAGGACCCCAAGAGCGGCCACATGGTCACCAACCCCAGCGTGTCGCCGGAGAACAGCCATCCGCACGGCTCCTCCGTCTGCGCCGGCCCGGCCATGGACAGCCAGCTGCTGCGTGACCTGTTCGCCTACTGCGCCGAGGCCGCGCGCGAGCTGCGCACCGACCGTCCGTTCGCGCGCGACTGCCTGGCCATGCGCGACCGCCTGCCGCCCGACCGCATCGGCAAGGCCGGCCAGCTGCAGGAGTGGATGGAGGACTGGGACATGGAGGCGCCCGAGCTGCAGCACCGCCACGTGTCGCACCTGTACGCGCTGTACCCGTCGGCGCAGATCACGCCCGACGACACGCCCGCCTTCGCCGCCGCCGCGCGCAACGTGATGGAACGCCGCGGCGACGACACCACCGGCTGGGGCATAGGCTGGCGCATCAACCTGTGGGCCCGGCTGAAGGACGGCGAGCACGCCTACTCGACGCTGAACCGCCTGCTGCACCCCAGCCGCAGCTACCCCAATCTGTTCGACGCTCACCCGCCCTTCCAGATCGACGGCAACTTCGGCGGCGCGGCCGGCATCGCCGAGATGCTGCTGCAGTCACACCGCGGCCGCATCCAGCTGCTGCCGGCGCTGCCCAAGGCCTGGCCCGCGGGTAGCGTCAGCGGCCTGTGTGCGCGTGGCGGCTTCGAGCTGGCCTTCGCCTGGCAGGGCGGTGAGCTGCAGGCCCTGAGCATCACCAGCAAGCAGGGTGGCGGCACCGAGCTGCGCTGGCACGGCGGCAAACTACCGCTGAAGCTCGCGACCGGCCAGACCGCCCGATTCGAGCGCCGCAACGGCGCTCTGCAACGCATTTGAGAGTTCATGACCGCTAACGTATTGACCCGGCGCAGCCTGATCGCTGCCACCCTGCTGGCCCAGGCGCTGCCCGCACTGGCCCAAGCCCCCGCCGCGCCCGCACCGGCCCCGCTGCCCTGGCCCAACCCGCTGATCCCTCAGCGCGCCGACCCGCAGATCCTGCGCCACGGCGACTGGTACTACCTGATGGCCACGGTGCCGGAGTACGACCGCCTGGAGCTGCGCCGCGCCAAGTCCATCGCCGGCCTGGCCACGGCCGAGGCCAAGGTGGTCTGGCGCAAGCACGACAGCGGCCCGATGAGCCGCCACATCTGGGCGCCGGAGCTGGCCTTCCTGGACGGCCGCTGGTACATCCACTTCAGCGCCGGCGAGGCCAAGGAGCCGTGGAAGATCCGGCTGTGGACGCTGGAGAACGCGTCCGCCGATCCCATGCAGGGCACGTGGATCGAGCGCGGCCAGATCAAGACCGCGTGGGAGAGCTTCACGCTGGACGCCACCGTCTTCGAGCACCGCGGCAAGCGCTACATGGCCTGGGCGCAGAACGACCCCGCCAGCAAGAACCATAGCACCAACATCTACCTGTCGCTCATGAAGAGCCCCACCGAGCTGACGGGGCCGCAGGTGCGGCTGACCCGGCCCGAGTACGCGTGGGAGAAGGTGCGCCACCAGGTCAACGAGGCGCCGGCCGTGCTGGTCCACGGCGGCCGCGTCTTCATGACCTACTCGGCCGCCGGCACCGGCGCCGAGTACTGCCTGGGCCTGCTGTGGGCCGATGCCAACGCCGACCTGATGGACCCGAGGAGCTGGCACAAGTCGCCCGGCCCGGTGTTCAGCAGCAGCGCCGAGAACAGCCAGTACGGCCCCGGCCACAACAGCTTCGTCGTGGAGCCCGACGGCACGGTGCTGAACGTCTTCCACGCGCGCAACTACCGCGACATCGTTGGCGACCCTTTGCGCGACACCGGCCGCGCGACGCGCGTGCAGCCGCTCGCCTTCACCGCCGACGGCATGCCCGACTTCGGCCAGCCGCTGAAGGAGACGCGATGAACCGCGTCGTCATCCCGCTGTCCGACGGCGTGGCCAACGTCTTCGAGGGCGAGTCGCCCGACCGCATCTGCCGCCGCCCCACGCGGGCCGAGCTGCACGCCTTTCCGTCGCCCACGCCTGCGCGGGGCCGCGCGCTCGTCTATGCCGGCGGCGGCTACCTGCAGCTGATGCACGACAAGGAGGGGGTCGAGATCGCCCAGTGGCTGAACACGCTGGGGCTGGACGCCTACGTGCTGGTGCACCGCCTGCCCGGCCAGGACGGCCACCCCTTCGACATCGCGCTGCAGGACGGCCTGCGCGCGCTGGACCTGATCGCCACGCTGCCGCCGCTGCCGCTGCTGCACGTGGGCTTGTCCTCGGGCGGCCACCTCGCCGGCGTGATGGCCTGCCAGCGGGAATCGGCCGGTACCGTCATCGCCTATGCGCCGCTGAATGCCAACCACCGCGACCACAAATTCCCGGCGGGCAAGCCCGACTTCCCGCCGCCCGAGAAGCAGGCCTTCTACGACGCCTGGCCCATCGGCATCGCGGCCGAGCCGCACGGCCTGCCCAAGTGCCCGGTGTTCCTGGCCTATGCGCTGCATGACGCCATCGTGCCGGTGCAGCACGCGCTCAACCTCATCGTCGCGGCGCAGCAGCACCGGCTGGACGTGGAGGCGCACGTCTTCCCGCAGGCCGAGCACGGCTTCGCGCTGCGCGGGCTGGACGGCAGGCAAGACCAGTGGCCCGGCCTCGCCGCCCGCTGGATGATGGATCGACTGGGCTGAGCGCGGGTGGCCGCGCCGGTGCTTGATGGAGTGAGCCTGATGAGACTGTGGCGTGTGGTGGTCATGCTGATGCTGGCGCTGTGCAGTGCAGCGGCGCAGGCCGTCGAGCAATGGGGGGTCTTCGAGGTCGAGCTGAAGGGCCCGGCCGACGGCAACCCCTTCATCGATGTGCAGCTGAGTGCCCGCTTCAGCGACGGGACGCAGACCGTGGAGGTGGACGGCTTCTACGACGGCGACGGCGTCTACCGCGTGCGCTTCATGCCGCCGCGCCCGGGACGCTGGACCTGGGTCACGCACAGCAACCGCTGGCCGCTGACCAACAAGCAGGGCGAGTTCACCGCCACGCCGGCCACGGCCGGCAACCACGGGCCGGTCGGCGTGCGCTTCCAGCACCACTTCGGCTACGCCGACGGCACGCCGTACAAGCCGGTCGGCACGACGATGTACAGCTGGGCGCACCGCGGCAACGTGCTGGAGGAGCAGACCTTGAAGACGCTGGCGACGTCGCCCTTCAACAAGGTGCGCATGCTGGTGTTTCCGCAGACGGCCGGCGTTGAGAAGCACCCGCCCGCGTTCTGGCCCTTCGAGAGCAGCGTCGGCTCGCCGCCCGCCAGGCCGGACTACGCGCGTTTCAACCCCGCCTTCTTCCGCCACCTGGAGCAGCGCGTGGGCCAGCTGCGCGATCTGGGCATCGAGGCCGATCTCATCCTGCTGCACCCCTACGACGACAAGCGCGAGTGGGGGCTGGACACGATGACCCGCGAGCAGGACGAGCGCTACGTGCGCTACGTCGTCGCGCGGCTGGGGGCCTACCGCAACGTGTGGTGGTCACTGGCCAACGAGTTCGATTTCGTGCGCACCAAGACGGATGCCGACTGGGCCCATCTGGGCCGGCTGGTGCAGCGCATCGACCCCTACGGCCACCTGCGCTCCATCCACAACGGCAAGCGCATCTACAACCAGGCGGAGGACTGGATCACCCACGTCAGCATGCAGCACGGCATGGCGGCGGCCGAGGCCAACCGCGCCGTGCTGTTCCGCGAGGCCTGGCGCAAGCCGGTCGTGTTCGACGAGCTGAAGTACGAAGGCAACCACGACCGCCGCTGGGCGCAGCTGACGGGCCGGCAGATGGTGCACGCGTTCTGGTCGGTCACCATCGCGGGCGGCTATGGCGGCCACAGCGAGTTCATCCCCGATGCCGACGGTGTCATCTGGCTCGCCCAGGGCGTGGCCTTGCGCGGCGACAGCCCGCCGCGGCTGGCCTTCCTGAAGCAGATCCTCGACGCCGCGCCGGCCGAAGGCCTGGACCCCATCGACGCCTTCGACGATCTCTTCATCGCCGGCCAGCCCGGGCGCCACTACCTGGTTTACTTCGGCGACCGCGCGCCCACCGAGTGGCAGCCCAAGCTCTACCTCACCGGCCTGCGCGACGGCCAGCGTTTCAAGGCCGAGATCATCGACACCTGGGCGATGACGATCACGCCGGTCAAGGCGCCGCTGCAGTTCAGACCGCAGGGCCGCTATGACTTCGTGGCGCCCGGCGCCATCCAGCTGCCGGGCAAGCCCGGCATCGCGCTGCGCCTGACCGCGCTGGACACCCCCGCCGGCACCGCCGCGCGCCCTGCCCTGGACGACTGACATGCGAAACCTGACTGCACTCACCGCCGCCCTGCTGCTTGCCGCCTGCACGACGCCCGACGCGCCGACAGCGGCGCCGCCCACCACGCTGCCCGCCTTCCCCGGCGCCGAGGGCGAAGGCGCCATCTCGCAAGGCGGCCGCGGCGGACGCACGATCTACGTGACCACGCTGGCCGACGACGGCCCCGGCTCGCTACGCGCCGCCGTGGAAGCACAGGGCCCGCGCACCGTGGTGTTCGCCGTGTCCGGCACCATCGCGCTGAAGAAGCCGCTGCGCATCACCGAAGGACGCATCACCATCGCCGGCCAGACCGCCCCCGGCGACGGCATCACGCTGCGCGACCACCCGCTGATGATTGACGCCGACGACGTCGTCGTGCGCTTCATCCGCTCGCGCCTGGGTGACGCGGCCAATGCCGACGACGACGCCATCAGCGTCGGCTCGGGCCAGCGCATCATCCTGGACCATGTCTCGACCAGCTGGTCCAGCGATGAATCGCTGTCAGTCTCGGTGGCGCGCACCGACCTGGGCCGGCCGGCCTACCAGCACGTCACCGTGCAGTGGAGCCTGATCGGCGAGTCGCTGAACTGCAACACCGCCAAGAAGGGTGCCTGCCACGGCTTCGGCAGCCTGCTGCGCGGCGCGCGCGGCACGCGGCTGTCCATGCACCACAACCTGTGGGCCCACCACCAGGACCGCATGCCCCGCCCGGGCAACTACCTCAAGCCCGACGCCGACCCGCTCGGCGGCTTCTACGACCTGCGCGCCAACGTCTTCTACAACTGGGCCACCGAGCGCGCTGGCTACAACCTGGACCGGGGCGGCGAGCGCGCCAGCTACAACTTCGTCGGCAACGTCTACCTGCGCGGCCCCACCTCCAAAGGCAGTTTCGCGTTCGAGGAGAGCAACCCCGGCGCGCGCGCCTTCTTCGCCGGCAACAGCATGGACGGCCAGGTGCCCGCCGACCCGTGGACACTGGTGCGCGCCCACGCAAAGAACCTGCCGGGCGGACTGCCCGAGGGCTACAAGCTGGCGGCGGCGCTGCCGTTCGCGCCGGTCACGGTCGATGCGCCCGACAAGACGCTGGAGCGCGTGCTGGCCGGCGTGGGCGCCTCCCTCGTGCGCGACGCGGTGGACCAGCGCCTCGTCGACGACGTGCGCCAGCGCCGCGGCCGGCTCATCAACAGCCAGACCGAGGTGGGCGGCTGGCCCGAGTTGAAGAGCAAACCCGCGCCGCTGGACAGCGACGGCGACGGCATGTCCGACGCGTGGGAAGTGGCGCACGGCCTCAACCCGCGCGACCCGGGCGACGCCAAGGCCGTCGATCCCGCCAGCGGCTACACGCAGCTGGAGCGCTATCTGAACGGGCTGGTGGTGCACCTCATTCGTTGACCGGCTCCAGCTGCGTGTCTGCCCACGGCTGCGAAGGCTCGCGCCGCGGTGCGGGCCGGCGGCGCAACCACCACTCCAGCAGCAGCGCCTGCGGCAGCCACGAGGTCCAGGCCAGCGCGGTGTAGTAGGCCTCGATGGGCACGCCCAGCACGTTGCCGGCGACGATCTGCAGCCGCAGCGTGATGCCGCCGGCCGTCAGCACGAAGCTGCGCAGCATCCAGCGCCGGTGCAGGTCCACACGGCGCGCGCGGATGTGCACCAGCGCGATGGACGTCGTCACCAGCCACAGCAGGCCCAGCAGCGCGAAGCCCGCCTGCGCGATGGGCCCGCCGTCGGACTGCGTGGCCAGCGGCAGCGCCGTCAAGCCACCCAGCAGCAGGCTGGCGGCGTAGGCCCAGCCCAGCGCCCGGTGCAGCCGCGGCCGGCGCTGGCGCAGCCGTGTCGAGAACTGCCACGGGCCCAGCATCAACGCCAGACCACCGCCGACGGCATGCAGCACCAGCAGCTCGCGCTGCGATTTCAGATTGGGCAGCGGCGGCGCCCAGGGCTGGCCGGGCCAGGCATAGCGCAGCGCCATCGCGCCGATCAGCATGGCAAGCACCAGCAGCAGCCCGTAGGCGGCGAGGCGGACGAGACGGAAGCGTGGGCGCGTGTTCATGCCGCTCAATCTAGGCGGCATGAATGAGCTGGAACTTAGGGCAGATGGACGCGTGCGACAAGCCCCGACAGCCCGTCATCCCGCCCGCGCAACTCGATGCGCAACCCATGCCGCAGCCCAGCCTGCCGCGCAATCGCCAGCCCCAGGCCGCTGCCGCCGGGTGGCGCGTCGGGCATGCGGAAGAAGCGGTCGAACACGCGTTCGCGCATGGCCTCGGGCAGGCCGGGGCCGTTGTCGATGATGTCCACCCACTGGGGCGTCAGCCGCAGCTCCACCTCGCTGCCGGGCGGGGAGTGCCGCAGCGCGTTGGTGATGAGGTTGTCGAACAGGCTGCGCAGGTCGCCCTCCTGGCCTTGCAGCGCCACCGGCCCGTCGACGGCATCGACGAAGCCCACCTCGACGCCGCGCCGGTCGGCCTCGGCCATCGCCTGGCCGATGCTGGCGCGCAGCAGCTCACGCAGGTCCAGCGGGGCTGCCGTCGCGTGGGGCGCCAGGTCCTGGCGGGACAGGCTCAGCATCTGGTCCACCAGATGCCGGGCGCGGCGCATGCCCTGCTGCAGCTGCTCGAACTCGGCGGGGGCTTTCGCCATGTGCGGGCGCAGGTTCTCCAGCTGCAGGCTCAGCGCAGTCAGCGGCGTGCGCAGCTCATGCGCGGCGTCCTGCACGAACAGGCGCTGCGAGGCCAGCGCGCCGCGCAGCCGCGCCAGCAGGCTCTCGAAGGCCTGCACCAGCGGCTCGATCTCGCAGGGCACCTGCAGATCGGCCGCGCCGGCGCTGTGTTCGTCGCGCTGCGCCAGCTGCTGCGCCGAGCGCTCCAGCCGCCGCGAGGTGCGGCCCACCACCAGGGCCAGCACGCCCAGCGACACCGGCAGCAGCAGCAGGCCCACCAGGCTGGCGAAGAAGCTGCGGCCCCCCACCTCCATGTCGCGGAAGGCAAAGCTCTGCAGCACCTGCACATGCACCTCCCCGGCACCGGCCGGTGGCGTGTAAACGCGCCATTGCGCCCCGGCTGCCGATCGCTCGTACCAGCCCGGCGCGGCCTGCAGCGGCAGCTCCACCGACGGCATGCCGCTGACGTGGCGCGCCGGGTCTTGCGCGCACCAGATCTGCACGACGAACTCGCCGCCCTCGTGCACCTCCTCGGGCGCCAGCCGCCGCATGGGTTCGGCCAGGCTGGCACAGCTGCGCGTTGCGTTGTACTGCGCCAGCGCCTGCATCTGGCCGTCCATGAAGTGACAGACCGTGTCGGCGTAGTTGCGCTGGAACAACCAGCCCAGCCCGGCCGTCGTCAGCAGCTGCAGCGGCAGCAGCCACATCACCAGCCGGCCCTGCAGCGAGGGCGGCCAGCGGCGCAGGCGGTCGAGCAGCCGCGTCATGCCGCGGCGTCCACCAGCGCCACGCGCCAGCCCAGGCCGCGCACATTGCGGATCGCGTCGGCGCCCAGCTTGCGGCGCATGCCGTGGATGAGCACGTCGATCATGTTGCTGCCGATCTCCTCGCCCCAGCCGTAGATGCGCTGCTCCAGTTGCTCGCGCGACAGGATGGCGCCGGGCCGCTCCAGCAACGCGCGCAGCAGCGCGAACTCGCGTGCCGTGAGTGCCTCGCGCTGCGCGCCGCGCACGGCCTCGCGCGTGTTCAGGTCCAGCTGCAGCGCGGCGCCCGCACCCAGCAGCGCCTGGGCCGAACCGCTGGCCCGGCGCAGCAGCGCGCGCATGCGCGCCAGCAGCTCGCCCAGCTCGAAGGGCTTGACGAGGTAGTCGTCGGCGCCCAGGTCCAGCCCGGCAATGCGGTCGTCCAGGCCGTCGCGCGCCGTCAGCACCAGCACCGGCGTGGTCTCGCCGCGCCCGCGCAGCTGGCGCAGCAGGCTGAGGCCGTCCAGCCGTGGCAGGCCCAGGTCCAGCAGCACGCAGGCATAGCCGCCGTCGGCCAGCGCGGTGCGGGCGGGCTCGCCGTCGCGCACCCAGTCCACCGACCAGCCGGCCCGGCCCAGCGCCTGGGCCAGGCTGTTGCCGATCATGTCGTCGTCTTCCACCAGCAGTGCGCGCATGCGCGGAATTTAAGCGCGTTGACTTAGATCCAAATGAGGCGACCTCCGTACAAGGGACTCGGCCTTCGCGAAGCCAAGGTTTAACGCGGCGCTAATTCAGCCTGCCTAGCCTGCGCGGCGTTCCATTCCCTCCTGCAAGGAAGTCTCGATGCAAGCCCATATCCTTCGCCTCGCTGCGGCGCTGACTGTCTCCTCGCCGGCCCTGGCCCAGAACGGCCCGCCCAGCTCGCTGACCATCGCCGGCGTCGGCGCCGGCGCCACGCTGGAGCCCTACCGCGGCGTGGACACCAAGGCGCGCGTGCTGCCGCTGCTGATCTACGAGAACGAGTGGGTGTCCGTCGCGCTGCCCAGCGTCGGCCTGAAGCTGGGCAGCACGGGTCCGGTGAAGTACCGGCTGACCGGCCGCTTCGGCTTCGACGGCTACAAGGCCAAGGACTCCGACTACCTGCGCGGCATGGACCGCCGCAAGGAGAGCCTGTGGGTGGGCGGCGCGGCCATCTGGGACACCGGCATGGGCGAGCTGTCGCTGGAGCTGCAGGGCGATGCGCTGGGCCACAGCAAGGGCCGCATGATCTCGCTGGAGTACGAGAGGCGTTTCGACTTCGGCGACCTGGCCGTCACGCCACGGCTGGGCGTGCGCAACGTGGACCGCAAGTACGTGGACTACTACTTCGGCGTGAAGCCCACCGAGGCCCTCACCGGCCGGCCGGTCTACCTGGGCAAGTCCACCACGCAGACTGAAGGCGGGCTGAGATTCACCTACGCCACCAGCCGCAACGAGACGCTGTTCCTGGACGTGTCGGGCCGCCTGCTGGGCAAAGCGGTGGAGGACAGCCCGCTGGTGGAGCGGAGCTACCAGGCGAGCCTGTTTGCGGGGTGGATGTATAGGTTCTGAACCCGGGTAGTCGCGCCATGACAACGGAGCCTTGCTCGACAGGACCGGCACGACGCCATCACCGGGGCGGCTGTTGCTCGTCAGCAAGGGCTGACGTCAGCGCTCGGGCTTGCAGCGGCTATTAATGTCGGCGGCGATCCGCGCAACCTCGGCAGGGTCTGCACCGGGCGGTGCCTTGTAGGTTTCGCGAAGCCTATCCACGGCCGCTTTCAGCTCGGGATTGTCGGGAGACTTGCGCAACGCCACCTCGACATCCGCACTGATGCGAGCACGCGCCAGCTCATTGAGCGCGCCGAGTTCGCTGGGCGTCAACAGCTTCGGATGCTGCCTGACCATGATGCTCAGCAAGCTCTGCGACCCAGCATCGCAGTACCAGGCGTCACGGCGCAATGCGGTCACGACAGCGTGCTCGGCAGCCCAGTCAAATGCCGGCTCCAGTGCACCAGCCAGCGAAGCGGCGGCACCCACATCCCCTTCGGCGACGCTCCGGCGCAGCAGCGGCACCAGCTGCGAGCGAGCCACAGCATCCACGGCCTGGCAGGATGTCCGCAGTTGCTCAAAACTGGCAATGCCCTGGCGGCGAACCGCTTCAGACAGAGGCAGCCTGTGGACCGTCTCACCCTTGCGCTCCCACCGCTCGACGCTCTCGTCACCCTGGCAGGCCTGGATGAGGCGGGCCGCCTCGCCCGCCCTGCCGCGCTGGCTGCTGCTGATGGCGATCTGGATCTCGCGCTGCATGCGCGACAGATCAGGCGACGGACTCGCGGGTATGGCGGACGCTGCAATTGGCGCCAACGATGCAACGTCGGGCGATGCAACAGCCGCAGGCGCCGGAGCACGCCTGAAGGCTTCAGCCTGCATCACCTCAGCGGGCGCCGACGACGGCTCGGGTGGCAAAGCCGCTTCGTCAAGGCGCAACCACACCAAGGCCAGCACGAGCACCACCACCGCCGCGACCAGCGGGATCAGGTAGCGGCCGGGCTTCATCACGACCGCTCGGTCACGGCCCAGGCACAGCCGCGCAGCGGCTCTGGATCTCGGCCGAGATCCGCGCCACTTCAGCGGGGTCGGCCTCGGGCGGCGACTTGTAAGTGGCCAGCATGCCTTGGAGGGCGGCCTGGCGCTTCGGGTCACCCTCGGCCTGGCGCAGCAAAGCCTCCATGCTCTTGCTGAACTGGATCCGCTCCAGATCGCGCAAGGCCCCGATCTCGTTGGGGGGCAACAGTTGCGGATCACGTCGGGCCAGGTTGCTCAGCGCACGTTGTGAGCTGTCGTCGCAGTCCCAGGCGTCACGCCGCAGCGCCGGAAGGACGTCGGGATCGTCTGCCAGCTTGAAGTCCTTTCCCAAGGCCCGCACCAGGCCTGCAGCCGCGCCCTTGTCGCCCTCGGCCAGGCTGCGGCGAAGCAGCGGCACCAGTTGGGCGCGGGACGATTCATCCACGGCCTGGCAGGAGGCGACCAACGCTTGGTGGCTCGCTCTGATGGAGCCAGCCGCGGCTTCGGGCAAGCGGCGCGCCAAGGCCTCCGTCGACTGGCGACTCCGCTCCGGGTCGCGCTCAAACGACAGGCATCTTTGGATGTGCCGCGCGGCTTCCCCCGCCCTGCCACGCTGATCGCTGCCGATGGCGAGCTGCACGTCGCGCTGCATGCGCGAGACGTCCCCAGGCTGGGCGCGCAAGACGGCAGGAGCCGGTATCGCCGCGCCTGCAACGGCCGGCGTTGATGCGGCGGCCATCGCAGCGGGAGGGACAGGATCTGCCTGGGGGACCGACACCATGGGCGGCGCTGGCGCGGACGCTAGTGCCTGCGGAGGCGCTGCGGCGCCATCGGCACGCCAGCTGTAGACAGCGAAAACGATGGCACCGGCGCCAGCCATGCCTCCCAGCCAAACAAGACCCCGAGCACCCGGCTTCATCATCAAACGTCTCCCTGCCTTCACGACCGCATGTTCGGCCTTTGCAAGCGGCCTACTTTGTCATGCCCGCAGTAGTGCCAGGTGTTGCTCGCTTGGGAAAATCACCCACGCCCTCCTGCGTGCGCTCGACCTTGCGGATCGTGCCGTCCTCGTTGAAGTGCAGGTACTCCGCCGTCACGTGGCGCTGTTTCTTGTTGCAGGCCGCGCCGGGCGTGTCCAGCCAGCGGTGATAGAACAGGATCCACTGGCCCTTGTATTCAACGATGGAGTGGTGGTTGTTGGCGTTGTTCTCCTGCTCCATGATGACGCCGCGGTAGGTCCACGGGCCGGTGGGCGTCTTGGCCGTGTAGTAGGTCAGGATGCGGTTGTGCTCGGGCATCGTGAAGTAGTACAGGCCCTTGCGCTTGAACACCCACGGCCCTTCCATCGGCGGCTCGTAGCCGCCCATGTCCATCTTCTGCAGCTCGCCCTTGAGGGAGCGCATGTCGTCGGCCATCTCGGCCACGAGGTAGTTGACGCCCGACGTGCGGCTGTAGAGATAGGCCCGGTTGTCGTCGTCGACGAAAAGCACCGGGTCGTTCGCATACGGCTTGCGCCACAGCGGCGCGCCGATCATGTCCTTGAAGGGGCCTTCTGGCTTGTCGCTCTCGGCAATGCCGACGCCCATCCACTTGGTGCTGTTCTTGGGGTTCTGGCGGTCCTTGATGCCGGTGCCGGCGGGGAAGACGAGGTAGTACTTGCCGTTCTTGTAGGCCGCGTCGGGCGCCCAGGCGTAGTCGTCGGCCCACTTCAGGTCCTTCACCGACAGCACGGCGCCGTGGTTCGTCCAATTGACGAGGTCGGTGGACGAGAAGGCGTACCAGTCCTTCATGTGGAAGTCGGCCTGGCACTCCTCGTCGTGCGAGGTGTAGAGCCACATCCGGCCGTCCTTCCAGACATGGCCGGACGGGTCGGCGGTGCGCAGGTCCTTGCCGAGGTTGAGCGGATTCTGGGCGGAGGCCGACGTGGCGAGCAGCGCGGCGAGCACGAGGGACAGGAGCTTCATGGTTCGACTTTCACGATGACGCGGCGGTAGCGCGTGAGGCGCGGCATGCCGTGGTCGGTCACGGCCAGGATGATGTGCATCGTGCCCGTGCCCGGCGGCATCACGCGCTGGGCGGGCACGACGAAGGACGCCTCGCGCTGGTCGAAGCCGCGGATGTCCAGCGGCTGGCCGGAACGACCGCTGGACACGGTGAAGCTGCCGGCCTCGCCGTAATAGAACCACTCGTAGGACAGCGCATCGCCATCCGGGTCGCTGCTGCCGGCGGCGCTGAGCTTGACGGTGTCTCCGCGCCTGACGGTCAGCTCGTCGGCGTGAGCCAGCTTCACCACCGGCGGATGGTTGGCCTTGGCGTAGGGCTGCGTCGTCCAGTCCATGCGCGCGGCGAAGTCGTTCTGCACGGCGGCGCGCCAGCGCCACAGCGTGGCCTGGTTGCTGGTGTGCCAGCGGCCATCGGCGCCGCGCACCTCGTCCACCGCGTCGGCCCACATCGGGCGGGTCTCGGCCTCCAGGTGCCACTTCTGCTTGCGCGGCGTGTACCACTCGTAGCGCCCGCCCCAGCCGCCCCAGTCCGGCCGTTCGGGCACGTTGAGGCCGTTGGCGATGAGACCGAGGAAGCTGGGCGTGTCGCCCTCCATCATGAATTCAACGTGCGGGTACTGCGCGCCCAGCGGCCCCTTGTTGCGGCGGATGTGGCGGTCGATCCAGGCGTTGTCCACCAGCGTGGCGTCGGCGCCGACGAAGCGGCCGTGGAAGTGGTCGCCACCCATCGCGGCCCAGGTGGCCTGGTGGTAGGCGCCGCCGGGGTGGAAGCCGGGGCTGGCGATGTAGAACAGGCTGGGGAAGGTCTTGCGTATCCACGGGCCGGAGTCGTCCTGGTCGGAGATGGCGTAGACGCGCAGCCTGGCGATGAACCTGTCGACCGCTTCGGGTGAGCGCGTGGCGCGCACCTTCCACAAGGCCTGTGCCAGCACGTTGGGGCCGCCCCAGACGGGCACCCACAGCGGACGCGGGTCGGCGCGGTCGGCGGCGGCGATGAGCGCGTCGGAACCGGCCGAGTCCATGCCCTCCCCCACGGCCTGCATGCCGTAGTCGGCACGGCCTTCGGTGACGACGGCCAGCAGCTGCTGCGCCGTCGGATAGCCCGGCTCATGCAGCAGCAGGTTGGGCTGCACCTGGCCGTAGGCAGCCAGGATCTCGCGGATGCGCCAGGCCGCCGTCTTGCGCGGCTGGTGCACGGAGGTGGTGGCCACCAGGCCCTCGATGTCGAACTGGTTGGCGTAGACCAGCAGCCGCACCAGCGACTGCGCATCGTCGGGCTCGTTCTCGATGTCGGTCAGCACGAAGACGCGCGGCTTGTCGGCGGCGGCCGCGGCCAGCGTGAACAGCAGGGCGAGCAAGCAGGCGATGAGGCGATGGATCATGGGCTTGTCCTTCAGCGGCAGGCGCCGGGCAGCAGCTCGGCGCCGTCGAACATCAGGTCGCGCTGCTGGCTGCGCAGTTGCAGCGTCAGCGCGCCGGCCGGCAGCGTGACCGCCGCGGTCAGACGATTGGACAACACGCCCTGGGCCCAGGCCGCGTCCTGCGCGCCGCGCGGCCAGCGCAGCGGCAGGGTCTGGCCGTCCAGCAGCACTTCGGCGGCCCAGGCCTCGCCCGGCGTGGCGGTGTAGCTGGGCAGCACATGCGCGCGCAGGCAGCTGGGGCCCGGTGCGGCGCCGGGGGCGGCGAGGTCCAGCGTGGCGC
>DASWWC010000256.1:0-32289 GCA_036401055.1 Roseateles sp.
AGCGTGCTCACCCTCGCCTGGTTCGACCAACTGGGGTTGCCTCGACTCTCCTGACCTCAAGCTCTCGAACCGCCTGGTGCGGACCCGCATGCCAGGTGGTGTGGCAGGGGCGCCTCCACACGGAGGTCCCCTATGCCGATCAGGGTGATTGGGCCAGCGTGCAGGTATTCGCGGCGTTGTCCGGGCACGGCCCCTGCCAGCGGATCTGCACGGCCGCCGCCGGCGGCAGCGGTGCGCGGCCGTCCAGCGGCTGGCCGCGCTGGCCCGTGAAGTCGGCCAGCGTCGTCCAGGTGCCGCCCGACAGCCGGTACTGCAGCGCATAGCGGCTGCCCGGCCGCAGGGCGCGCGTCTTGATCTGGTACTCGCCACCCACGATGGCCAGGCTGGGCGCGTCGCGGAAGGGCTGGGCCAGCGGTTCGCCGATGAACAGACCTTGGCCGGGCCACTGCACGGCCTTCCAGTAGGCCTCGATGGCCGTCGCGCCGCGCCAGTAGTGGTCGATCAGCACCGAGGCGCGCGAGAACTTCTGCTGGTAGTTGCAGGGCTCCTCCACGGCGCCGTAGCTGGCCGTCGCGCCGGCCTCCAGCCAGGCCGTGACGGGCATCTGGCTGCCGCCGGAGGGCAGCAGGCCGCCCGTCGAGGTCAGCGTGTCGGCCAGCGCGCCCGGGCGGAACTGCAGCGTGCCCAGGTTGGCCACGCTGGCCAGGCCCGTCAGGTAGAACAGCACGCCGGTCTTGCCCGACAGCGAGTTGGCGCTGCCGGCACCCAGGCTGTTGTCCACATAGTTCAGCTTCAGCGCGCTGCCCCAGGCGGCGGGCAGGGCCGCGAAGTCGGTCCAGCGCGGGCTGCGGTCGGCATCGGTGGTGCGCACCAGCCAGCCCTCGCCGGCGGGGTACGTCGCGTCGGCCGCCACGCCGCGGGCGATCAGCGCCTGGGCGCCGGCCAGCGTGGTGGCGCCAAGCAACATGGATGGCCGCATCTGCAGTTCGGCCTGCGGCCGGCGCGACTCGCCGTCGTACAGCGGCGACGCGCCGGTGCCGGTGCAGGTGTTGGTGGCCGGCGTCGGGTTGCAGTAGCGGGTGTCATAGCCCAAGGCCATCGCACTGGTGATCCCCATGGCGCAGCCGCCCACGACCCGGCTGGGCGCCGCCCAGGTCAGCAAGGTGGCCTGCACGCCGGGTGCCGCGGCGGCCAGCTTGGCGTCGATGTCTGTTTTTAGCAACGCAAAGTCGGCGGCCGAGATGGCCGCATTCGCGGTGTTGACCCGGACCCGGATCAGGTTGGCCGCAGGCACCCCGCGGGCCGCCACATAGGCCGCGCCGACCGCCTCGGACAGCGCGTCGCCCTCGGCCACGATGACCGCCAGATCGGCCGGCGCCAGGCCACTGGCGGGCAGTGTCAGGGTCAGCGTCTGCCCTATGCCACCGCCCCCTGGCGCCCCCCCTCCCACCGGAGTGTCGGCAGCGCCGCCGCCACCGCCGCCGCAGGCGTTCAACAGGGCGGCCAGCAGCAGCGGACACAGGCGGATCGGGCGACGCATGCGGCCATTTTCCACCGGCAGCAATCAGCAAGAATGCACCAAAATCGTGCCATCCCGCCCTTTCGCGCCGCGCGAACCCGGGCTTACCCCAGTTTCATGCACCGCGGCGGGGCAATACAGTCATCTCACTCGACGCGGTTCCGGGAGCTCTCTCAGGGCCGCCAGGCGGGTTGTGAGGAGACAAGACAAGCGCGCAGCGCACAAGGTTTGCTTCGTAACCCCGAAGACAATCCCACCGGCCACCAAGGCACCCCTTGGTGGCCGTTTTATTTTGTGCCCCTCGTCCGGTCTTGCGCCGCTGGACGCGGGCAAGCCCAGCCGGTCCCCCGAGGGGACGGCGATGCTTGTGGCATTGAGCCACAAGCACATCGCCAGACGGGCCGGCTCGGGAGCGGCCCAGCGCTCGGCCCGAGCCAGGCACGACGGCCGCCAGATGATGGAATCCATGGACACGCTCGACCTCCTCATCGTCGCCCTCGCCTCGCTGCTGGCCGGCTTCATCGACGCCGTGGCGGGCGGTGGCGGCCTCGTGCTGACGCCGGCGCTGTTCAGCACCTTCCCCAACGCCGTGCCGGCCACGCTGATGGGCTCCAACAAGGCGGCGGCCATCTGGGGCACGGGCTGGGCGACCGTGCAGTACGTGAAACGCGTCTCCCTGCCCTGGCGCCGCCTGATGCCCGCGGCCGTGCTGGCAGGCCTGGGCAGCTTCACCGGCGCCTGGGTGCTGACGCTGGTCAGCCCCGACGGCCTGCGCAAGGCGCTGCCGCTAGTGCTGCTGGCCGTGTTCCTCTACACGCTGGCCAAGAAGGATCTGGGCCGCGAGCACCGGCCGCGCTTCGCCGGCCGTACCGAGGCGCTCGTGGCCGGCACCATCGCGCTGACCGTGGGCTTCTACGACGGCTTCTTCGGCCCCGGCACGGGCAGCTTCTTCGTGTTCCTGTTCGTGCGCGTGCTGGGCTACGACTTCCTGCACGCGTCGGCCACCGCCAAGCTGATGAACCTGCTGACCAATGCGTTCGCGATCGCGCTGTTCGCGAGCAAGGGCCACGTCTGGTGGCACGTCGCCGCGGTGATGGCCGTGACCAACGTGGCCGGCAGCCTGCTGGGCACGCGGCTGGCGCTGAAGCACGGCGCCGGCTTCGTGCGCGGCGTGTTCATCGTCGTGGTGGGCGCGCTGATCCTGAAGACCGCGTTCGACGCCTTCATCAAGTAGGCACCGCCCGGTCGCATTCCCCGGCGGTTTGCCCTTACACGCCAGGGCAACTGACATACGATCAACCATTCCCCCGCCCGCTGCCAAACGCCATGCCCGTCGACCCTCAACTGCGCAATCTGGACATCGAGATCCCGACCCAGCCCGAGGTCCTGGTCAAGCTCTCGCTGCTGATGGCGGCCGAGGACATCGACCTGCAGGCCATGTCGTCGCTGGTGGAGACCGACATGGCCCTGGCCGCCGCCGTGATGAAGGCGGTCAACTCGTCGCTGTACGGCCTGCGCGGCCGGGTGCAGACGGTGCACCAGGCGCTGACCTACCTGGGCATGCGCGAGGTTGCGGCCATCACCTTCGAGATGGGCCTGCGTGCCGCCTTCCCGGCCGCGGCCGAGCTGGAGTCGGTGTGGACGCGCGCGTCGCAGCGCGGCCTGCTGATGGGCCGCATGGGCCAGATGCTGGGCGTGGACCCGTGGGCGGCTCACTCGGCCGGCCTGTTCGAGGAATGCGGCAAGGCCGTGCTGTACCGCCACGCCCCCACGCACTACCCCGCCATGCTGCGCGCGGCCCCGCGCGACGCCGAGCTGGTGGAACTGGAGAAGACGGCCTTCGGCGTCAGCCACGACGCGCTGGGCGCGGCGCTGTGCGAGAGCTGGGGCCTGGCGCCCGCGGCCGTGGCCAGCGTGCGCCATCACGTGGAGGTGCAGTCCACGCTGACCATGCCGGACAGCCTGGTGCGCCGCAGCGTGTCCGCCATCTCCACGGTGGCCTGGGCGCTGCTGGAGCACCCCGACCAGCTGGACGACATCGCCAGCCAGATCGCACCGCAGGCGCAGCTGGACGAGACGCTGGTGCTGCGCGCCGCACGCCGCGTCAACGAGCAGTTGCTCGCCGCCAAGGAACACGGCCGCTGAGGCTTTCCCGCAAAGCATTCGGGCCGAGCGCCGGGCTGCCATGGGCCAGAGGCCCTTGGCCTGTCGTAGGCACAAACAGTCCGTAGGGACTGCTTGTGTCCGACTCCAGTTCACCAAGCCGGCCCGTCTGGCGATGTGCTTGTGGCTTGATGCCGCAAGCATCGCCGTCCCCTCGGGGGACCGGTTGGACTGGCCCGCGTACAGCGCGGCCAGACCAAACGAGGGGCTTTAGCTTCACGCAGCAAGGCTGAGCCGGTCTCTGCCGGCGTGCTTGGCGATGTAGAGCGCCTCGTCGGCCGCCTGCAGCAAGGCCTGGGCACTCAGGTACGGGTGGGCCGGGCTGGCGGCCGCCAAACCCACGCTGACGGTCAGGGGCTGGTCGGACACGCCGTCCGGCAAGCGCAGCGCACGCAGCTCCTCGCGCAGCGACTCCAGCACGCCCTGCGCCTCGGCCATGCCGAAGCCCGGCAGCAGGGCGACGAACTCCTCGCCACCCAGGCGGGCGACCAGGTCGGTGTCGCGCTTGAAGCGCTCCGACAGCAGCGACGCCACGCGCTGCAGCGCCGCATCGCCCGCCGCGCGGCCATGCGCCTCGTTGAACTGGCGGAACTGGTCCAGGTCCAGCACGGCCACCGCCAGCAGGCCGCGCTGGCGCTGGGCGCGCTTGAACTCGCGGCGCAAGGCCTCGTCGAAGACGCGCTGGTTGGCGATGCCGGTCAGCGTGTCGGTGCGCGCCAGGCTGGCCAGCTCGCGCCGGTTGGCCTCCAGCGTCGCCTGGGCCTGGTCCAGCTGCTGGCGCTGCTCGGCCAGCTCGCGCTGCAGTTCGCGCGCGGCCTGCTCCTGCTGCCACAGCGAATCGCGCGCGCGCTGCATCGCGTGGCCGATGCGGTCCAGCTCGACGGCCAGCCGCGGTGTCGCGGTGTCGGCCCCCTCGGCCGCCAGCGGCATGGGCACGGACTCCATGGCCTCGCAGCCCGCCGCCAGCCGGCGCAGCGGCCGCAGCATCCACAGCTCGACCAGCAGCAGCTGGGCCGCGCTGAGCAGCAGCACCAGCCAGGCCAGCCTCGCCAGCCCCTCGGGCGTGGGCACGTCGCCGCCCAGGCTCCACTCGAATGCGGCGACCGCCAGCGCGTTGAGCAGCGGCAGGGCCAGCGTCAAGCGCAGCCGCAGCGAACCCAAGCGCCGCGTGGCGCGGCTCGGCATCTCGTCGAGGGATTCGGAAATCATCTGCGGTACGGCGAAGGCAGTTCATTGTCAGCGGCGCACCGGGCTGCGTGCGCTCTGCCGGCCTCGGGGTTTGTCAGGGGACGCACGGGGCCGGCAAGGTGGTGCGCCAGGGCCTAGAGTGGCCGCATGAAGCCCCGCCTGCCGATCTGCGCGGCCCTCGCCGCCTGCAGCGCCGCCCCCGTGCAGGCCGATCCCGGCTACTACCTCGTGACCCCTTACGACCAGGCAGGCCGCGCGGGCACGGAGCTGCGCTACTGGACCGTCAAGTCCGAGGACGAGCCGGCGCAGCTGTGGCCGGAGCTGGGCCTGAGTTGGGGCGTCAACACGCGCTGGACCACGCGGCTGCTGGCGAGCTGGATAGGCACGGGCCGCGCGGACATGAAGCTGTCCAGCTGGAACTGGCAGAACGTGGTGCTGCTGACCCAGGGCGAGAAACCGTATGACCTCGGCATCCACCTGCAGCTGATCCGCAACCGCGGCGAGAGCACGGCGCTGGAGCTGGGGCCGCTGTGGCAGACCGACCTGGGCCGGCTGAAGCTGAACGCCAATGTGTTCTGGGAGCACGACAACGGCCGGCGCCAGACACGGCTGAAGTACCAGTGGCGCGGCCTGTACCGCGTCGTGCCGGGCTGGCGGCTGGGCGTGCAGGGCTTCGGCGAGGTCGGCCCATGGAACGACTGGCTGCCGCGCCCGCGCCAGTCGCACCGCGCCGGGCCGGCGCTGCTGGCCACGCTGTGGGACCAGGGGCCCGACACGGTGACGCTGAACACCGCCTTCCTGTTCGGCAAGACCTATGGCAGCCGCGGCGACATGTTCACGCTGCAGTTGCAGTGGTTGAGGTGAGCCCCTCGCCCAGGCCCGCAACACCCAACTTCAGACGGTCTCGCCCTCGGTATCGGCGATGGTGCGGTTGCGGCCGGCGCGCTTGGCCTCGTAGAGCGCGCGGTCGGCGGCGGACAGCAGCTCGGCGAAGCTGGTGGCGTCGGCGGACAGCATGGCCAGGCCGGCCGACAGCGTGGCGCCGACGGTGCCGCCCTCGGGCATCACGAAGGGCGCCTCCTGCACCATCAGCCGGATGCGCTCGGCCACCTCACGGGCGCCGGCCAGGTCGGTGCGCGGCAGCAGCACGACGAATTCCTCGCCGCCGTAGCGCGCCGCCAGGTCGCCGGTGCGCAGCGAGCGCTGGATGAGGCCGCCCACCTGGCGCAGCACCTCGTCGCCGGCCGGGTGGCCGTGGCCGTCGTTGATGGCTTTGAAGTGGTCGATGTCCAGGAACAGGCAGGCCAGCGGGTAGCGGTGGCGCACGGCCTGGCTGAACTCGATGAGGCTGCGGTGATCGAAGTAGCGGCGGTTGTGCACGCCGGTCAGCCCGTCGGTCATGCCGGCGCGGCGCAGGCGCTCGCGGTTCAGCATGCTCTCGATGGCGATGGCGGCGATGGCCGACAGCCGGTCCAGGAACTTGGTGCCCGAGGCCGCGTCGTAGCGCTCCGGGTCGCACGAGCCCAGGTGCAGGCTGCCGATCAGCAGGCCCTGGCGGATCAGCGGCAGCAGCGCGGCCGAGCGCACCGGCGTGCCGGCCCCAAAGGCCGTGACCAGCAGCGCCTCGTCGTGGCCGGGGCCGATGAGCCGCGTGGTGCGCACGGCGCCGAAGATGTCCTTCAGCGGCCCGTGGCCCTCCAGCAGGCGCGGCGCCTTGGTCATGGGCAGGCTGGGCAGCGCGCGGCGCAGCTCGTCGTCGGGGTCCAGCAGCCACAGCTCGGCGGCGTCCAGGCCGAATTCGGTGCGGCAGTCCACCAGCAGCAGATTGACCAGCTCCTCCATGGAACCGACCGCCACGAGGCGGCGCTCCAGCGCGTCGAAGCGGTCGAGCTTGCGCTCGTTGGCATGCGCGGCCTCCAGCAGCGACTGCAGCTGGCGGCGCAGGTCCTGGATCTGGGTCTGGGCGTCGGGGGCGGTCATGGCGGGCCGATTGTCGCGGTGCCACGTGAAAAATGCCGGAGCCCGCCGGTGACCGGGTCCGTGAACGAAATCTCGCGCGCGACCAGTTGCAGCGGCGCGTCGAAGCGCGGCGGGTTCTCGTGCGGCTGCAGCACGGGGTAGATGCGGTCGCCCACGATGGGCAGGCCCAGCGCATTCATCTGCACGCGCAGTTGGTGGCGCTGGCCGGTCAGCGGGCGCAGCTCGTAGCGGGCCAGGCCCTGTTGCGCGCCTTGCAGGGCCTCGACGAGGGTGATGCGCGTCTCGGCATTGGGCTCGCCGTCCACCACCTGCATCTGCATGAAGTCGTCGCCTGCGGGCTCGGCCAGCCGGTGCCGCACCACGCGCGGCCAGGGGCCTTCGCCCAGCGGTGCGACGGCCTCGTAGACCTTGTCGACGGCGCGCTCGCGGAACAGCCGGTGGTAGGCGTCGCGGTCCTCGCGCCGCACGCTGAACACGACCAGCCCGGCGGTCTCGCGGTCCAGCCGGTGGATGGGGATGAGGTCGGCCAACCCGGTGGCGTGCCGCAGCCGCGCCATCAAGGTTTGGCGGGCGTAGATGCCGCTGGGCGTCACGGGCAGGAAATGCGGCTTGTCGACCACCAGCAGGTGTTGGTCCTGGAAGACGATGCGCTCGCGCCCCGGCACCTCGGGCTCCACGTCGAGATGGCGCCAGTAGTAGACGCGGCGGTTGGCCCGGTAACCCGGCGCCAGCGCCAATCCGTCGTCATCGACGACGTCCCCGCGCGCCAGGCGTTCGGGCCAGTCGCCCACGCGCGGCAGCCGCTCGGCCAGGAAGGCCGCCATCGTCGGCCAAGGGCCGGGCGGGCAGAACACCGCGCTGGCAGCGACACCGTCGCGCAGCGGCAGCGCAGGCTTGGCGGGGCGGCTCACTCGATGCGCGGACCGCCGCGGGCGCGCTCGTCCATGTAGGCATTCAGCCGGCGCTGGTCGGCCGGCGTCTGGCGGCTGCCCCGCCATTCGTTTACCCAGGCCTCGCGGTCGGGCTCGCGCGCGAGCTGGCGCACCGCCGCGTCGATCGCCTCGATGTAGCGCCGGCCCTCGGGCGTGCGGCTGCAGGACACCGTGGCCAGCTGGGTCGTGAAGCCTTCGGCCAGCGGCAACGCGACCAGCGCATCGGGCGCGCCCACGCGCCTCAGGTAGTCGTTGACGACGGCCGGGTACTCCAGCGTGTAGTCCATGCGGCCGGCACGCAGCATATCCAGCAGCTGGTTGCTGATCTGAGCGCCGGCGGCCAGGCGCGGCACGACTCGGGCCTCCAGCAGCTTGTCGATCTGGGTGCCGAAGGAGCGGTCGCGCGCCAGCAGCAACCGCAGCTCGGAGCGTTGCAACAGCTCGGCCAACGTCAGGCGCCCGTCGCGCTGCTTCTGCTGCGCCAGTTGGTCCATCAACTCGCGCCGGACGATGACGTGGATCTCGCGCGAGACCAGCGAGGGGTAGAGGTGCGAGAAGTACAGCCAGTCCATCCGCCGCGGCGTGCGCACGTGCAGCGCCGAGCACAGCGTCACGCCGCTGCGGCTCAGCGCCTCGTAGCGCGAGGGGCTGGCCTCGACGAACTCGTGGCGGAACTGCGGCATGCGTGCGAGCAGCACGCGCAGGAAGCCGTCCACCTCGCCACGGCCCAACTCGGCCACATTGCGCGGCGCCCGGTCTTCGATGAAGCTGAAGTGCGGCGCCACGTCCTGCGCCACCCAGCGGATGGTGTCGGCCTGGGCGGCCGCCGTCAGCAAGGCAGCGAGCGCCAGCACCCAGCGCATCAGTCGCCCTCGACCCACTCCATGCGCGCGCCCAGCTCGCCAATGTGCTCGACGAAATTCGGATGCGCGCGGCGGATGGGCGTCGCGTTCTTGATCACGCTCTTGCCCGGGATGCTGGCCGCCACCATCAGCAGCGCGATGGCGACGCGGATGATGTAGGGGCTCTCCACCTCGGCCGGGCTCAGCGGCTTGCCGCCGAAGGTGATCATGCGGTGCGGATCGCTCAGGAAGGCATGGGCGCCGAACTTGGCCAGCTCGCTGGTCCAGCCCATCGCGCCGTCGTAGATCTTGTTCCAGAACATCACGCTGCCTTCGGCCTTGACGCCGAGCGCGACGAAGATGGGCAGCAGGTCCACCGGCACATAGGGCCAGGGCGCGGCCTCCACCTTCTGCAGGATGTTGCGCGTGAAGGGCTCCTTCACCTTCAGCGGGCCGTGGGTGACGCAGCGGCTCCATCCGTCCTCGTGCACGATCTGCACGCCGAACTTGGCGAAGGTGCGGTCCAGCAGCGGGAACATCTCCGGCGCGCCGTTCTTGACCTGCACGTTGCCGCCGGTGATGGCGCCCAGCGCCAGGAAGGTGACGATCTCGTGAAAGTCTTCGGTGAAGGTGTAGTCCGCGCCGCCCAGCTCGGCCACGCCGGTGATCTTCAGCTTGGACGTGCCATGGCCTTCGATCTTGGCGCCCAGCAGCGACATGAAGTTGCAGAACTCCTGCACATGCGGTTCGCTGGCGGCGTTGGTCAGCGTGGAGACGCCGTCGGCCAGCGCCGCACACAGCACGAAGTTCTCGGTGGTCGTCACCGACGCGTAGTCGGTCCAGTGGTCGTTGGCGTGCAGCGGGCGGTTGACGCGCAGCACCAGGCCATCGGGCAGGCGCTCCACATCCGCGCCGAAGCGCTGGAACACCTCGACGTGCGGGTCGATCTCGCGGGCGCCCAGCGTGCAGCCCTTGACGTCGTCCTCGATGCGCGCGGCGCCGAAGCGCGCCATCAGGCCGGGCACCAGCATGATGGAGGAGCGCATCTCCTCGGGCAGGCGGTCGGTGGCCGGGTCGAAATGCGTGTCGCGGTGGTGGACGTCGAGGATGCCGGTCTTGAAGTCCAGCTCGACCTGCGAGCCCAGCTTGCGGAAGACCTCGACGATCTTCTTCACGTCGGTGATCTCGGGCACGCCGCGCAGGCGCACGGGCTGCCGGGTCAGCAGCGTGGCGCACAGGATGGGCAGGACGGCGTTCTTGTTGGCCGAAGGGGTGATGCGGCCCGAGAGGGGCGTGCCGCCGTGGACGATCAGGTGGGACATCGAATGAGGTGATTTCGGGGCGCGCAAGCGGCGCGCGGTGGCAATTGTCTGTGTTTGCGGCGCGGCCGGCCGGCCGCCGCCCGGAAGCTTTGTTCCGAGCTGTGGGAATCATGCCGGCTGCCCCGCATGGCGGCCGTCCTCAGTCCTCCGCGGCCGGGTCCAGCCGGCGGGCGCGGTTCAGCCGCCAGGCGTCGCTGGGATCGGTGAAGACCTGCGCCGCCGTCGTGCCGGTTTCGCGGCCGGCGGCGTCGATGGCGATGCGCTTGTCGAACACATAGCACTCGCCTTCCCAATCCCGCGCCGCATCGGGGAAGGCTTCGAGGAAGTTCAGGATGCCGCCGTCCAGCTGCGCCACCTGCAGACCCTGGGCCTGCATCCACGCCGCCGTCTTCTCGCAGCGGATGCCGCCGGTGCAGTACATGGCCACCGTCCGGCCCCGCCATTCGTCCCGGTGCGCCTCGACATAGGCCGGGAAGTCGCGGAAGTGGGCCACGCCGGGATCGATGGCGCCGCGAAAACGCCCGAGCTTGAACTCGAAGCTGTTGCGGTTGTCCAGCACCACGGTGTCGGGGTCGTCCAGCAGTTCGCGCCAGCGCTGCGGGCTGACGTGGGTGTCGGTCGCGTCGCCCTGCACGCCCGGAATGCCGAAGGCCACGATCTCGCGCTTGACCGAGACCTTGAAGCGGCTGAACGGCCGGCGCTCGCAGGCGTTGTGCTTGAAATGCAGGCCGGCGAGGCCGGGCTGGGCCACCAGCTCGGCTTCAAACCCATGCACCGCGCCGGCCTCGCCGGCGATGGCTGCGCTCAGCCCTTCCTCCGCCACCAGGATCACACCGCCCAGCGCATGCTCGGCGCCGCGCGCACGCAGCCATTCGGCAAAGCCTGTCGGGTCCGGCATCGGGGTAAAACGGTAGAAGGAGCTGTGCACGAAGGACATGGGCCGGAATTGTCGACTCTTAAACTTCGCCCCCTATGTCCCGCCTCAAAGTCCTTCCCCAGTACCTGATGCCCAAGGGCGCGATGACGCGCCTGGCCGGGCGCATCGCCAGCAAGCCGCGCGGCGGCATGACGACGGCGACCATCCGCCGTTTCGTGGCGCGTTATGGCGTCAACATGGACGAGGCCGCGGAGCCCAACATCACGGCCTACGCCACCTTCAACGACTTCTTCACGCGGGCGCTGAAGCCCGGCGCGCGGCCGCTGGCCACGGCACCGCTGATCTGCCCGGTGGACGGCGCCATCAGCCAGGTGGGCCGCATCCAGGGCGACCAGGTCTACCAGGCCAAGGGCCAGGCGTTCTCGACGACGGCGCTGGTCGGCGGCGATGCGGCGCTGGCCGCACGCTTCCAGGATGGCCTGTTCGCCAACCTCTACCTCAGCCCCAAGGACTACCACCGCATCCACATGCCGGCCGACGGCCGCCTGGTGCGCATGGTGCACGTGCCGGGCGCGCTGTTCTCGGTGAACCCGACGACGGCGCGCGGCGTGCCGGGGCTGTTCGCGCGCAACGAGCGCGTCGTCTGCGTGTTCGAGAACGACACGCTCGGCACCTGGGTGCTGGTGCTAGTGGGCGCCACCATCGTGGGCAGCATGGCCACCGTCTGGCACGGCGGCATCGCCCGCAAGGGCCCCGTGCGGGAATGGGACTACGCCCCCGGCCAGGTCAGCCTCAAGCAGGGCGACGAGATGGGCCGCTTCCTGCTGGGCTCCACGGTCGTGATGCTGTTCGAGAAGAGCGGGCTGCAGTTCAACCCGGCCTGGCAGCCGGGGGGCTCGATCAGGATGGGCGAGCCGATGGCGCGCTGAGCAGCGCACCGGCGGCGTCGGCGGCCAGCGGCCGCGACAGCAGGTAGCCCTGCAGGTGGGTGCAGCCCAGGCCCTCGGCCGCGGCGGCCTGGGCTTCGGTCTCGACACCCTCGGCCACCACGGCCAGGCCCAGCGCATCGGCCAGCACGCAGGCCGCACGCACGACGGCACCGGCCGAGGCCTCGGGCAACGGGTCGATCATGCTGCGGTCCAGCTTCAGCGTCGTGATGGGCAGGCGGCGCAGCAGCGTCAGCGAGCTCTGGCCGGTGCCGAAGTCGTCGAAGGCCACGCCCACGCCGGCCTCGCGCAGCCGCGCCAGCTGGGGCAGCACGCGGTCCATGTGCGTGATGGCCGCCGTCTCGGTGATCTCGATGTCGATCAACTCCGGCGCCAGGCCGTGGGCCCGCACCATGGCCAGCAGGCCGGCGGCGAAGCCGGGGTCCTCGAACTGCAGCGGCGACACGTTGATGGCCGTGGGCAGCACACGGCCATGCTGCTCCTGCCACTGGCGCAGCTGGCGCGCGGCCTGGCGCAGGATCAGCGTGCCCAGCGGGCCGATCTGGCCGGTGCGCTCGGCGGCCGGAATGAACTCGGCCGGGCTGACCCGGCCGCGCCCGGGGCGCTGCCAGCGCACCAGGGCCTCGAAGCCGGCGAGCGTGCGGCCGCCGCTGGCGTACTTGGGCTGGTACTCCAGCAGGAACTCCTCCTGCTCGATGGCCGCCGCCAGCGCCTGCTCGATCTCCAGCAGCTGGCTCGAGCGCGCCGCCATGCCGGGCTCGAAGGCCACGACGGTGGCACCGGCCCGCTGCTTGGCCAGGTGCATGGCCACGTCGGCCGCGCGCAGCAGCGCCGCGCCGTCGCTCCCGTGGGCCGGGAAGCGCGCCACGCCCACGGACATGTGCACATAGAGCTGGCGGTGGCCCACGGCGAAGGGCGCGTTCAGCAGCGCCAGCAGGCGCTGGCCGGCCAGCAGCGCATCGGCCTGTTGTTCGACGCCGGGCTGCAGCAGCAGGAACTGGTCCTCGCCCAGCCGCGCCAGCAGGGCGCCGGGCGGCAGGGCCTCGCGCAAGCGCTTGCCGACCGCCTGCAGCAGCGCGTCGCCGACGTCGTGGCCCAGGCTTTCGTTGACGAGCTGGAAGCGGTCCAGGTCGGCCGACAGCAGCGCAAAGCCGGGCGCATCCGCGCGCGTGCGCTGCTCCAGCGCCTCCATGGCGGCATGGCGGTTGGGCAGGTCGGTCAGCTCGTCGTGCAGGGCCTGGCGGCGCAGCTTCTCGCGGGCCTCGTGGCGCTCCGTGTCGTCCAGCAGCAGCACCAGCTCGGCCGGGCCGTCCTCCCAGTCGATGTGACTGGAGAGGCAGTCCAGATGCACCAGCGCGCCGTCCGGGCGGCGGCGCAATCCCTCCCAGGCCAGGCCCTGCAGCCGCTCCGCGATGACGCGCCGGTGCCTCAGGGCGGCCTCCGCGGCCTGGCCGGGCAGGCGCAGCAGCTCCAGCCCGCCGTCGGCGCTGCGCGGCTCGGCGACGCCGAACATCCTCAGCGCCGCCGGGTTGGCGTAAAGCAGCTGGTCGCCACGCAGCACCACCTGGCCTTGCAGCGACTGCTCGGCCAGCTGACGCAGCCGCGCCGTGGCGCGCGCCGCGTCCGCCTTGGCCCGGCGCACCGACAGCAGGATCAGCGACATGGCCAGCAGGCCTTGCACGCAGGTGCCGGCCATGTGGGCGAAGGCGGCGTGGGCCAGCGGGTCTTCCAGCGGGCTGACGAAGTGCAGCAGGCCCGACACCGCGAAGCAGCCGCCCACGAAGCGCTCGGCCGAGCGGCCGGCCTGCCACATCCACCAGCCCGCCAGCCAGGCGCTGCAGGCCAGCGCGATGGAGGCGATCCAGATCGCCACCGGCTGGTTGACCACGGCAGAGCCCATGACCAGCAGCAGCAGCGCCGCAAACAGCGGCAACCAGCGCCGCCAGGCCCAGGGGCGGCCGTTGTAGTGGGCCGCGCCGGCCACCTCGAAGGCCATGGTCGCGATCATGAAGACGGTCGCCACCGTGGCCTGCAGCTGGAAGTGCAGCGACTGGGCGTCGGTGGGCAGCAGCGCGACGCCGAGCGTGAGGGTTGCCGCGAGCGAGAGCTGGGCCAGCCCCCAGTCGCGGATGTGCAGATGGCTCGGCTCCATGCGGGCCAGCCCCAGCATCGCGAGGCCGAGCAGCGCGATGAAGCAGGAGCTCAGCAGCAGCAGCGGCGTCATCGAGCCATCCTAAGGCGGCAACGCGGGCCGCACGCCCGCGTCCGCGGCGGAATCCGGCCGGAGCGTGACGGGGGGCCGGTCTCGCGCGACGCCATCTTGCAGCCCGTCACCACCGACCGGCTAAACGGCCGCCAGCAGCGTGCCGGCGGCATCTACGCGCAGCGGCCGCGACAGCAGCCAGCCCTGCAGGTGGGTGCAGCCCAGCCGCTCCACCTCGGCGGCCTGGGCCTCGGTCTCGACGCCTTCGGCCACGATGGTCAGCCCCAGCGCCTCGGCCACCACGCAGGCCGCGCGCACGACGGCACCGGCCGAGGGATCGGGCAGCGGGTCCACCATGCTGCGGTCCAGCTTCAGCACGGTGATGGGCAGGCGGCGCAGCAGGGTCAGCGAGCTCTGACCGGTGCCGAAGTCGTCGAAGGCCACGCCCATGCCGGCCTCGCGCAGCCGCGCCAGTTGGGGCAGCACGCGCTCCATGTGGGTCATGGCGGCGGTCTCGGTGATCTCCACCTCCAGCAGCTGGGGCGCCAGGCCGTGGGCACGCACCAGCGCGACCAGCCAGTCGGCAAAGCCCAGGTCCTCGAACTGCAGCGGCGACACGTTGACGGCCACCGGCTTCACGGCCAAGCCCTGTCGCTGCCAGGCCCGCAACTGCTGGACGGCCTGGCGCAGGATCAGCGCGCCCAAGGCGACGATCTGGCCGGTGCGCTCGGCGGCGGGGATGAAGTCGGCCGGGCTGACGCGGCCCTGGCCGGGCCGCTGCCAGCGCACCAGCGCCTCGAAGCCGGCCAGGCGCCGTGTGCCGGACTCGAACTTGGGCTGGTAGTCGAGCTGGAACTCGCCATTGTCGATGGCTGCGGCCAGCGCCTGCTCGATCTCCAGCAGGCCGCTGGCGCCGGCCGACATGCCGGGCTGGAAGGCCACCGCCGCCGCGCCGGCCTGCTGCTTGGCCTGGTGCATGGCCACATCGGCCGCGCGCAGCAGCGCGGCGCCATTGAGGCCATGGGCCGGGAAGCGCGCCACGCCCACCGACAGGTGCACGTACAGCGCACGGTGGCCAACGTTGAAGGGCGCGTTCATCTGCGCCAGCAGGCGCTGGCCGGCCAGCTGGGCGGCCGCGTCGTCGGCGACGCCCGGCAGCAGCAGCAGGAACTGGTCTTCGCCCAGGCGGGCCAGCAGGGCGTCGGCCGGCAGCGTTGTCTTCAGCCGGGCCGCGATGGCCTGCAGCAGTGCGTCGCCGGTCTCGTGGCCCAGGCTCTCGTTGACGAGCTGGAAGCGGTCCACGTCGGCCGACAGCAGCGCAAAGCCCGGGCTGCCGGGCGCCGTCAGCTCGGACAGGCGCTCCAGCGCCGCATGGCGGTTGGGCAGGTCGGTCAGCTCGTCGTGCAAGGCCTGGCGCCGCAGCGCCTCGGTGGCGCGCTGGCGCTCGGTGTCGTCCAGCATCAGCACCAGCAGCGCCGGGCCGCCCTCCCACTCGATGTAGCTGGTGCTGCCGCGCAGGTAGAGCTCGCTGCCGTCGCGCCGGTAGCGGGTGCCCTCCCAGGGGATGTGGCCGCCGCGCTGCTCCAGCAGCCGCGCAAAGCGGGCGCGCACGTCGCCCATGTCGCCCGAGGCGATGCGCGAGCCGATGTCGCCCACGTGGTCGATGCTCGGGTAGCCGAACATGGCCAGCGCGGCCGGGTTGGCATAGACGACCTGGCCCGCGCGCAGCACCACCAGGCCTTGCATGGACTGCTCGTAGAGCTGGCGCAGCCGCTCGCCCATGCGCGAGGCCTCGCGGTGGGCGCGGCGCACCGACAGCAGGATGAGGCCCATGGCCAGCGTGCCCTGCACATAGGTGCCCACCACATGGGTGGCGGGCGAGCGCGCCAGCGGATGGATGAGAGGGCCGCTGAGATGCACCAGCCCGAGCGCGATAAAGCAGCCGGCAACGAAGCGTTCGCCCGCCTCGCCGCCGCGCCACAGCCACCAGGCTGCGAGGAAGGCGCCGCCGGCCAGCGTCAGCGCCGAGGCGACGATGGCCAGCCGAAGCTCCAGAATGGCCAGCGCGAGGATGGTGAGCAGCAGCGCGCCGAACAGCGGCAGCGTCCGGCTCCAGTGCCAGGGGCGGCCGCGGTAGCGGCTGGCGCCGGCCAGCTGCCAGGCCAGCGCGGCAATGATGCAGGTGGTGGCGACGGTGGCCTGCACCCGGTAGTGCAGCGACTCGGTGTCGGGCGGCACCAGGGCCACGCCCAGGGCCAGGCCGATGGCGAGAAAGACGTGGCTCCAGCCCCAGTCGCTGATGTGGCGATGCGCCGGCTCCAGTCGCGCCAGCAACAGCAAAGCCGCGCCCAGCATCAGCAGCAGGCTGGAGCTGATCAACAGCAGCCAGGTCATGCAGCCATCCTAGCGAGGCCAGCCGTTCATCACCCACGCATGTTGTGGAGGCCCACCAGCGGTGGGACGGAATTCACGCCATCGTCAGCGTCGCGACAGGGAAAAATTCACCAGACCAGCGTCACCACCCCGCTGGCCGGCAGTTCGTAGCCGAAGCGCCGGCCCGGCGCCTGCACGTTGAAGGTCCGCGCCTGCGCGGCCGAGTTGCTGACGATGAGCACGGTGCTGCCGTCGGGGTTGGTGAAGGCCACATGGTCCAGGCCGGTCTGCTTCGCGTCGCCGCCTTCAGACTCGATGCGTCGCGCGTCGCGCCGCACGAAGCGGCTGGCATGGCCGAAGGCGTAGTACTCGATGTTGCGCGTGACCTGGCCGGTCTTGGGGTCGATGGTGACGACGCCGCGGCAGTCCTTGCAGCCGCCCAGGTGCGGTCCGTATTTCGGGTCCAGCGCCAGGTTCCACATCAGCACGCCGCGCGCGCCGTGGCGCACGCTGCCGATGATGAGGTTGCGCATCATCCAGGGCAGCGTCTCGGCCCACTGCGGCTTCCATTCGCCGCCGGAGCATTCGGTGAACCAGACGTCCAGCTCGGGGTGGTGCTGCGCCACCTGCGACTGCGCGGACACGTCGCCCGCATAGCAATGCCAGGCCACGCCGGACACGTATTGCCGCGCGGTCGCGTCGGACAGCATGGACAGCGGGCTCCAGGGCTCGTCCCAGTTGTGGTCCCACTCGAGGATCTGCGTCTGCATGCCGCGGGACTTAAGCAGCGGGCCGAGGTGCTGGCCGACGATGTCGGCGCGAGCGCGCGGCGTCAGGCGCATGCCGGGGTAGTCGGGCGGCTCGAAGTGCGGTTCGTTCTGCAGCGTCAGCGCGAAGATGGGCACGCCGGCTGCCTTCATCTCGTCGACGTAACGCACCAGGTAGTTCGCGAACGCGCCGTAGAACTCGGGCTTGAGCTGGCCCTGCACCAGGCTGTCGGTGGTCTTCATCCAGCCCGGCGCGCTCCATGGCGAGGCCATGACCTGCAGCTGCGGGTTCAGCGCCAGCGCCTGCTTGGTCGCCGGGATGACGTCGGCACGCTCCGGGTCCAGCGAAAAGTTCTTTAGCGCCGGGTCCGTCTGGCCGGGCGGCATGTCGTTCAGGCTGTAGTGGCGGCGCGAGAAGTCGGACGCACCAATGGTCAGCCGGGTGAGGTCGAAGCCGACACCGTTGCCCTCGCGGGTGAACAGCTCCTTCATCAGCGCGTCGCGCTGCGGCTGGCTCATGCCATGGCGGATCAGCCAGGCCGAACCCTCCGTGATCGCCGCGCCGAAGCCGGCCATGCGCTGGTGCTGGCGCTTGGGGTCGATGCGGATGACGACATCGGCCTTGCGCACCGGCGCCGTGACGGCGCCGGGTGCCAGCAGATGCTGCTTGTCGGCCGTGGTCAAATGTGCACGCACAGTCTGTGCGTTAGCACCACAGGCAATCGCTACCACCAGCGCGAGGACGGCTGTCTTCATAGGGTCTCCTGGCTAGAGTTTTTCTACAGGCGCTGTTCGGTCGTGGCGTCGAAGACGCCCAGCGCGGTCTCGTCGATGTCGAAGGCCAGCGTGTCGCCCATCGCGATGCGACGACCGTCGTGCACCAGCACGGACATCGCCTGCGCACCCAGCTTCATCCAGACGACCTGGTAGTTGCCCATGGGCTCGACCAGCTCGACGGTGGCACGCCAGCGGCCGTCGGCCTGCAGCCGCACATGCTCCGGGCGCACGCCCAGCACGACGGCCTGGCCGGGCTTGACGCGACCGGCGGCGAGCTGCAGCGGCAGCGCGCCATCCAGCGTGACGCCGTCCGCAGCCACGGTGGCCGGCACGAGGTTGATGGCCGGCGCGCCGAGGAAGCCGGCGACGAACAGGTTGGCCGGCCGCTCGTAAACCTCGGCCGGCGTGCCGATCTGCTGGATGACCCCGCTCTTCATGACGACGATGCGCGAGGCCAGCGTCATCGCCTCGACCTGGTCGTGCGTCACGTAGACCATGGTGTTGCCCAGCGTCTGGTGCAGCAGCTTCAGCTCGCGGCGCAGCTCGGCGCGCAGCTTGGCGTCGAGGTTGGACAGCGGCTCGTCGAACAGGAACACGCCGGCCTCGCGCACCAGCGCGCGGCCGATGGCGACGCGCTGGCGCTGGCCGCCGGACAGCTGAGCGGGCTTGCGGTTCAGCAGCGGCGTCAGCTGCAGCATGTCGGCCGCCTTGGCCACGCGGCGTTCGATCTCCGCCTTGGGCGCACCGGCCACGCGCAGGCCGAAGCTCATGTTCTTCTCGACGGTCATCGTCGGGTAGAGCGCATAGCTCTGGAACACCATGCCGATGCCGCGCTCGGACGGCTCGGCGTCGGTCATGTCCTGGCCGCCGATGTGGATGCTGCCGCCGCTGACGTCGATGAGGCCGGCGATGCTGTGCAGCAGCGTGGACTTGCCGCAGCCCGACGGGCCCAGCAGCACGAGGAACTCGCCCTCGTGGACCTGCAGGTCCAGCCCCTTAATGACCTCGTTATGGCCGAACTTGATGCTCAGGCCCTGGATGTTCACGCCACTCACTTGACCGCTCCCGCAGCAATGCCACGGACGAACCAGCGGCCGGAAATCAGATAGACCAACAAGGGCACCGCGGACGTCAGGATGGTCGCGGCCATGTTGAGGTTGTAGAGCCGCTCGCCGGTCGTCGTGTTGATGACGTTGTTGAGCTGCACCGTCATCGGCTGGTACTCGCGGCCGGCGAAGGTCAGGCCCAGGATGTAGTCGTTCCACACGCCGGTGATCTGCATGATGGCCGCGACGATCAGCATCGGCGTGGACATCGGCAGCACCAGCTGCGCGAAGATGCGCCAGAAGCCGCCGCCGTCCACGCGCGCCGCCTTGAACAGCTCGCCCGGCAGGCTCGCGTAGTAGTTGCGGAACAGCAGCGTCATGATGGGCATCGCGAACACAATGTGCACCAGCACGATGCCGGCCAGGCTGCTGTAGACGCCGATGGCGGCCTCCAGCTTGACGAGCGGATAGATCATCACCTGGATGGGGATGAAGGCGCCCAGCATCAGGATGCCGAACAGCCATTCGCCGCCGCGCGGCTTCCACCAGCTCAGCGCATAGCCGTTGATGGCGCCCAGCAGGATGGGCAGCACGACGGACGGCACGGCGATGGTGACGGAGTTCCAGAAGCCGCCGCGCACGCCCTCGCAGCTGACGCCGGTGCAGGCCTCGCTCCACGCGGCGCGCCAGGCATCGAGGCTGATGGCCGAGGGCAGCGCGAAGATCTGCCCGAGGCGGATCTCGTCCATGGTCTTGAACGAGGTCGTCAGCATCACGTACAGCGGCAGCAGGAAGAACACCGCCGCAACGCCCAGGAAGGCGTAGATGCCGACGCGGGCCCACAGCGCGGTGGGTTTGCGCTTCTTCGTCATCAGTGGCCTCCCTGTGCCTTCTGGCGGCTGCGGGCATAGGCCAGCGGCGCGACCAGGGCCAGCACCGTCAGCAGCAGCATCACCGCGCCGGCCGAGGCCAGGCCCAGGTTGGCGCGGCCGAACAGGTGGTCCATGATGAACTTGGCCGGCACGTCGCTGGCGTTGCCAGGGCCGCCCTGCGTCATCGCGACGACGGTGTCGAACACCTTGACGACGCCGACCGACAGCAGCGTGAAGACGGTGGCCAGCGTCGGCCCCATCATGGGCAGCACGACGGACAGGTAGACGCGCCAGGTCGGGATGCCGTCCAGCCGCGCGGCCTTCCAGATCTCCTCGTCGATGCCGCGCAGGCCGGCCAGCATCAGCGCCATCACGAGCCCCGCTCCTTGCCAGGTGCCGGCGATGACGACGGTGTAGATGACCATGTCCTGGTCGACGATCCAGTCGAACTGGAAGTTGCTCCAGCCCAGTTGCTGCATCGCGGTCTGCAGGCCGGTGTCGGGGTTCAGCACCCACTGCCAGACCAGGCCGGTCGCGACGAAGGACATCGCATAGGGGTACAGGAAGGCGGTGCGCAGCACGCCTTCGCCGCGCACCTTCTGGTCGATGAACACGGCCAGCAGGAAGCCCAGCAGCATGGCCGTCACGATGTAGAGCACGCCGTAGACGGCGAGGTTGTGGATGGCGTGCATCCAGCGGTCGCTCTCCAGCAGGCGCTCGAACTGCTGCAGGCCGACGAAGTCGTCGCGCGGGAAGGTGCGCGAGCTGGACAGCGACGTGCGCACCGTCCACAGCACGGTGCCGACGTAACCGACACCCACGATGAGGGCCAGAGGCAGCAAGGCGCCCCAGGCCGCGAGGCCGCGGCGTTTCATCGCATCAGTTCCTCAGGGCTGAGACGATGTCCTTCTGGACCTTCTCGACCGGCACATTGCGGTTCCAGAACGACGTGATCACGTCCTGCAGCGCGCCGTTCTGGTCGGGCGTGATGAAGATCTCGCCGTTGGCCAGGTGGCGCGACTTGTCCTTCATCGCCGCCACGCCCATCTGCGCGCAGATGTCCATCTTGCTGACGTCCACGTCGGTGCGGATGGGGATGGAGCCCTTCTTCATGCTGAAGGCCACCTGCGTGGCGGGCTGCGTGATGACGCTGGCCAGCAGCTGCTGCGCCTTGATCTGGTCGGGCTTGTTGGTCTTGGGGAAGACCATCACGTCGCCCTGGATGATGTACGGCGCCTTGGGGCCGAAGCCGGGCGCGCAGCCGTAGTCCTTGCCGGCTTCCTGCTTGGCCTGGGCGAACTCGCCCTTGGCCCAATCGCCCATGATCTGCACGCCGGCGCGGCCGTTGATCAGCATGGCGGTGGCGTCGTTCCAGTTGCGGCCTGGCGAGCCGCGGTCGGTGTAGCCCTGCAGGCGCTTGTAGGCCAGCAGCACCTTCTTGAAGTCCTCGCCCAGGATGGCCTTGGGGTCGCGGTCGCGGAAGACCTTCAGGTACAGGTCGCGGCCGCCGAAGTGGGCCAACGTGGCGGTGAAGACGATGCCGTCCTGCCAGGGCTGGCCGCCGTGGGCCAGCGGCACCAGGCCGGCGGCCTTCAGCTTGTCCAGCGCGGCGAAGAGTTCGTCGAAGCTCTTGGGCTCCTCGGCGATGCCGGCCTTCTTGAACGCGGCCTTGGAGAACCAGAACCACGTCATGTTGTGGATGTTGACCGGCGCGGCGTAGTAGTGGCCGTTGACGCGGATGGCCTGCAGCACGGTCTCCGGCAGGAACTTGTCCCAGCCGTCGCGCTTGGCCACTTCGTCCACGTTGTTCAGGTAGCCCTGGTCGACGATGTCGCGGAACTGCTGCGTGGTGTTGAACTGCGCGGCGGTCGGCGGGTTGCCGCCGGCGATGCGGTTGATGGCCACCGAGCGCGCCTGCTCGCCCAGCGCGACGGCGGTGTCCACCCACACGCCGCCCTGCGCCTTGTAGGCCTCGGCCAGCGTCTTGGCGGCGGCGGACTCGCCGCCGGACGTCCACCAGTGGATGACCTCGGCCTTCAGCTGGGCATGGGCGGGCAGCGCGGCGGCGGCGAGCGCCAGGACGGCCAGGGCGTGGCGGCGGAACTTCATCTTGTCTCCGGTTCTTGTGGATGGCGGGGCGCAGTGTCCCTTGGGATGCCACCTTCACGTCTGAGGGTGGACCCTGTAATTTTTCATTTAGAAACTGCGCGTACCCGCTCGAATGCGGGCCAATTGCTGTTAATCATTCATTCAGAAATTGGCCGTACCAGAGGCCGCTGTCCTTCAGGATGCGGCGTTGCGTCGCGTAGTCCACGTAGGCGATGCCGAAGCGGCGCAGGTAGCCCTCGGCCCATTCGAAGTTGTCCAGCAGGCTCCAGGCGAAGTAGCCCTTCACCGGCACGCCGGCGTCCACGGCGACCTTGAGTGCGGCCAGGTGGCGCTGCAGGTAGCTCAGCCGCTCCTTGTCGTGCACGCGGCCGTCGGGGGTCAGCACGTCCTCGAAGGTGGAGCCGTTCTCGGTCAGCTGGATGACGGCAGGGTTGTAGTCGCGCTGCACGCGGGTCAGCAGGTCGACCAGGCCCTGCGGCGACACCTCCCAGCCGAAGCCGGTGCGCTCCACGCCGGCCTTCTCGACGACCTTGGCGCGCATGGGGCTGTGCGTGGCCTGCGGGTCGTCGGCCACCATCTCGGGGAAGTAGTAGTTCACGCCGAGGAAGTCGGTCGGCGTGGCGATGGCCTCCAGGTCGCCGGGCAGCACGGTGGGCGCGGCGTCGCCGACCAGTGCCAGCGTGTCCGCCGGATAGCCGCGACCGAACAGCGGGTCGAGGAACCAACGGTTGCGCAGGCCGTCATGGCGCACCAGCGCGGCCTGGTCGGCGGCGCCGTCCGTTGCCGCGGTGATGGGGTGCAGGCTCAGCGTGATGCCGATGTCGGCACCGGGCACGTTGTTGCGGATGAGGGAAACAGCCTGGCCATGCGACAGCAGCACGTGGTGGCTGGCCTGCAGCGCGTCAGCGAGGCTGGTACCGCCGGGGGCATGGATGTTCTCCCAGTAACCCATCATGCAGGAGCACCACGGCTCGTTGTGCGTGATCCAGTGCTTGACGCGATCGCCCAGGCGGCGGGTGACGACGTCGGTGTACTCCAGGAACGCCGCGACCGTGTTGCGCGAGGTCCAGCCGCCCTGCTCCTGCAGCGCCTGCGGCAGGTCCCAGTGGTACAGCGTGGCCCACGGGTCCAGGCCGCGTTCCAGCATGGCGTCCACCAGACGGTCGTAGAAGGCCAGGCCGGCCTCGTTCACGGCGCCGCGGCCGTTGGGGAGGATGCGCGGCCACGCGATGGAGAAGCGGTAGGCGTTGACGCCCAGGCCCTTGGCCATGTCCAGGTCCTGCGGGTACCGGTGGTAGTGGTCGCAAGCGACGTTGCCGTTGGACCCATCGCGGATGCGGCCCGGCTCCTTGCAGAAGCGGTCCCAGATGGACTCGCCCTTGCCGTCCTCCTGACCGGCGCCTTCGATCTGGAAGGAGGAGGTGGACACGCCCCAACGGAAGTCGGCGGGGAAGTCTTTGCGGGTCGGGGCGTTGTTGAAGCTCATGCTGGCGAGGGTGAGGCGCCGGCGGAGCCGGCGCGGTTTCAGGAACAGGAAGGATCAGAACTTGTACGTGCCGCCGAACAGCACCTGTCGCCCATAGGACGTGTAGCGTTCGGGCAGCGTGGAGTTCGGGTCGCTGGCGCCCGACGAGATGCCGACCCGGGTGCGGTAGGGTCGATCGCGCAGGTTGTTGACCTGCAGCGTCAGCGACAGGCCCTTGAAGGCGCCGGTCTCGAACGCATAGCCCACCTGCGCGTCGATGATGGTCTCGCCCGAGATCATGCTGGGCACGTTCTCGCCGAAGGTGCCGCGCACCGTCGTGACGAAGGGCGAGCGGTGGCGGCTGCCGACGCGGGCCGAGATGCCGTGGCGCTCGTAGTAGACGGTGAAGTTGGTCGCCACGCCCGACAGGCCGTCCAGCGGCTTGCTGACGTTGTTCTCCTCGTGCAGCGAGCTGCGCGTGTTGGAGTAGCTGAAGCTGACGCCGATGCCGTCCAGCCCCGGGCTGATCAGGCCGGCGTCCAGCGAGCCGCTCAGCTCGGTGCCGGCGATCATGCCGCCCTGGCCGTTGGCCTGCGTGTTCAGCGTGCCGATGTTGCTCTGCGGCGTCCATTGCGTCGGGTTGGGGAAGCCCGTGAAGTCGAACGGGATGCCCTGGCCGTAGACGAAGTTGGTGATGTGCTTGTGGAACACCGCGGCCGCCACATAGCTGCGCTTGCTGAAGTAGTGCTCCACCGACAGGTCCACCGCATCGGCACGCCACGGCTCCAGCTTGGCGTTGCCGCCGTTGGCCGACCAGCGGCGGTCCTGCTCGCCTACGGTGATGCCCGAGAAGCCGGCGCGCATGTCCTCCATGTTGGGCCGCGCCAGCACCTTGGCCGCGCCGAAGCGCACGACGGTGCGCTCCGTCAAGTCGGCCGCGAGGTTGAGACTGGGCAGCACGTCGGTGTAGCTGGTGCCGCCGGTGCTGGGATCGCTCTGGTTGGTCTTGGGATTCCACAGCAAGCCGTTGCTCCACTGCTTGGCGTGCACCACGCGCAGGCCCAGGCTGCCGCGCAGCGGCACGCCCCATTCGGCGTCGAAGCCCAGCTTGGCGTGCGCGGCCGTGACCTTCTCGTGCACGGACCAGATGCGGCCCGGCGCCTGGTCGGCCGACGATGGCACCACGTCGTACAGGCCCAGCGCGCTCGGCAGGTCGAAATTGACCATGCGGATGGGGCTGCCGGCAAAGCCCAGGTCGGTCGGCGTGCGCAGCAGGTTGGCGGGGATGAGCACCGGCGCGCGGTTGTTCTTCAGGTTGTAGTTGACCTCCGTGCGGTTCATGCGCTTGTCGCGCTCTGAGTAGTCCAGCCCGCCCTCGATGCTGCTGAGGAAGCCATCGAACGTGCGGCCGGCGCTGAGCTTGAGCGCCTTGATCTCGTCGCCCACCTTGGGGAACTGGCTGCGGCCGTCACGGCCCCAGCCCGGCGGGTCGGTCAGCATGACCTTGTTGCCGTCGCCGTAGTCGAAGGTCGGGTTGAACGTGGAGATGCCGTCACCGCTGGCAATGTTGGCCAGGCCCAGGCTGACGCGCGTGGGCGAACCCGCCGCCAGTTCGGCGTTCTGCTCCGTGCGCTTGGCCTTGGACCAGCTCAGGTCGGCCACCAGTTTCCAGTCGGCCAACTTGAGCTCGTTGTTCCAGCCCAGCGCACGGATATCGTCCTTGCGCTGGTTGAAGGTCGTCAGCGCCACCGGGTTGACGTTGTTGGCCGTGCCGCTCGTGACCAGCTTGTCGCCATTGACGACGGTGGTCTGCGCGCCACTCCAGCTGGCGCCAGCCCAGACCGACATGTCCGCCATCACCGTGCGGCGCGCCTCGGTCTGGTCGAACTTGGAGTAGTACAGGTCCAGCGTGCTGTGCAAGCCGTTGCCGGGCTTGTACTCCAGCACAGCCATCAGGCCGTCGCGCTTCTGGCGCGAGGACGCGGCGCCCAGCTCGAAGCCCTGCAGCGCCACGGAATCCGTCGGCGTGCCGGGCAGCGGCGAACCCCAGACGCTGGTGTTGGCCCACCACCAGCTCTTGTAATGCTTCTCCTGGTTGGGCGAATCCAGGTGCGCAAATCCCACGGCCGCGCCCCAGGTGCGGTCGGCCGACTGCGTCACGTAGGACGCGCTCAGCCGGTTGCCGTTGCCCGAGATCTCCGGGTTCAGCGACCCATTGGAGTTGCGCTCCACGCGGCCGCCGATGACCGCCTGCGTCGTGCCGAAGTCCAGCGGCCGCAGCGTCTTCATGTTGACCGTGCCCGACAAGCCCTGCGCCGACAGGCTGGCGTCCGGCGTCTTGTAGACGGTAGCGGCGTTGATCAGCTCCGACGGGAACTGGTCGTACTCCACCGAACGGTTGTCGCCGGTGGAGACGATCTCGCGGCCGTTCAGCAGCGTCACGCCATAGCGCGGCGCCATGCCGCGGATGCTGATGACTGACGAGCGGCCCGCCACGCGCTGGGCCGTCAGGCCCGGCAGGCGCGAGATCGCGTCGGCGATGGACACGTCGGGCAGCTTGCCGATGTCCTCGGCCGAGATCGCCTCGACGATGGCGTCCGCATTGCGCTTGGTGCTGATGGACGATTCGAGGCTGGCGCGGAAGCCGGTCACCGTGACGGTGTCCAGCTGCTGGGCCGACGGCGCGGCCTGGGCGGCGGCCAGCAGCGGCGCGCACAGCAGCGCGGCCGCAGCGACGGGGGTGAGGCTGGGGCGCCGACCGGGCGGCAGGGCGCGCCCGACGGCGCGCAGGGTGGAGCGGGTCATTGTTTGTCTCCTGGGTCTGGTTCGTCTTGTTCGCCGGCCTGGATATCGATTCCATTTGGAACCGGTTCCAAACTCGGCGCCAATCTAATCGGCGGGCAAATGCCTTGTCAACAGAACGCGCCCAGGGGTTGACGTTTTTTCGCTTCAGCCACTACCGTCGCGTCCCCGATGAAGGCCACAACGATGAGACAGACACCCCTTTTCCTCGCCACCGCCCTGCTGCTGGCCGGCGCCGGCGCCACGGCCGATGGAACCGATGCCATCGTGCAGGCCTGGCCGGCACGCCAGCCGCAGCGCGACGCTGTGCTGGAGGCACGCGTGGAGGCGGCGCTGAAGGGCTTGAGCCTGCGCCAGAAGGTGGGCCAGATCGTGCAGCCCGAGATCCGCGCGATCACGCCCGAGCAGGTGCGTGAGTACGCCATCGGCACCATCCTCAATGGCGGCGGCGGCTGGCCCGGCAACGACCGCGCAGCCACGCCGGCGCAGTGGAAGGCCTTGTCCGAGAAGTTCCAGGCCGCCGCGCTGCAGGCCACGCCGGGCATCCCGCTGATCTGGGGCACGGACGCGGTCCACGGCCACAACAACGTGCGTGGCGCCACGCTGTTCCCGCACAACATCGGCCTGGGCGCCACGCGCAACGCCGACCTGGTGCGTGACATCGGCCGCGCCACCGCCCGCGCCGTGCGTGCGTCGGGCCTGCACTGGACCTTCGCGCCGACGCTGGCCGTCGTGCAGGACGTGCGCTGGGGCCGCACCTACGAGAGCTTCGGCAGCGACCCGGCACTGGTGCGCCAGTTGGGCCGGGCCGCCGTGGAAGGCCTGCAGGACGGCCTGAAGGACGGCCGCGGCGTGCTGGCCACGGCCAAGCACTACGTCGCCGACGGCGGCACGCGCCGCGGCATCGACCAGGGCGTCAGCCACGCCACGCCGGCCGAGCTGGCCCAGGTGCACGGCGCCGGCTACCTCGGCGCGCTGGACGCCGGCGTGCTGACGGCGATGGCCTCGTTCAACAGCTGGACCGACACGGCCGCCTACGTCGAGCACGGCAAGATGCACGGCAACAAGACGCTGCTGACCGGCGTGCTGAAGGAGCGCCTGGCCTTCGACGGGCTCGTCGTCAGCGACTGGGACGGCGTGGGCCAGGTGCCCGGCTGCCGCAACGAGGACTGCCCCGAAGCCATCAACGCCGGCATCGACGTGGTCATGGTGCCCTTCCACTGGAAGGCCTTTTTCGACAACACCGTGCGCGCCGTGGAACAGGGCCGCATCCCCATGGCAAGGCTGGACGACGCGGTACGCCGCATCCTGCGCGTGAAATTCAGCATGGCCATCACGTCCAGCGTGCCGGCCACCGTGGAGGCGTTGCAGACGCCCGAGCTGGCGCGCCGCGCGGTGCGCGAGTCGCTGGTGCTGCTGAAGCACAAGCCGGGGCTGCTGCCGCTGAAGCGCACGGCGCGCGTGCTGGTGGTGGGCGCGGCGGCGGACAGCATGGCCCAGCAGGCCGGCGGCTGGAGCGTCAGCTGGCAGGCGCGCGACGCGACCAATGCCGACTTCCCGCAGGGCACCACACTGCTGGCCGCGCTGCGCCAGCGGCTGGGCGACGCGCAGGTCACGTTCGACGTGGACGGCAGCAAGCACGACCCGGCCCGCTTCGACGCCGTCGTGGCCGTCATCGGCGAGGCGCCGTATGCCGAGGGCGAGGGCGACATCCGCATCACCGAGAACCTGCGCCACAGCAAGCGCTACCCGCAAGACCTGGCCGTGCTGCAGAAGGTCGCCGGTCGCGGCGCGCCGGTCATCAGCCTGCTGTATTCGGGCCGCCCGCTGTACGTGAACGACCTGCTCAACAAGAGCGACGCCTTCGTCGCCGCCTGGCTGCCCGGCACCGAGGGCGCGGGGCTGGTGGACGCGCTGGTCGCGCCGGACGCCGGCAAGACCTGGCCTGGCTTCACCGGCCGGCTGTCGTTCCCGTGGCCGTCGGGGCCCTGCCAGTTCAGCGTGCATGCCGCCAAGCCGCAGTGGCCGGTCGGTGGCGGCCTGAGTGGCAAGGAGACCCGGGCGGTCATGCAGCCGCTGCCCGACCCGGCCGACCCGCAGCCCCTGTGCCCCCTGTGATCCAATCCGCGCCGCAGATCTAGGGGGCGCATGGCAACGATCAAGGATGTGGCGCGGCTGGCCGGCGTGGGCGTGGGCACCGCGTCGCGCGTCATCAGCGGAAACGGTTCCGTGGCACCCGCCACGGCCGAGCGCGTGCGCAAGGTCATCGCGCAGCTGAAGTTCCGCCCCTCGCATGCGGCGCGCTCGCTGGGCAACGGCACGTCCAAGCTGATCGGCGTCTACATCCCCTTCCTGCGCGGCACCTTCTACACGCCCATCCTGCGCGTCATCGACACGGTGCTGCGCAGCCAGGGCCTGCACATGGTGGTGGCGTTCGGCGACGGCCTGGACGACGAGCGCGTCGAGACCAACGAGGGCATGCGCTTCCTGCTGGACCGCGACTGCGACGGCCTCATCGTGCTGTCCAACGCCATCCAGGACGAGGACATCAAGGCGCTGGGCCCCGCGCAGAAGCAGGTGGTGGTGCTGAACCGCAACTTCGACCGCATCAAGGACCAGTGCTTCATGGCCGACCACGTGCAGGGCGGCGTGCAGGCCGCGCGCGCGCTGCTGCAGCACAAGCACAAGGACATCGCGGTCGTGTCGGGCCCCACGACCTCGCCCGACAACGTCGCCCGCCTGGCCGGCTTCATGGGCGAGCTGGCCGCGCGCGGGCTGGACATGGGCAAGGTCGTCACCGTGCCCGGCGACTTCTCCAACCAGGCCGGCTGGGACGCCGCCGAGACGCTGCTGGCGCTGAAGAAGCGCCCCACCGCCGTGTTCTGCGCCAACGACGAGATGGCCATCGGCCTGCTGTCCCATTTCCAGGAACGCGGCGTGTCGGTGCCGCACGAGGTTTCGGTGCTGGGCTATGACGACTCTCCCAGCGCCGAATTCGCGGCACCCCGCCTGAGCTCCGTGCACATCCCCAGCCGCGATGTGGCGCTGGCCGGCCTGCACTGGCTGCTGAACCGCTGCTACGACATGGAGCTGCCCGTCTCGCGCCAGTTCGACATCTCGGTCACCTGGCGCGCCTCGGTCGCCGCCCCCCCAGCCCGCAGGCGCAGCTGAGGCACGGCAGAGGCCACAATCCGGTTTGGTTACTTTTCACCAAACCCATGGCTCATCGCGTCCTGACCGGCATCACCACCACCGGCACCCTGCATCTCGGCAATTACGTCGGCGCCATCCGCCCGGCGGTGGCGGCCAGCCGCGCGCCCGGCGTGGAGAGCTTCTTCTTCATGGCCGACTTCCATGCGCTGATCAAGTGCGACGAGCCGGACCGCATCGCGCGCTCCAGCCGCGCCATCGCTGCCACCTGGGTGGCCGCCGGCCTGGACACCGACCGCGTGACGCTCTACCGCCAGAGCGACATCCCCGAGATCCCCGAGCTGACCTGGCTGCTGACCTGCGTGACGGCCAAGGGTCAGATGAACCGCGCCCACGCCTACAAGGCGGCGGTGGACGCCGCCGTCGCCGCCGGTGAGGACCCCGACGCCAACGTCAGCATGGGCCTGTTCAGCTACCCCGTGCTGATGGCGGCCGACATCCTGATGTTCAACGCACACAAGGTGCCGGTGGGCAAGGACCAGGTGCAGCACATCGAGATGGCGCGCGACGTGGCGCAGCGCTTCAACCACCTGTTCGGCCAGGGGCGCGAGTTCTTCGTGCTGCCCGAGGCCGTGACCGACGCCGAGATGGAGCTGCTGCCCGGCCTGGACGGCCGCAAGATGAGCAAGAGCTACGACAACGTCGTCCCGCTGTTCGAGGGCGGCGCCAAGGCTTTGAAGGACGCGATCGCGCGCATCGTCACCGACAGCAAGCTGCCGGGCGAGCCCAAGGACCCCGAGGGGCAGGCGCTCGTGGCCCTCTACGACGCCTTCGCCACGCCGGAGCAGCGTGCCGCCTTCCGCACGGCGCTGCGCGAAGGCCTGGGCTGGGGCGAGGCCAAGCAGCAGCTGGTCAACCTCATCGAAGGCCAGATCGGCCCCATGCGCGCCCGCTACGACGCGCTGATGGCCAACCCGGCCGAGCTGGAAGCCATCCTGCAGGCCGGCGCCGCCAAGGCCCGCGCCATTGCCGTGCCCTTCCTGAAGCAGCTGCGCGAGGCCGTGGGCCTGCGGCCCTACACGTCCACCGCGGCCACCACCCAGGCCAAGGCCGAGAAGGCCGCGCTGCCGGTGTTCAAGCAGTACCGCGAGGCCGACGGCAAGTTCTACTTCAAGCTGCTGTCGGCTGACGGCGCACTGCTGCTGCAGAGCAGCGCCTTCGAGCAGGGCCGCGACGCCGGCCAGTGGGTCGCGCGGCTCAAGCGCGAGGGCCTGGTGGCCGATGCCCCGGTGACGCGCGAAGCCAGCGACGCCGACATCGCCGCCGCGCTGGCCGCCTTCCAGGCCGAGTGACGCCGTGAGCACGGCGCCCATCACCCAACTGCTCGCCGGCACGGCACGCGGTGATGCCGCGTCGCTGCAGCAGCTCTACGCGGCGCTGTACCCCGAGATCAAGCGTGTCGCGCGGCTGCGCCTGGCGCAGAGCGGGCCCAACGGCCGCGTGGCGGGCCTGCACACGACCGCGCTGGTGCACGAGGGCTTCCTGCGCATGGCCGACCAGCAGGGCCTGCAGGGCGAGTCGCGCGGCCAGTTCTTCGCCTATGTGGGCCAGGTCTTGCGCTCGGTCGTCATCGACCACCTGCGCACCGAGGGCCGCGACAAGCGCGGCGGCGACGCCGTCATGGTGACGCTGTCCGCCGCGGGCGACGTGGCCGCCGTGCAGAGCCAGGCGGTGGACCTGATCGGGCTGGACCAGGCGCTGGTCCGCCTGCGCGCGCTGGACACCGGCCTGTACGAGCTGATCGAGATGATCGGCTTCGCGGGCCTGTCCATCGCCGAGGTGGCGGAGCTGCGCGGCCTGTCAACGCGCACCATCAACCGCGAACTGCTGAAGGCGCGCGCGCTGCTGCAGGAGCTGCTGGGCGACCCACCCACCACCGTCTACTGATGGACGCCGGCCTGCAAGCGGACGACTGGCAGCGCCTGTCCGCGCTGTTCGACGAACTGGCCGACCTGCCCACCGGCGAGCGCGAGGAACGGCTGGCCGCGCTGCAGCCGCCCGAGCTGGCGCTGCGGCTGCGCCGCATGCTGGCCTCGCTGCCCGACGACGACTCCACCGTGCTGGTCGGCCAGCCCGGCTTCGAGGCGCAACTGGCCTATGCCCTGGCCGACAGCCCCGAGGCTGCGCGCCCGCCGCCGCAGCCGGGCGACCGCCTGGGCGCCTGGTGCCTGGCCGAGCTGCTGGGCGAGGGCGGCATGGGCCAGGTCTGGCGCGCCGAGCGGGCCGATGGGCTCTACCAGGGCGAGGCCGCCATCAAGCTGCTGCGCGACGACCTCGCCAGCCCGGGCCTGGCCGCCCGCTTCGCCCGCGAGCGCGCGCTGCTGGGCCGACTGACCCACCCCGGCATCGCGCGGCTGCTGGACGCCGGCGAGCACGACGGCCGCGCCTTCCTGGTGCTGGAGTACGTGAACGGGCGCACGCTGTCCGAACATGCGCGCGTCAACCGCCTGGGCCTGAACGAGCGCGTGAAGCTGCTGCTGGACGTGGCGCGCGCCGTGGAGCATGCGCATGCGCAGCTCATCGTGCACCGCGACCTCAAGCCCAGCAACGTGATGGTGGACTGTGGCCAGGCGGCCCACGGCGCCGGCGCGGTCCACGCCAAGCTGCTGGACTTCGGCATCGCCGGCCTGCTGGACGACTCGGGCTACCAGTCCGACCACCAACTCACGCAGATCACCGGCCGCCGCCTGACCCCGGCCTATGCCGCGCCCGAGCAGATCACCGGCGACGCGGTCGGCGTGGCCAGCGACATCTACTCGCTGGGCGTCATGCTTTATGAGCTGGCCACCGGCGACCTGCCCTTCGGCAAGCGCGGCCTGAGCCGCACGGCGCTGGAGCACGCGGTGCTGCACGGCCAGGCGCGGCGCATGGGTCGCACCACGCGCGGCGCCGGCA
>DASWWC010000257.1:0-6779 GCA_036401055.1 Roseateles sp.
CGGCCTCGGCGGCGTCGGCACCCGCCTCGGCACCAGTCATGCCGGCCGCCGCGCCGTGCGCGCCACTGGCCGCATCGGAGCCGGCCTCCGGCCCGGCCGAGCCGGCTTCCGCTGCGGCATCGTCCGCTGTCGCCGTTTCGGCAGCGTCGGCCGGTGATGCCGGCGAGCCCGCCGTGCCCGACATCCGGCCGCGCCTGGTGGAGCGCACCGACGGCAAGACGCTGCCGCCGCTGCTGGGCGGAGGCAAGCCGGCGGACAAGCCGGCCGAGAAGCCGGTGGAAAAGCCCGCCGACAAGCCCGCCGACAAGCCCGCAGAGAAACCGCCCGAGCTCATCCCCAAGGCCGCCGAGCCGCCGGACCCGCGCCTGACCCGCCTGGCCGAAGCGCCCGGCAAGCAGGCCGTGGCGCTGGTGGGCCCCGCCGGCAGCAAGGCCGATGCCGAGGCCTTGCTGGCCAAGATGAAGGCCGGCCTGGTGGGTGTGCACAGCAACCCCGACGCACTGCAGGCGGACGTCATCAAGACGCCCGAAGGCTGGCGCGCCACGATCTGGCCCTTCCCCAGCCGCGAGCAGGCCCAGCTCATCAACGCCACGCTGGTGGCGCGCGGGCTGAAGACCAAGGCGGTGAACTTCTAGCCCAGTCGCTGGGCCAGAAAGTCCAGCAGCAGCCGCAGCGCCAGCGGCTGGTACTGCCGCGACAGGTAGACGCCGTGGATGGCGTGCGACTCGGGCTCGCAGTTCGGCAGCAGGCGCTGCAGCCGCCCGGCGCGCAGGTCATCCTCGACGAGGTAGTCCGGCAGGATGGCCAGGCCCGCGCCGGCCAGCACGGCGCGGTGCATGACACCCGCGTCGTTGCTCTGCAGCACCGAACGCACCGGCACGCGCAGCCACTGGCCGTCCTGCTGCAGCGTGTAGTCGTTGCGGTTCACGTAGGCGTGGGTCACGCAGCGGTGCTGGCGCAGGTCGTCGGGCGTCGCGAGCGGTGCCGCGCCGGCCAGGTAGCTGGGCGCCGCGCAGAGCACCGAGCGGAAGCGCCCCAGCGGCCGGGCGACCAGACCCGGGTCGAGCTGGTTGCTGATGCGCACGGCCAGGTCGATGCGCTCCTCGACGAGATTGACCGCGCGCTCCAGCACCACCAGCTCGACCTCGCAGTCGGCATGCAGCGCGAGGAAGTCGGCCACCACGGCGGCCAGCCGGGCCTGGGCGAGCGACGCGCTGGCCGTCACGCGCAGCCGGCCGCGCGGCGCGAGCCCCTGCTCGCCGACGGCGGCCTCGGTCTCGCGGACCAGCTCCAGCATCTGGCGGCAGCGCAGCAGCGCGGCCTCGCCCGCCTCGGTCAGGCTGATGCGCCGGGTGGTGCGCTGCAGCAGGCGTGCGCCCAGCCAGCGCTCGGCGCTCTCCAGGTAGCGCGAGGCCATGGCGCGCGACATGTCCAGCGCGTCCGCCGCCTGGGTCAGGCTGGCGCGCTCGGCCACTTCCACAAAGACGCGCATAGCCGTCAGCCTGTCCATGATTTGATCGATATGGTTGACAAACCATCGACTCTAGCGATGTTTATCGATTCAAACGGAGTCAATAGAGTGGCGTCCATCGCAACCTCAAGACCAGAAACGCCATGAACTCCCTCCGCACCCTGCGCCGTCTCGCCCTGCCGCTGGCCGCCATGACGCTGCACATGACCGCCGCCCACGCCCAGGCGGGCGCCACGGCGCCGCTGAACCTGCAGGTCTACAACGCCGACGCCGGCAGCTTCCACGTCAACGCCGTGCTCGTGTCCGGCAAGACCGATGCCGTGCTGCTGGACACCGGCTTCACGCGCGCCGACGCGCTGCGCATCGCCGGCATGGTGCTGGACAGCAAGAAGACGCTGAAGACCATCTACATCAGCCAGGCCGACCCGGACTTCTACTTCGGCATCGGCGTGCTGAAGACCTACTTCCCGCAGGCGCGCGTCGTCGCGACGGCGCCGACACTGAAGAAGATTGAGGCCACGCTGGCGACCAAGCTGCAGGTCTGGGGCCCGCGCCTGGGCGCCAACGCGCCGCAGGCCGTGCCGCTGCCCGAGGCGCTGGCCACGCCGGTCATCGAGCTGGAAGGCGAGAAGCTGGAGATCCGCGGCCTGGACGATGCGCTGGCGCACCGCAGCTATGTGTGGATCCCGTCGCTGCGCACCATCGCCGGCGGCGTCAACGTGTTCGCCGGCCTGCATGTGTGGACGGCCGACACGCAGACCACGCAGGAACGCGCGGCCTGGAGCGCCAAGCTCGGCACGATGGCCGCGCTGCAGCCGCTGCGCGTCATCCCCGGCCACAGCCGCGCCCGTGCGGCGCAGGACGTGACGGCGCTGACCTGGACGCAGGACTACCTGGCCCGCTTCGAGACCGAACTGCCCAAGGCCGCCAACGCCGCCGCGCTGATCACGACGATGCAGCAGGCCTACCCGGACGCCGGCCTGCCCATCGCGCTGGACATCGGCGCCAAGGTCAACAAGGGCGAGATGAAGTGGTGAGCGCGGTCAGGCCGCCGGCCGGCGGATGACGAAAGCGCGCTTGTCGCCGGAGTCGAAGCCGCAGCGTTCGTAGAAGGCCCACACGGCGGGGTCCTTGCGGCTGGTCGTCAGCACGACCTTGTAGGCGCCGACGGCCCAGGCCTGCGCGATGGCATGCCGGATGACGGCCTGGCCGTGCCCCTGGCCGCGGTGGTCGGCGTGCGTGACGACGTTCTCGATGACGCCGTAGCCGCGCCCGCCGCGCGTCAGGTTGGGAATGACGGCGAGGTTGCAGCTCGCGATGAGTTGGGCCCCATCGAACACCCCGAAGTAGCGCAACCCCGGGTGTGAGAACACGGCGCGCACCGCCTCTTCGGAAGGCGGCGCGTCGCCGGCGTTCAGGTGCTGATACAGCTGGATGAGGGCGTCGACATCGCCGACGCCCAGGTCACGCAGGACCGTGTTCACTTCACCTCAAGCTTCATCGTGTTGGCGATGAAGGCCAGCACGTCGCTGCGCTCCTCGATGATCTTCGAGGTGGGCTTGCCTGCGCCGTGGCCGGCGTTGACCTCGATGCGGATCAGCTTGGGCGCCGCGCCGGTGTCGGCGGCCTGCAGCGCGGCCGTGTACTTGAAGCTGTGCGCCGGCACGACACGGTCGTCGTGGTCGGCAGTCGTGACCAGCACGGCCGGGTACTTGGCGCCGGACTTGATGTTGTGCAGCGGCGAGTAGGCGTGCAGCGCCTTGAACATCTCGGGGCTGTCGGCGCTGGTGCCGTAGTCGCTGGCCCAGGCCCAGCCGATGGTGAAGTGCTGGTAGCGCAGCATGTCCATCACGCCCACCTGCGGCACGGCGGCGGCAAACAGGTCGGGGCGCTGGTTGACGACGGCACCCACCAGCAGGCCGCCGTTGGAGCCGCCATTGATGGCCAGCGTGGCCGGGCTGGCGATCTTCTGCTTGACCAGCCATTCGCCGGCGGCGATGAAGTCGTCGAACACGTTCTGCTTGCGCAGCTTGGTGCCGGCGTCGTGCCAGGCCGAGCCGTACTCGCCACCGCCCCGCGTGGACGCGACGACGTAGACGCCACCCATGCGCAGCCAGGTGGCCGCCGTGACGCCGTAGCCCGGCGTCATGTTGATGTTGAAGCCGCCGTAGCCGTACAACAGCGTGGGGTTGCTGCCATCCAGCTTCAGGCCCTTCTTGGCGGCGATGAAGATGGGGAAGCGCGTGCCGTCCTTGCTGGTGACGAACTCGCGGCGGGTCTCGAACTCGTCGGCGTTGAAGGCGGTCTTGGGCTTCTTGAACAGCGAGGTCCTGCCGGTCTTGACGTCGTAGCGATGGACCTCGGACGGCGTGGTCAGGCTGGTGTAGCTGAAGAAGGTCTCGGTGTCGTTCCAACGGCCGCCGAAGCCGCTGGCCGTGCCGATGCCAGGCAGCTTGACCTCGCCGAGCGACTTGCCGTCGGCGCCGTGCACGCGCACCAGCGTCGCGGCGTCCTTCAGGTAGCTGAGCAGGTAGCGGCCGCCCACGGCGGAGGCGCCGGTCATGGCGTCGGGGCCCTCGGCCACCAGCGTTTTCCAGCCGGCCGGCGCGGGATTCTTCAGGTCGATGGCGATGAGCTTGCCGCGCGACGCGCCCTTGTCGGTGCGCACGACCAGCTTGCCGCCGGTCACGGCCACGGGGTTGTAGCTCGCGTCGAAGTCCAGCGTGATGGGCTGCGGCTTGCCGCCCGCGAACGCCCCCTTGGGCAGCGGCAGCACCAGCAGGCCGTTCTTGCTGCCGGCGCTCTTCCAGACGTTGATCAGCAGCAGCTGGCCGTCGTCGGACACCTCGGCGCCGAAGCCCCATTCCTTGTCGTCGCGGTTCTCGGTGACCAGCACGTCCTCGGACTGCGGCGTGCCCAGGCGGTGGTAGTAGAGCTTCTGGAAGTAGTTGGCGCCCTTGAGCTTGTCGCCCTCCTTGGGCGCGTCGTAGCGCGAGTAAAAGAAGCCCTTGCCGTCGGCCGTCCAGGCTGCGGTGCTGAACTTCACCCACTCGACCTTGTCGGCCAAGTCCTGGCCCGTGGCGAGATCGCGCACGCGCCAGGTCTGCCAGTCGGAGCCGGCACCGGCCACGCCGTAGGCCAGCAGCTTGCCGTCGCGCGACGGCACCACGCCGCTGAGCGCCACCGTGCCGTCCTTGGAGAAACCGTTGGGGTCCAGCGCGACCGTTGCCGTGTCCTGCAGCGAAGTGGCCGTGTAGATCACGTTCTGCTGCTGCAGGCCATCGTTGCGGCTCCAGAAGTAGCGGCCGCCCTCCCGGTAGGGGATGCCGAAGCGCTCGAAGTTATACAGCTCGGTGTAGATGCGGCGCGCCGGCAGACGCTGCGGCATGGCTTCGAGGAACTTGTCGGTGACGGCGTTCTGCGCGGCCACCCAAGCCTTGGTCTCGGCGCTGTTGTCGTCTTCCAGCCAGCGGTAGGGGTCGGCGACCGCCGTGTCGTGGTAGGCGTCGATCTGGTCGACCTTGCGCGTGACGGGGTAGGTCAGCGACTGGGCATGGGCAGCAGTGGACAGCATGGCCGCGAGGGTAACGGCAGTCAGGGAGAGCTTCATCGTGCGAAGTCCTGGGTTCAACAGAGGGCGGAATTGTCCCCGCCCTTCCAGAGCCGTCCGATGGTCATGCGATGAAGCCCTGACAGCACAAACCCCAGGGCGGGATGTCCTCAGCTGCGGTAGTCGGCGTTGATGGTCACGTAGTCGTGACTGAGATCGCAGGTCCAGACCGTGGCGCTGGCCGTACCGCGGTTCAGGCCCACGCGGATGGTGATCTCGCTCTGCTTCATGACGCGCTGGCCGTCTTCCTCGCGGTACTCGGGCCGGCGGCCGCCGCGGGTCACCACGTGCACGTCGTCCAGGTGCAGGTCGATGAGCCCCTGGTCCAGGTCGCCGATGCCGGCGTAACCGACGGCGGCCAGGATGCGGCCCAGGTTGGGGTCGCTGGCGAAGAACGCCGTCTTGACCAGCGGCGAGTGGGCGATGGCGTAGGCCGCCAGCTTGCACTCGGCCTCGTCGCGGCCGCCCTCGATGGTGATGGCGATGAACTTGGTCGCGCCCTCGCCGTCGCGCACGATGGCCTGGGCCAGTTCCTGGCTCAGCGAGACCAGCGCGTCGCGCAGCGTCTTCGCGTCGGCGCTGTCCAGCGACGTGATCTCGGCATGCTTCGCCTGGCGGCTGGCGATCAGCAGGAAGCAGTCGTTGGTGGACGTGTCGCCGTCGATGGTGATGCGGTTGAAGGACGCATCGGCGGCCTCCTTCACCAGCGACTGCAGCAGCGCGGGCGCGATGTTGGCGTCCGTCGCGACGAAGCCCAGCATGGTCGCCATGTTGGGCCGGATCATGCCGGCGCCCTTGGAGATGCCCGACAGCGTGACCGGCACGCCGCCGATCGTGACGCGGCGCGACGCGGCCTTGGGCAGCGTGTCCGTCGTCATGATGCCGGCGGCGGCCTCGCCCCAGTTGTCGGCCTTCAAGGCCGCCAGCGCGCCGGGCAGGCCGGCGGTGATGCGGTCCACCGGCAGCGTCTCCATGATGACGCCGGTGGAGAACGGCAGCACCTGCTGCGGCTGGCAACCGATCAGGCCGGCCAGCGCCTCGCAGGTCTGGCGCGCACGGGCCAGACCGTCGGCACCGGTGCCGGCGTTGGCGTTGCCGGTGTTGATGAGCAGCGCCCGGATGGCGCTCCCGCCGGCCAGGTGCTCGCGACACACCTGCACCGGCGCGGCGCAGAAGCGGTTGGTCGTGAACACACCGGCCACGGCGGCGCCCTCGTCCAGCGCGATGACGGTCAGGTCGCGCCGGTTGGCCTTGCGCACGCCGGCCATGGTCACGCCAAGGCGCACGCCCGGCACGGGCAACAGGGTGGCGGGATCGGGGGCGGAGAGATTGACGGGCATGGCGCGCTCGGTGAGAGGGTGGGAGGCCATCAGGCGTGCCCGAAAGGGCGCTCCAAACGGCCTCAATCTAGGCGCAAAGCACAGCCGTGGCTGGGGCCACGGCGAGCATTTGCAACGACGAGTGAGGTTGTTTGGGGCGGCAAGGCGGGCATGCTGGATGGCCTTCCGCCCTCTTGGGAAAGCGGGCGAATTCTAAGAAGCGAAAAAGGCTCCCGAACAGTCCGTGTCAATACTCTGACGCCAAGCTGAAGCCCTGAAGACAATGCCCTGCAACGCAAGTTGCAGGGCATTGTTCTATGGGCTACGTGCAAGGACAGAGTCGAGACCAGGGCAGCCTGTTCCCGGTGTCGCTGGACGA
>DASWWC010000258.1:0-7506 GCA_036401055.1 Roseateles sp.
GAGGCATCAGCCCCGCATCCCCTCATTGGAAAATACGTTCGACTGGGTGCTTGAATGCACCCAAACAAAACCGCCCCGAGAAACTCGAGGCGTTTTGCTCTTGGCGCTCGTTCCAGCCGTTTTGACACGGACTGCGAGGGCCCGCCTTTTTCATGTCCGCTGCGCGCTCAGGCGAAGCGGAACGGCAGCTCGCGCTGGCGCTGGCCGGTCAGCCGCGCCACGGCGTTGGCCAGCGCGGGGGCCAGCGGCGGCAGGCCGGGCTCGCCCATGCCCTTGGGCGGGTCGTTGCTGGGCACGATGCTGACGGTCATGACCTTGGGCGCATCGGTGATGCGCGGCATGGCCATGTCGTAGAAGTTGTTCTGCTCCACGACGCCGTCCTTGAACGTGACCCGGTGCGTCGGCATCGTCGTGCCCAGCGCCATGATGGCCGCGCCCTGCACCTGGGTCTCGACCGAGCGCGGGTTCACGCACAGGTTGCAGTGCACGCCGGCATGCACCTCCTGCAGCACCGGCTGGCGGTCCTTGCCCTTGCCCTTCAGGCTGGCGACGACGACGTAGGCCACGACGGACTCGAAGCTCTCGTGCACCGCCACGCCCCAGGCCTGGCCGGCCTTGAGCTTGCGCTTGCCGTAGCCGCTCTTGTCCACCGCCGCCTGCAGCGCCGCCTGGTGGCGGGCGGCCTTGGGGCTGCCTTGCATCAGCTTCATGCGGTAGGCGACCGGGTCCTGCTTGGTGGCGAACGCGATCTCGTCGACCAGCGTCTCCATGACATAGGCCGTGTGCGTGGAACCCACCGAGCGCCACCACAGCACCGGCACGTTGACGTCCGGGTGATGCACGCTGAGGTTCATCGGGATGTCGTAGGGCTCGCGCATGCCCTCGGTGGCAGTGCCGTCCACGCCCTTCTGCACGCCCCAGGCCTCGAAGGCCGTGCCCTTCATGATGCCCTGGCTGACGATGCGGTGCTGCCAGCCGGCGATCTTGCCCTGGGCGTCGAAGCCGATCTCGGCGCGGTGCACGGTCATGGGCCGGTAGTAGCCGGCCTTGACATCGTCCTCGCGGCTCCAGATGACCTTGACCGGCGCGCGCTGGCCGGCCTTGGCCAGCGCGACGGCCACGGCCGCTGCCTCACGCGGCCATTCGCTGGACGGCACGGCGCGACGGCCGAAGCCGCCGCCGGCCATCTGCACGTGGACCTGCACCTGTTCGGGCTTCAGGTCCACGGCCTTGGCCAGGGCCATCGCGTCGATGCCGGGCATCTGCGCGGCGTAGTAGGCGTCGCAGCGGTCGGCCTTCAGGTCCACCGTGCAGGCCAGCGGCTCCATCTGCGCATGGTTCAGGTAGGGGAAGACGAAGTCCGCGACGATCTTCTTCGGCGCCTTGCTCCAGCCGCTCACATCGGCCTGGAACTCGGGCTTGGGCGCGGGCAGGCCCGGCGTCTTCGCCAGTGCCAGGTATTGCTGGGTCAGCGCGGCCGTGTCGGGCTTGGCGATGCCGGCCAGGTCCCAGTCCACCTTCAGCGCGTCGCGCCCCTTCTTGGCGGCCCAGTAGCCGCTGGCCACCACGGCCACGCCCTGGCCGCCGCGGTCCAGCGTCACCGGCAGCACGGCCTTCACGCCCTTGACCTTCAGCGCTTCGGCGGAGTCCAGCTTGGCGATCTTGCCGTTGAATACCGGCGGGCGCTGGATGACGGCCACCACCATGCCGGGCAGGTCGACATCCATGCCGTAAGCCTGGCCGCCCGTGCTCTTGGCCTTGGCGACCACCAGGCCGGTGGGCTTGCCGATGAGCTTGAAGGCCTTGGGGTCCTTCAGCGTGACCGCCTCCGGCACCGGCAGCTTCATGGCGGCCTCGAAGAACTCGCCGTAGCCGGCGCTCTTGCCGCCACCCGAGATGACACCGTTCTCGGCCTTCAGCGACGCAGCCGGCACGCCCCAGCTCTGCGCGGCCGCAGCCACCAGCATGGCCCGGGTGCGGGCACCCAGCTCGCGGTACTGCTGGTAGCTGTTCTTCACCGAGTTGGAACCGCCGGTCAGGTGGATGCCCATCATCGGGTCGACATAGGCGCCCTGCTGGTCGCCGAAGCCGGTGCGGACCTTGGACCAGTCCGCCTCCAGCTCCTCGGCGCAGATCATGGCCAGGCCGGTCTCGATGCCCTGGCCCATGTCCATGCGGTTGCACAGGATGGTGGTGGTGCCGTCCTTGGCGATGCTGACGAAGGCCAGCGGCTGCTCGGTGGGCTTGCTGCCCGGCTTGGCATTGGCCTGCTGGGCCGTGCTCAGGCCCGGCAGCAGGGCCAGGCCGACGGCGCCGCCGACGGTGGTGGTGACGAAGGCGCGGCGCGACAGGCCGCCGGTGGCGAGTTGGTCGAGGCGACGGGGGTTCAGCATGTCAGCCTCCTCAAGCCAGTTGGGCCGCGGCCGCGTGGATGGCGGCGCGGATGCGGGTGTAGGTGCCGCAGCGGCAGATGTTGCCGGCCATGGCCTCGTCGATCTGCGCGTCGGAGGGCTTCTTGTTGCCCTTCAGCAAGGCCACGGCGCTCATGACCTGGCCGCTCTGACAGTAGCCGCACTGCGCCACATCGTGCGCCACCCAGGCCGCCTGCACGGCCTGGCCCACCTTGTCGCCGGCAATGCCTTCGATGGTGGTCACCTGCGAGCCGGCGATGGACGAGATGGGCGTCAGGCAGGCGCGCACGGGGCTGCCGGCCACGTGCATGGTGCAGGCGCCGCACTGGGCCGCGCCGCAGCCGAACTTGCTGCCGGTCAGCTTCAGTTCCTCGCGCACGGCCCACAGCAGGGGCATGTCGGGGTCGGCGTCCAGCGCGACGGCGCGACCGTTGACGGTCAGGTTGATCATGGGGGGCTCCGGTGTGAGATGCGCGGCGACTCTAGCCAGAAGCAGTGCCCCCGTACATCACTCAGGTATCGGACGCCGTCACTTGAACTGGTAGCTGGCGCTGAGATACCAGTAACGGCCGCGCGGATCCACGAAGCTGCCGGCGTAGCCGGTCACGTGCGAGCCATAGCTGGACACGGCCGTGAACGGCGGATCCTGGTCGAGCAGGTTGCGCGCGCCCACGCGCAGCGCCAGCGTGGGCATGGGCTTCCAGCCCACGGCCAGGTTCCAGCGGCTGCTGTCCTTGACCTTGTGCGCCACGGCCGGGCCGACGTTGGCCTCCACCAGGCCGGCGGATTCGGTCCAGCCCTTCACGAACACATTCTCCAGCGTGAGGTTCCAGTTGCCGAGGTTCCAGTCCAGGCCCAGCGTGTGCTGCCAGGTCGGCACGGGCTGCACGCCGGCGCCGTCGCCGGCCGTGCCGTCATACGACACGAAGGGCGTGCCCTTGCCGTTCTGCTGCTTCCAGGTGTTGACGTAGGTGCCGGCGAAGCTGGCGCCCAGCCGGCCCAGGTTGCCGCCCAGCGGCCAGCTGGCCTTCACGTCCAGGTCCAGGCCGCTGGTCTTGAGCTCGCCGAGGTTTTCCACCGGCGTCTCGATGTAGCTGATGAAGCCGTTGGCCAGGCGGTGGATGCGGGCGAGGTAGCGCTGGTACAGCGTCGGGTCGGCCATGATGGCGTCGCCGCCGATGACGCCGATCTGGTCCTTCTTCTGGATGTGCCAGTAGTCCAGCGCGATGGACAGGTCGCGCACCGGCTCGAACACGGCGCCCAACGAATACTGGCGCGACTTCTCGGGCTTCAGGCCCTGGTCGCTGGAAAGGCGCACGTTGAACTGCGTCTCGCAGCGCGGGTCGTTGGCCTGGCCAGGGGGGCACTGCGGGTCCACCAGCGAGTTGGCCGTGTTGGTGAAGGCGGTGGGACTGTTGACGTCCCACAGCGTCGGCGCGCGAAAGCCCGTGCCCGCGCTGGCGCGCAGCAGCAGCTGGCGCGACGGCTGGAAGCGCAGCGACACGCCCGGGTTGAAGGTGCCGCCGAAGTCGCTGTACTTGTCGTAGCGCGCCTTCACGGTTGCCTCCCAGCCGGTGGCGAAGGGCATGGACAGCTCGCCGAACACCGCGTAGATGCTGCGCGACGCGGCGGTGACCGGCACCGTGCCCTCGCCGCCGATGTGCAGGCCCTGCTCGTAGTCGGGGTTGACCGGGCGGTCGTTGGCCTTCTCCTTGCGCAGGTCGGTGCCCAGCGCCAGCATCATGGGGCCACCGGCCATCGCCATCAGCTCGGTGCTTGCCTTGGCGTCCAGTGCATAGGTGGTGCTCTTGGAGCGGCGCATCGGGCCCTCCATGCGCGCCCGGTCCAGCGCGGCCAGGCCGGCGGCGTCCTGTGGGCCGAAGGGGTTGATGACGCCCGTGGCCAGCTCGGCGATGAAGCGGCCCTCGTGCAGGTAGTTGTAGTAGTCCAGCGAGCCCTTGGCCTGCGACACGCTCAGGCCCGCGTCGTAGTCCCAGCCGGCGCGCACGCCGCTGACGCCGGCGACCAGCCGGGTCTGCTCGTTCAGCGTGTTGTTGGTGCGCAGGCCCACCGGCACCGAGCGCATCGCGATCTCGGTGAAGCCGCCGCCCAGCGTGTCGAACTGCGCCGGCGTGTAGCCCAGGCTCAGCAGCAGGTCGCGCGGGAAGTACTTGCTGGAAATGGGCAGCGCGAACGACGGGTAGGTGCCGTCGGCCTTCACGTGGCCGGCCGTCGAGTCGATGGGCACGGCGGCCGTGCGGCCCACGCCCTCGCTGCGCGCGTAGCTGGCCTCGAAGAACGCCACCGAGTCGGCGCCCAGGTCCAGCGTCAGCCGGCCGAAGGCGTCGGCCTTCTTGGTGTCTGGCAGGTTTTCCTGCGTGGACGGGTAGATGAAGCGGCAGCGCTTGACGGGCGTGCCGTTCGGCGTGGTGGCCGCCAGCGTCTGGATGGTGTTGTAGTTGGGGTCGCAGGCGCTGAAGTTGGCCCCCGCGTTGGCATAGGCGCCGGGCGTGATGCCGAAGTCCACCAGCCGACCGGGGAAGGAGCGTCCGGAAGTCGGCGGGTCGGAGCCGGGGATGGCCTCCAGCCCGCGCAAGTACCACTTCTGATCGATGGAGGCGATCTTGGTCTGCTTCTTCACGTTGGCCGTCAGCAGCAGGTTGTAGCCGTCGGTCTTCAGCCCGCCCATGCCGAAGGCGAGCGACGCGCCGGTCTCCTTGCCGCCGATGCGCTCCTCGGTGTCGCCGACCTTCAGCGTCAGCTCGCCCTTGTCGTAGTCCTTGCGGGTGATGAAGTTGATGACGCCGCCGACCGCGTCGGTGCCGTAGACGGCCGAGGCGCCGTCGCGCAGCACCTCGATGCGGTCGATGGCCGCGAACGGGATGCTGTTCAGGTCCACCGACGAGTTGCCGCCGATGGAGCCAAACGCGAAGTTGGCCATGCGCCGGCCGTTCAGCAGCACCAGCGTGGAGTTGGGCCCCAGCCCGCGCAGGTTGGCGAAGCTCTGCGCATAGCCGGCGCCCTGCGTGGTGTCGGACTGCAGCGCCGAGTTGGCGCCGATGCGGCGCAGGATGTCCTCGACGTTGGTGGCGCCGGACTTCACGATCTGGTCGCGCGTGATGACGCTGACCGGCAGCGCCGTCTCGGACTCGACGCGCTTGATGGACGAGCCGGTGATGGTGATGCGTTCCAGCTGCGCGCCGGCCTGGGCCGACGCGCCCGTGGTGATGCCGGCGCCCAGCAGGGCGAGCGCGAGGCGATGGAGAGAGTGATGCATGGCCGCTCCTTGGTTCAGGTGCGGGCAGTCTTCGGCGGGGCCAGGGCAGCGCTCCCCTGCGGGAAGTCAGGCTGTCGCGCCCGTGCGGCACTTGAACTAGGGGCTGACTTCCAGCACGGGCCGCACGGCCCGCGCCGGTTCAGATGCGCGCGTGGCGCGCCAGCGCCTGCAGCAGCGCGGCCAGGCTGATGGGCTTGGTCAGGTGGGCGTCGCACCCCGCCTGCAGCGACTGGCGCACGTCGTCGTCGAAGGCATTGGCCGTCAGCGCGACGATGGGCGTGCGCGGCCGCCCCTCGGCCGCCTCGGTGGCCCGCCACCGGCGCGTGGCGGTCAGGCCGTCCACCGCCGGCATCTGCATGTCCATCAGCACCAGGTCGAAGCTGTGCTCGAGCAGCGCCGCCAGCGCCTCGGCGCCGTCACGGGCCCGCGTGATGTGGTGGCCCAGCGGCGCCAGCATGCTTTCGATGACCAGCACGTTGACGTCGTTGTCCTCGGCCAGCAGCAGGCGCAGCGGGCGGCCCGGCGCGATGCGATCGGAACGCTCCGGCCCGACCTCGTCCGCGGGCGGCGACGCGACCGGCAGCACCAGGCTGACCTCGAAGCGGCTGCCCTCGCCGGGCCGGCTCTGCACGCGGACATCGCCACCCATCAGCCGTGCCAGGCTGCGCGTGATGGACAGCCCCAGTCCCGTGCCGCCGAACTCGCGCGCGATGGACGGGTCGGCCTGCTCGAAGGGCTGGAAGATGTGCTCCAGCCGCTCCGGCGCGATGCCGATGCCGGTGTCCTGCACGCTCAGAAGCACGCGCCCCTCGTCGTCGCGCGCCAGCTCCACCGTCACGCCGCCCTGCCGCGTGAACTTGATCGCGTTGCCGACCAGGTTGGCGACGATCTGGCCCACGCGCTGCGCATCACCCAGCACCCAGCCGGTGGCCTCGGTGCGCGCGAACACGCGCAGCCACAGGCCCTGGTTCTGCGCGCGCTCACGCAGCAGCTCCAGCTGCAGCTCCACCAGGTCCACCAGGTTGAACGGGTGCGCGGCCAGCTCCAGCCGGCCGCTCTCGATGCGCGCGTTGTCCAGCAGGTCGTTGATCAGCGCGAACACCTGCCGGCCGGCGTGGCCCAGCACCTCCACGTAATGCGCCTGCTCGGGTCTCAGCGGCGAGCGCGCCAGGATGTCGCTGAAGCCCAGCACCGCGTTCATCGGTGTGCGCATCTCGTGGCTGACCTGGGCCAGCAGCTCGGTCTTGGCGCGGCTGCGCGCCTCGGCCAGCTCGCGCTGGCGCGTCAGCTCGCGCTCGCGTTCGCGCGCCCGGCGCTCGTGCGCAATGGCCGTCAGCAGCAGCGCCAGACCGAGCAGGTACAGCGCCGGCGCGGGCGTGGCCAGCAGGCCCAGGCCGATACCGCCCCAGGCCGCCAGCGCGATGGCGAACATCGCCAGTCCGGCCGCCAGCGCCTGGTGGCGCAGCAGCAGCGGCAGCGCGCCGCACACCAGCAGCAGCGCGTTCAGCGCCCACGCCGGCGCGCCCCGCTCGCTCAGCAGCGGCGGCGGCTCGGCGCCCAGCGCCTCGAAAACAGCCGCGTTCAGCGCCACGCCGGACAGGCGGCCCTGCGGCGTCATGACCTCGTCGGCGAAGAAGGCGCTGCTGCCGACGAACACACTGCGGCCCGCCAGCAGGCGCAGCAGCTCGGCGTCGTCGGCCTCGCCCAACGCGGCGCGCATCAGGCGCTGCCACGGCAGGCGCGGCAGGGCGCCGCCGCCCGATGCGGACATCAAGGGCAGGAGCAGCCGCACGCGGGCCTGCTCGTCCACGGGCCAGC
>DASWWC010000259.1:0-5690 GCA_036401055.1 Roseateles sp.
TGTCCAGCGTCCAGGGGCCCCAGTTCAGCGTGTGGCCCAGCGTGATGCGATGGGACACGATGTCCTGCGTGCGCAGGCGCGCGTCGAGGATGGGGCCGCAGGCCTCGCAGCCGCTGCCGGGCAGGCGCAGCGAGTCGCCCAGCTTTTCCAGCGACGAGCCCAGCAGGTCCAGGCGGCCGCGCAACAGGCCGGCGCGCAACGCGACCGGTCCGCGCTGCCAGCGCGCGCCGAGGCTGGCCAGGTAGCGCCCGGCGGCGCGGCCCGAGTTGCTGCGGATGTCGACACGGCCCAGGCCGGCATCGACGGCCAGCGCGCCGCCGCCCAGGTCGCCGTTCCAGCTCAGGACGACACCGTCGATGGGATCGTTGGAAATGAGCTCGTAGACCGATGCCATCGGGCGCACATTCACGCGTGCGAGGCCCACGCGTCCAGTCTCGGAATGCTGCTGCATCGGCAGCGGTTGGCGGCCCACACGCAGCGTCCAGGCGGGCGCGGGCGTCCAGCCGACGTAGAACCATTCGGTGTTGGGGTGCCAGCGCTTGTCCACCATGTCGGAGGATTGCAGTTGCCAGACCAACTGGAGCTGCTCGTTCAGCGTCCAGCGTGCCTGCACGCCCAGAACGGAGTCGCCATCCCAGCGCCAGTCACCGTCGCGCGACGCTTCGCTGACGAAGCGCTTGGGCCGCACGGCGGCCACCTCGTCGTCGCCCTGGTAGGCCGACAGCGTGCCGAAGCCGCTGAGTTCCAGGTCCGCGGCCGATGCCGTCATGGCCAGCCAGGCCAGACCGCCTGCGAGGACCGAGCGCCAGATGGGCATGGGCTTCCTTGCTCCAGAGGGATTAGGCGATTCTACGTAACGCCATACGTAGGCCGCCGCCGCTACGCTGTGCGCCTTGCATTGCACTGATGGAGACGGTGGCATGAACAAGCTGTACCCGAGCGCCGACGAGGCGTTGCGCGGCATCGTGAGGGACGGGCAGTTGCTGGCGGTGGGCGGCTTCGGCCTCTGCGGCATCCCCGAGGCGCTGATCGCCGCGCTGCGCGACAGCGGCGCGAAGAACCTGACGGTCATCTCGAACAACGCCGGCGTGGACGGCTTCGGCCTGGGCCAGCTGCTGGAGACGAGGCAGATCAAGAAGATGATCTCCAGCTACGTCGGCGAGAACAAGGAGTTCGAGCGCCAGTACCTGGCCGGCGAGCTGGAGCTGGAGTTCACGCCCCAGGGCACGCTGGCCGAGAAGCTGCGCGCCGGCGGCGCGGGCATCCCGGCCTTCTTCACCAAGACCGGCGTGGGCACCGTGGTGGCCGAGGGCAAGGAGCTGCGCGAGTTCGACGGCGAGACCTATGTGATGGAGCGCGCGCTGCTGCCGGAGGTGTCGCTGGTCAAGGCCTGGAAGGCCGACAAGAGCGGCAACCTCGTCTTCCGCCGCACGGCACGCAACTTCAACCCGGCCGTGGCGATGGCCGGCAAGCTGACGGTCGTGGAGGTGGAGCAGGTCGTCGAGACCGGCGAGATCGACCCGGACGCCGTCCACCTGCCGGGCATCTACGTGCACCGCATCGTCGTGAACGCCAACCCCGAGAAGCGCATCGAGAAGATGACTCTCAGCCCCAAGAAGGAGGCCTGAGCCATGGCCTGGACGCAAGATCAGATGGCCGCGCGCGCGGCCCAGGAGCTGGAAGACGGCTTCTACGTGAACCTCGGCATCGGCATCCCCACGCTGGTGGCCAACCATGTGCCGGCGGACAAGGAAGTCTGGCTGCAGAGCGAGAACGGCATGCTGGGCATCGGCCCGTTCCCGACCGAGGACGAGGTCGACGCCGACCTCATCAACGCCGGCAAGCAGACGGTCACGACGCTGCCCGGCAGCAGCATCTTCGGCAGCCACGACAGCTTCGCGATGATCCGCGGCGGCAAGATCAACCTCAGCATCCTGGGCGCCATGCAGGTCAGCGCGGCCGGCGACCTGGCCAACTGGATGATCCCCGGCAAGATGGTCAAGGGCATGGGCGGCGCCATGGACCTGGTGGCCGGCGTCAAGCGCGTCATCGTGCTGATGGAGCACGTGGCCAAGAAGAAGGACGGCAGCGAGGACTTCAAGATCATCCCCAGCTGCACGCTGCCGCTGACCGGCGTAGGCGTGGTGGACCGCATCATCACGGACCTGGGCGTGTTCGACGTGGTGCCGGGCGGCATCCAGGTCGTCGAGCTGGCCGAGGGCGTCACGCGCGAGTTCGCGCAGAGCAAGACAGGCGTGCCGCTGCTGTGAACTGACGAGGGCTGTGCGGCCTGCCTAAGATGGGCTCATGCACAGACGACTGATTCCGCTGCTGCTGGCCTCGCTGCTGGCGCCGGCCCAGGCCCTCGACCAGCCCGAGGCCGCTACCACGCGCACCGCCAAGGCGGCCGGCCTGACCGCGCCGGCGCAGCGCTTTGCCGTCACCGCCGCCAATCCACTGGCCGCGCAGGCCGGGCTGGAGGTGCTGCGTGCCGGCGGCTCGGCCATGGATGCGGCCATCGCCGTGCAGCTGGTGCTGGGCCTGGTGGAGCCGCAGAGCAGCGGCATCGCCGGCGGCGCCTTCCTGCTGCACTGGGACGGCCGCGAGGTGCAGGCGCTGGATGGCCGCGAGACCGCGCCCGCCGCAGCCACGCCGGCGCTCTTCCTGAAGCCCGACGGCAAGCCCATGGCCATGCGCGACGCCGTGCTCAGCGGCCTGTCCACCGGCACACCCGGCGTGTTGGCCATGCTGGCCGAGGGCCATCGCCGTCACGGCCAACTGCCCTGGGCGCGGCTGTTCGAGCCGGCCATCCAACTGGCCGAGCGCGGCTTCGCGATCAGCCCGCGGCTGTTCGAGCTGGCGTCCAACGAGTCGGCGCTGCGCAGCGACCCGCAGGCCGGGCCGTACTTCTTCGACGCGTCGGGCCAGCCCAAGGCCGTGGGCACCGTGCTGCGCAACCCGGCCTATGCGGCGGTGCTGCGCGGCATCGCCAGGCAGGGCGCCAAGGGCTTTTACGAGGGGCCGGTGGCCGAGGACATCGTGCGCCGCGTGAAGGGCCATGCCCGCCCCGGGCTGCTGAGCACCGCCGACCTGGCCGGCTACCGGCCCGTGGTGCGCCCGCCGCTGTGCAACGACTGGCGCGCGTATCGCATTTGCGGTTTCGGTCCGCCGACGTCCGGCCACCTGACGCTGATGCAGATCCTCGGCCTGCTGGACACCCAACCTGCTGCGCTGGCGGCGCGGGGCATCACGTCCGACTGGATGCACGCCTACGCCGAGTCCGCCAAGCTCGCGTTCGCCGATCGCGCGCAGTTCATCGGCGACCCGGCCTTCGTCACCGCGCCGGGTGGCGACTGGCTCAGCCTGCTGGCGCCGGCCTACCTGAAGGATCGCGGCGCGCTGATCGGCGAGCGTGCCATGGCCCGTGCGGCGGCCGGCGAGCCGGGCCCCACCAGACTGGCCTGGGCTGCCCAGGCCGAGCAACTGGAGCGCGGCACCAGCCAGATCAGCGTCGTTGATGCGCAGGGGCGTGCGGTGTCCATGACCACCAGCGTCGAGTCGGCGTTTGGCAACCGCGTCATGAGCGACGGCGGCACCGGCCTGGCCGGAGGCTTCATGCTGAACAACCAACTGACCGACTTCTCGCTGGCCTCCACCGGTGCCGACGGCCAGCCCGTGGCCAACCGCGTGGAGGCCGGCAAGCGCCCGCGCTCCAGCATGGCGCCCACGCTGGTATTCGACCGCGACGGCCAACTCCTCATGGTGGCCGGCTCGCCGGGCGGGCCGGTCATCATCCATTACGTGGCCAAGGTCATCACCGGCACGCTGGCCTGGGGGCTGCCGGTGCAGCAGGCGGTGGACCTGCCCAACTTCGGCCACTTCAACAGCGGCTCGCTGATCGTCGAGCGCGGGGCGCTGACGGCCGAGCAGCTGGCCGCGCTGCGGGGGCGCGGCCACGCGGTCGTCGAGACCGACCTGACCAGCGGCCTGCAGGTGCTGATGCGGGTCAATCAGGGCTGGGCCGGTGGCGCCGACCCGCGCCGCGAGGGCGTGGTGCTGGGCGATTAGCGCTTGTTCAGCACCACCAGCCCCAGTGCCGCCAGCCCGGCGAACAGCAGGCCGCTCCAGACCTCGTAAGGCAGGCCCAGCAGCTTGTAGGCCGCGGCCTCGGCGCAGTTGGCGGTGATCATGAACATCGCCGGCCAGGCCTCTTCCAGCCCCAGCGCGGTGACGATCTTGTCGGCCAGGCCCATGGAGCAGCTGGCACTCTCCGCGGCCACCTCGTGCTGGAACACCGCGGCCGTCAGGCCCGCGGCGCACAGCATCAGCACGACGACCAGCGCCGCCTGGCGCAGCGGGCGCTTGGTACTCACCAGCCAGCCCAGCAGCGAGAACGTGCCGATGGCCAGGAAGATGGCCCGCTGCAGCACGCACCAGGGGCAGGGCTTGACGCCGAACTGGTGCTGGGCGACGAAGGCGATGGCGACGCCAGCAAAGCTGGCCACGGCCATGGCCAGCAGGGCGCGGGCCGGCAGTTTGGAGGGGGTGTGGAACATCAGTCGCGCACTTCGGCGATCAGGTCGATCTCGACGCAGGCGCCCATCGGCACCTGAGCCACGCCGAACGCGCTGCGGGCATGCTTGCCGGCGTCGCCCAGCACCGCGGCCAGCAGCTCGGAGCAGCCGTTGGTGACCAGGTGCTGCTCGGTGAAGTCGGCCGTGCTGTTGACCAGGCTCATGACCTTGACGATGCGCACGATCTTGCCCAGGTCACCGGTGGCGGCCTGCAGCGTGCCCAGCAGGTCGATGGCGACCGCGCGTGCGGCTTGCTGGCCGGTGGCGGTGTCCACGTCCTTGCCCAGCTGGCCGACCCAGGGCTTGCCGTCCTTCTTGGCGATGTGGCCGGACAGGAAGACCAGGTTGCCCGTGCGCGTGAACGGCAGGTAGGCCGCGGCAGGGATGGCGACGGGCGGCAGCGTGATGCCGAGTTCGGCCAGCTTGGCCTGGATGGCTGAGGTGCTCATGCGGGGAAGCGCGGTGGCGCGAGAGAAAAACGGCGGCATGCTACACCCCGGTGCGGACGCAGGGAGAGCGTGGGTGCAGAGGCCTTGGGGCGCGCGGGAACTCGTCGCGATGGGCCTGGCCTGGCTGGCCGGGTTGGCGCTGCTGCACCGCTGCGAAAGCCTGCCGCCCGCGGGCGCACTGCTGGCGCTGGTGGTCGCGGCCGTGCTGCTGCTGGCGCTGTGCCGCCGGCACTGGCTGGTGTTGGCCGCTGCGGTGGCGGCGCTGGCGTTCGCACAAGCGGCGTTGCGCGCCGAGTGGCGGTTGGCGGACGAGCTGCATCCGGCCTGGGAGGGGCGTGACCTGGTGCTGACGGGCCGGGTCGATTCGTTGCCGATCGCCGTCACCGGCCAGGGCGGCGTGCCGGGCTGGCGCTTCGCCTTCGCGTTGGAGGCCGTCGGCCCGGCGGGCGCGGCGCTGCCGCCCGAGGTGCCGCGGCGGCTGATGCTGCTGGCCTACGACGGCCCGGCCATCACGGCCGGCGAGCGCTGGCGCTTCACCGCGCGCTTGAAGCGCGCCCACGGGCTCAGCAATCCCGGTGGCTTCGACGCCGAGCTGTGGCTGTTCGAGCAAGGCCTGCGCGCCAGCGGCGTCGTGCGCGGGGCCGAGCGGCTGCAGGCCGCGCCGTGG
>DASWWC010000260.1:0-8383 GCA_036401055.1 Roseateles sp.
GCGCCGAGCGCCAGAACCAGGCCCAGCCGGTCGAGACCGTCGAGGCGCTGGCCGCACCGCTGACCGAAGCCCAGGCCGCCATCCATGACGCGCCGCCGGCCTTCGTCGACAGCCAGGCCGATGCCGCCCTGCCCGTCGCCGGTGGTGACACGCCGGCCGGCGAAGAGCGCTCCGGTGGCCGCCGCCGCCGCCGCCGTGGCGGCCGCGACCGTGACGACCGGGCTCAGGGTGCTGAAGGCGCCGAGGGCACGGACGCCGCCGCCGAGGTGCCCGCCGAGCAAGGCGACGCCGGCGTGCCGGTCGAAGCCGACGCCGCACCGGCCGCCGTGAACCCCGAAAGCGACGACGCCGGCGAAGGCCACGACCGTGAGCCGCGCCGCCGCCGCCGTGGTGGCCGTGGCCGCCGCGAGGAGGGCGCCGTGGACGGTCAGGACCAGGGCGCAGGCACCACCGAAGCCGTTGCCGATGCCGCTCCGGCTCCGGTGCAGTCTTCGCTGATCGAGGCCGCGATGAGCCAGCCCGCCGCCGAGCCCGCCCCGGTGGCGGCAGCTCCGGCACCGACTCCGGCGCCCGCGCCGGTTGCTGCTCCGGTCGTGGAGGCCTTCAAGCTGCCGCTGGCCGACCTCAACGCCATCGCCGCTGCGGCGGGCCTGTCGTGGGTCAACTCCGACGCCGACAAGATTGCCGCCGCCCAGGCCGCCATCGCTGCCGAGCCGGCGCCCGCGCCGCTGGGCCGCGAGCCGGCGCCGGTGGTGGTGGTCGACGAGGGCCCGCTGGTGCTGGTCGAGACCCGCAAGGACCTGAGCCAGGTGAAGCTGCCCTTCGAGGCCTGATCAGCTCACGCTGACTCCCGCCAAACGCCGCCGGCCGCAAGCCGCGCGGCGTTTTTCTTTTTCAGGAGCCTCGGACTGGCGGCGGCCGCGGCGTTTGCATCGGCTTCAGGCCAAAGGCTGGGGAAAGAAATCTCCGCGCGCAATGTCGCCTTGTGTGGCGCAGCGGTCGCAGGGGCTGACCGGCGCAGGTCGCGCCTGGCGAGTGGCTACGCGACGAGGCCGCCGCTTCGGTTGATGTGCAGCCGGGCGGGCCCGGCCTCAGCGCGACAGGGCGCGGCGGGCGGCGTCAGTGCGCACGACTCAGAAGGTTTCCCAATCGCCGTTGTCTGCGGCGGGCGCAGCGGGTGCAGCGACCTTGGGCGGCGGCGGGCTCACGGGAGTGGGCGCTGCCACCGGCCGGGGAGCCGCCGCCTTCTTGACGGGCGCAGGACGGCTGGCAGGCCGCGGGGCCGGCACGGGGGCCGGGCTGGGCGCGCGATGCACGATGGCGGCAGGGCTGGCGCCCGACACGCGGAAGCTGCTGACGACCTCGGCGAGCTTGGTCGCCTGCTCGCGCAGGCTGATCGCGGCGGCGGCGGATTCCTCCACCAGCGCGGCGTTCTGCTGCGTCATCTGGTCCAGCTGGCTGATCGCGCCGTTGACCTGCGCGATGCCCGAGCTCTGCTCGCCGCTGGCCACGCTGATCTCGCCGATGATGTCGGTGACCCGCTGCACGCTGGTGACGATCTCACCCATGGTCTCGCCGGCCGTGGCCACCAGGCGCGAGCCGGAGTCGACCTTCTCGACGCTGGTGCTGATCAGCGTCTTGATCTCCTTGGCCGCCTCGGCGCTGCGCTGCGCCAGGCTGCGCACCTCGCCGGCCACCACCGCGAAGCCGCGGCCCTGCTCGCCGGCACGTGCGGCTTCCACCGCGGCGTTCAGCGCCAGGATGTTGGTCTGGAAGGCGATGCCGTCGATGACACCGATGATGTCGCTGATCTTCTTGGAGCTGGCGTTGATCTCGTCCATGGTCGAAACCACCTCGGACACGACCTCGCCGCCGCGCCGCGCCACCGCGGTGGCGGAGCTGACCAGCTGGTTGGCCGTGGTGGCGGAGTCGGCGGTGTTGCGTACCGTGCTGGTCAGCTCCTCCATGCTGGAGGCAGTCTGTTGCAGGTTGCTGGCCGTCTGCTCGGTGCGGCTGGACAGGTCTGTATTGCCGGTCGCGATCTCCGAGGAGGCGGTGGCGATGCTGTCGGTGGCGCTGCGCACGTTGCTGACCATGCGGGCCAGCGACGCGTTCATCTGCCCGAGCGCGTTCAGCAGCTCGCCGAACTCGTCGTTGCGGTCGGCGCTCATGCTCCGGGTCAGATCGCCATCGGCGATGGCCTTGGCGAAATCGACCGCCGACTGCAGCGGCTGGCGGATGGCGCGCACCAGGGCGGACGCGACGAACATGCCCAGGCCGATCACCACCAGGGCGCCGAGCGAGCTCCACAGGATCAAGCCCTTCTGGGCGTCAGCGGCGCTGGCCTGGGCCCGTTCGTTCTTGTCCTTCTGCAGCTTGACGAACTCGTCGATGGCGCCCAGGTAGGCCGCCACCGAGGGCACGTATTCCTTCTGGATCACCTCCCGGGCGCCGGCCTGGTCGCCGGCGGCGCCGAGCTCCCGCGCCTTCTTGCTGGCAGCCAGCAGCACGCCGCCGTTGGCCAGGATCTTCTTCAGCTGGGCCTGGTCGGTGTCCGTCTTGGCGAGTTCCGTGATCTGCTCGCGCAGCTTGACCACACGCGCCGTGTCGTTGGCCAGGTTGTCCTTGAACAGCTCGCCGACGCTGGGGTCGCTGCTGACCGCCGCCGCCATGCTGCGGGTCACGGCCGTCTCGGTCATGCCCTTCCAGACGGCCGACTTCTCGATCAGGTCATGGCTCGCGTCGACCGCTGCCATGGCCTCGGAGTAGACGCTATTGCCGCGCTTGAGCGTGATGCCGGCGATGAGCAGCATGGCCGTCATCAGCAGCAGGATGGCGCCCCAGAGCTTGCTCGACACGCGCAGGTTGTTCAGGTTCATTTGTCTCTTCTCCGTCAGCCGGCATCGGACAAGACGCCCGTGACTGACTCCGCAGCATTGACGCAAACGCGAAGCCGGCGTCTCGCGCGCGCTTCGCATCACCCTGTTCTCACGGCCACCGAGGGTCTCGCCCCGTGGCACTGCGCGAGGCAGCACAGTGACTGTCGCACGCCCTGTCCGCGCCCGGCAGCGGCCCGTTGCCGGCACGCGCCACCTTTTTGCGCAGCATTTCGCGCTTGGCAGGCCTGCGCCCGGCGGCGGCCCGTGAGATACGCTTCGCCCCTGCCACCCACGCCGCGCGGCCACAAGCCCGCGGCGTCATCACATCGAGAGCCAACCCCAAGGCCCCATGACGACCACTGCCCTCCCCGACGCGGCCACCAGCGCCGCGCGCCCCGCGGCCAAGATGCCGCGCCAGATCCCCTACATCATCGGCAACGAGGGATGCGAGCGCTTCAGCTTCTACGGCATGCGCAACATCCTGACGGTGTTCATGATGACCAGCCTGCTGCTGGCCATCCCCGAGGACCTGCGCAAGGCCGAGGCCAAGGAGGTGTTCCACACCTTCGTCATCGGCGTCTACTTCTTCCCGCTGCTGGGCGGCTGGCTGGCCGACCGCTTCTTCGGCAAGTACCCGACGATCTTCTGGCTCAGCCTCGTCTACTGCGCGGGCCACGCCTGCCTGGCGGTGTTCGAGAACAACATCAAGGGCTTCTACTTCGGCCTGTTCCTGATCTCGCTTGGCTCGGGCGGCATCAAGCCGCTAGTCACCAGCTTCGTCGGCGACCAGTTCGACAAGAGCAACCGGTCCCTCGCGCAGAAGGTCTACGACGCCTTCTACTGGATCATCAACTTCGGCAGCTTCTTCGCGTCGCTGCTGATGCCGGTCATCCTGAAGAACTACGGTGCCAGCGTGGCCTTCGGCCTGCCCGGCATCCTGATGGGACTGGCGACGCTGATCCTGTGGAGCGGCCGCAAGAAGTACGTGCACCAGCCGCCGCGCGGCGCCAACCCGCACAGCTTCATGTGGGTGGTGTGGACGGCCCTGAAGGCCGGCGGGCTGGGCATGGGTGTCGCCGCGCTAGGGCTGCTGCTCGCGGCCTTCAGCCTGAGTCAGATGGCCAGCCTCGGTGTCGTGGCCTCGGTGTGCCTGGCGCTGGTGCTGGTGATGGGCTTTGGTGGCGTGGGCGCCTCGCTGCAGCTGGACCGTGCGCGCGGCATCCACCCCGATGAGGCCGTGGACGGCGTGCGCTCGGTGCTGCGCGTGCTGGTGCTGTTCGCGCTGGTGACGCCGTTCTGGTCGCTGTTCGACCAGAAGGCCTCCACCTGGGTGTTGCAGGCCGACCAGATGGCCAAGCCCGAGTGGTTCCAGTCGTCCATGATGCAGGCGCTGAACCCGCTGCTGGTGATGATCCTCATCCCCTTCAACAACCTGGTGCTGTACCCGCTGCTGGAACGCGCCGGCCTGCGCGTGACGCCGCTGCGCCGCATGGGCGCGGGCATCGCGCTGGCGGGTTTCGCGTGGATTACGGCGGGCATGCTGCAGCTGTGGCTGGACGCGGGCGACCCGGTCACCATCGTCTGGCAGGTGCTGCCCTATGCGTTGCTGACGCTGGGCGAGGTGCTGGTGTCGGCCACCGGCCTGGAGTTCGCGTACAGCCAGGCGCCGCAGTCCATGAAGGGCACCATCATGGCGTTCTGGAGCCTGTCGGTGACCGTGGGCAACCTGTGGGTGCTGCTGTCCAACGTCAGCATCAAGAGCCCCGGTGCGCTGGCGGCCATCAAGTCCAGCGGCTACAGCGAGACGGCCTGCCTGATGTTCTTCTTCGCCGGCTTCGCGCTGGTGGCGGCGCTGCTGTTCGCGCTGGTGGCGCGGCGCTATCCGATGCTGAACAACTACCGCGACTGACGGCGCGGGTCGTCAGACCTTCATCTCCAGCCTCAGCGTCCACACGGTGTAGGTGCGCCCCCAGTTCTGCGTGGCAACCGTCTTCTCGGGCGCCACGGTATAGCTGTCGTTGAGGTAGTCCCGCGGCGCCAGGTTGGTGGCCGACAGGCGCAGCGCGGTATTGGTGTCGAAGTTCCAGCTCGCGTAGCCGTCCAGCACCTGCTTCTTGGCCGAGCGCGTGGCCGCCTCGCGCGTGGACTGCAGCGTGGTCACCGGCGTGTAGTTCAGGCTGGCGCCCAGGCCCAGCGGCAGGCTCTTGAGCCGGTAGTCGCCACCCAGGTTGGCCGTGAAGCGCGGCTGCTGGGCCAGGCGGTTGTGCGGGCCGGGAATGCCACCCACCGACGACTTGTAGAGGCTGAGGTTGCTGCGCACGTTGATGGGCAGCGCGCCGTCCAGGAACTGGTCCAGCCGGAACTTGGCCTCCAGCTCCAGCCCGCGGCTGAGCGCCGAGCCGATGTTGCGCGGCCGGGAGACCCAGCGCGGCGCGTCCGACCAGCCGACGTCCGATTCCAGCTCGGTGAACCGCCGCACCAGATTGCCGATGCGGCGCACGAAGATGTTGGCGCTCAGCACGCCACCCTTGCTGAGGTACTGCTCGTAGGCCAGGTCCAGGCCCGTGGCCAGCTCGGGCTTGAGCTGCGGGTTGCCGGCGTAGTCCGAGTAGATGAACTCGTTGGTCGCCTGGCAGCGCTGGCCGGTCGGGCAGGGGTAGAGCGAGTTCACATAGGGCCGGGCGATCACATCGTTCAGCTCGGGCGAGCGGTAGCTGCGCGTGAGGCTCAAGCGAATCTGGTCGCGGCTCTTCTTCGGGTCGTCACTGAGCTTGTAGAGCGCATGGAACAGCGGCGTCAGCACCCGTGAGGTGTTGCTGACGGCATAGCTCTTGGCCGTGCTCTCGGTCGTGATGGCTTCCCAGCGCAGGCCGGCGTAGAAGGACCACTGCTTGCCGACGTTCCAGTCGTCCTGCGCGTAGACGGCGATGCGGCGGCTGCTGGCGTCGAGCTGATCGCCGAAGTCCAGCAGGTAGTCGCAAGCGACACCGTCCTCAAGGCAACTGCTCTGCTGCCGCATGCGCCGGCCCTCGGCCTCGAAGCCGGCGACGGCGCTGTGATCTTCCATCAACGGCTGCGAGAACTTGCTGCGCAAGCGCCAGTTGCCGTTGCGCGTGTCGCCGCCGTGCTGACGCGAACGCAGCCGCTGCGCGCCCATGAACTCCAGGTTCTCGGTGCTGTAGTTGCTGCGAAAGCGCCCCAGCATGGCGCTGGATTCCAGCTTGCCCTCCTTGCCGATGCCGGTATGCCACTGGCCACTCAGGCCGCCACCGGCATAACTGTTGCGAGAGCTGAACTCGGAGCGGTCGAAGCGCGACAGCGGGTCGCCCGGCAGCGGCGCGGGCGTGACGCTGCGCTCAAAGCCGCCCTCGCCGCTGCCACGGCCAGCGCTCAGGTACGGCGCAATCGCCAGCAGCTCGCGGTTGGACGGTTTCCACTGCAGCCGGCCGTTCAGGTTCAGCGAACGGTTGACGTTCTCGTTGCTGTTGTGGCTCTCGATCACGCTGTCGCGGCCGTTGCGCAGGTCGTGGATCTCGCTGCGGCCACGGCCCTCGTTGCTGAAGTCAGACTGCTGCGCGTTGAGCGTGAGGTTGTAGGTCGTCACGCCCTTGTCGTCGAGCTTGTCGTTGCGGCTCCAGCTGACGGTGGGCCGCAGATTGCCGTTCTCGGTGGACAGGCCCAGGCGCAGCTCGTTGACCAGCCGGGGCGGCGCCTGGCGCAGCACGATGTTGATGGTGCCGGCGATGGCCCGGGCGCCGAACTCGGCCGTGGGCGCGCGCAGCACCTCGATGCGCTCGACCTGCTCGGGCGGCAGCGTCTCCAGCGACATGCCCGGCGGCATGCGGTCGCCGTTGACGAGGATCTGCGTGTAGCCGCCGGCCAGGCCGCGCATGCGGATGTCGCCGCCGCGGCCGGCCACGCCGCCGGTGGTCACGCCGGGCAGCCGCTTCATCAGCTCGCTGACCGAGCTGTCGCCGTAGCGCAGCAGCTCCTCACGGCCGATGACCATCTTGGCCGCCGTGGAGGCGCGCCGTGCCTCGTCGTCGCTGGCCGTGCCCGACACGTCCACGCGGTCCAGCTTCTGGGTCTTGGCGTCGGCCTTCTCGTCCGACCTGACCTGCGGCTTCTCGTCGGCCTTCTTGGCGGGCGGCTGCTGATCCTGGGCCAGCGCCGGCGCGACGATCGCCGCAAAGGCAAGGCAGATGGCGGTCAGGGCAAAAGGCTTGAGCATGGCGCGCGCACCGGCAGGACAGTTAGGGCGGGCGGATGGTAGCGGCGCCAGGCCGGGTCGCGCACCGGCGCCGCGACATCTGCGCCGCCCTCAGGACGTTGAAATTACCCACGCGGTACGCGCGCTGAAACTTCGCAATCGCCCTAGGATCGCGCCGGCCGCCAGTCCGGCGGCATTTGTTCTGATCGGATCGCACCCGTGACCACTTCCCCGCTCCGCCTCGCGCTGGTCGGCACCCTGTTCGGCCTGCAGCTCGTCGCCCAGGCCGCGCCGCAATCGCCCCAAGTCATCACCTTCGACACCACGCCGCGCGCCGGCCAGCACCAGCGCCAGCTCATCGACATGCAGATGACGATGCAGCCGCGCCTGGAAGCCGGCCCCGAGGCCAGCGACGAGCAACGCGCCAAGATTGCGCAGGCCGCCGAGAACATCGCCCGCAGCGGCCCGATGAAGATGACCATGAAGATGGCGCAGACCACGCAGGTCGGCCAGCCCGATGCCGAGGGCTGGCTGCCGCTGACCGTGAGCTCGGCGGCCCAGGGCGGCCAGATCGAGGTCGGGGGCCAGGTCCGGCCGATGCCGCCGCAGGCCAACGCCAACATGTCCTTCACGGCGCGTTTCAACCCCAAGGACTTCGCCTTCGAGATCCTGCAGAGCCAGGGCACCGAGCTGAACGAGCTGATGCGCGCCCAGGGCCAGGCCATGGTCAACGAGGTGCTGCAGATGGCCAAGGCACTGGGCCAGAAGACCATGAAGCCCGGCGACAGCATCGAGGTGCCCATGAACCTGGCCCTGCCCGTGCCCATCCCCGGCGGCGCCGGCAAGCTGGACGCCAAGCTGCGCTACACGCTCAAGCACGTGGACCGCGGCGTGGCGCATTTCGACCTGTCCATGACCATGCAGATGGCCATGGACGCGCCGCTGCCGGCCGGGGCGGCCTCCGCCGCGTCCGCCACCCCGCAGACCCTGAACATGCAGATCACCGGCGCCGGTTCGGGCACCAGCTCGCTGCGCCTGGCGGACCGCCTGCCGCTGGCCAGCCAGTTGGGCATGGACGTGAAGATGAACATGCAAGGCCCGGACAACGGCCGCATGACCATAGACATGCAGATGCAGGTGCAGGCCCGCGGCGAGTCGCTGGCCAAGCCGGCCGCGACGCCCGCGAAGAAGAAGTCCTGAGCGCCCGATGAGCAACGCCCGCCCGCCGCGCCCCTACGTGGACCCCACGTCGCTGGCGGCCGACGCGGCGGCGTCGGCAGCGTCGGCACCGGTG
>DASWWC010000261.1:0-19918 GCA_036401055.1 Roseateles sp.
CAAGCGCCGCATCAGCCTGGGCATGAAGCAGTGCAAGGCCAACCCGTGGGAAGAGTTCGCCGAGAACGTCAAGCGCGGCGACAAGGTCAAGGGCCCGGTCAAGTCCATCACCGACTTCGGCGTGTTCGTGGGCCTGGCCCAGGGCATCGACGGCCTGGTGCACCTGTCCGACCTGTCGTGGGACGAGACCGGCGAAACCGCCGTGCGCAACTTCAAGAAGGGCCAGGAAGTCGAAGCCGTCGTGCTGGCCGTGGACGTCGAGCGCGAGCGCATCTCGCTGGGCATCAAGCAGCTGGACAGCGACCCGTTCACCGCCTTCACCACGATCAACGACCGTGGCGCTTCGGTGACCGGCAAGGTCAAGACCGTGGACCCGCGTGGCGCTGAAGTCGAGCTGGCTGACGGCGTGATGGCCTACCTGCGCGCGTCGGAAATCTCCCGCGACCGCGTGGAAGACGCCCGCAACGTGCTGAAGGAAGGCGACGAAGTCACCGCCGTCATCGTCAACATCGACCGCAAGACCCGCAACATCCAGCTGTCGATCAAGGCCAAGGACAACGCGGACCAGCAGGAAGCCATGCAGCGCATCAGCCAGTCGAACGAGCGTGAAAACGCCGGCACGACCAGCCTGGGTGCCCTGCTGCGCGCCAAGCTGGACAACCAGGGCAACTAAGCCCTCGTTGCCGCCCGGCCTGCTTGCAGGCCGGGTATGCTCCCCACAGGCTCGCCGGCCTCGCCAGCGGGCCTGTTTCAATTCAGAACGACAAAGCCGCCCTGTCATGACCCGCTCCGACCTCGTTGCCGTCCTTGCCGAACGATTTGGCCAGCTCACCCAGCGTGACACCGAGTTCGCGGTCAAGACCATCCTCGACGCGATGAGCGATGCCCTCGCGCGCGGCCACCGCATCGAGATCCGCGGCTTCGGCAGCTTCTCCATCAGCCGCCGCCCGCCCCGCGTGGGCCGCAACCCGCGCAGCGGTGAGCAGGTCATGATTCCCGAGAAGCTGGCGCCTCATTTCAAGCCCGGCAAGGCCTTGCGCGAGGCTGTCGACCAGAACCTCCCCGTCACCGACGCCTGAAATGGTGCCCCTCGTCCAAGGAGTACCTTGGCCGGTCCCCCGTGGGGACGGCGATGCTCGCGGCATTGAGCCGCAAGCACATCACCATGACGGGCCGGCTTGGGAGCGGCCCGGCGCTCGGCCCGCAATACAACGCCGCCTCTGAGCCAGAATCCCGCGCATGCGTACCCTCGTCTGGCTCCTGCGGGCCTTGCTCTTCTTCACGCTGTTCGCCTTTGCACTGAACAACAGCCACGACGCCGTCGTTCGCTGGTTCTTCGGCCACGAATGGCGCGCGCCGCAGGTCATCATCGTGCTGCTGGCCTTCGGCCTGGGTGCTGCCTTTGGCGTGCTGGCCATGGTGCCTGCCTGGTGGCGGCACCGCCGCGCCGCCCAGCGCGCCGAGCCGCCCGTCGCCCCCAACCCGGTGCCCGAGTCGCCGGCCCTTCCCTACGCCGCCCACCAAGATGGAGTTTGATCCGCGCTGGCTGCTGTTCGTCCTGCCCGTCGTCTTCGTCCTTGGGTGGCTGGCGTCCAAGCTCGATTCCAAGCAGTGGAAGCTCGAACAGCGTGAATCGCCCAAGGCCTATTTCAAGGGCCTGAACCTGCTGCTGAACGAGCAGCAGGACAAGGCCATCGACGCCTTCATCGAGGCCGTCCAGAACGATCCCGACACCTCCGAGCTGCACTTCGCGCTCGGCAGCCTGTTCCGCCGCCGCGGCGAGACCGAGCGTGCCGTGCGCGTGCACGAGCACCTGCTGCGCCGCGGCGACCTTGCGCAGACCGACCGTGACCGTGCCCAGCACGAACTGGCACAAGACTTCTTCAAGGCCGGCCTGTTCGACCGCGCCGAGGCCGCCTATGCCGAACTGCGCGGCACGGCCTTCGAGCGCGAGGCACGCCTCGCGCTGCTGTCGCTGTACGAGCGCTCGCGCGACTGGGCCAAGGCCGCCGACGTGGCCGCCGAGCTGGAGGCCGCCGGCACCGGCTCGTTCTCCGGCCGCATCGCGCACTACCTGTGCGAGCAGGCCCTGGTGGCCCAGGCGCAAGGCCATGCGGACCTGGCGCCCTCGCTGCTGGAGCAGGCCCAACGCCGCGCTCCTGAAGCGGCCCGCGCCTACGTGCTGCAAGGCCAGATGCTGCTGAAGGCCGGCCAGCCCGAGGCCGCGCTGGCCGCGTTCACCCGGTTGCTGTCAGCCAACCCGCCGGCCTTCAACCTGGTCGCCGCCGACTGCGCGGCCTCCGCCAAGGCGCTGGGCCAGCCCGAGCGCGCCATCGCGCTGCTGACCGAGCAGTACCAGCGCGCGCCCAGCATGCATCTGCTGCGCGCACTGGCCTCGCTGCAACCCGAGCCGCAGCGCGAGCGACTGGCCGCGCACCTGCGCGAGCAGCCTGCGCTGTCCGCCGCCACCGACCTGCTGAAGCTCAACGCCGGCGCGCTGCCGGCCGACGAAGCCGGCCCCATGCTCAAGGCGCTGGAGGTGGCCACCAAGCCGCTGCTGCGCTACCGCTGCGCGGCCTGCGGCTTCGAGGCCGCCCACTATTTCTGGCAGTGCCCCGGCTGCCTGAACTGGGACACCTACCCACCCCGGCACGTGGAAGAGCTGTGAGAACCATCGTCTGCATGAAGTGGGGCACCAAGTACGGCCCCGAGTACGTCAACCGTCTGTACGCCATGGCGCGCCGGCACCTGCAAGGCGACTTCAACTTCGTCTGCCTGACAGACCGCACCGAGGGCATCCGCGAGGAAGTGCGCTGCTTCCCCATCCCCGAGCTGACGCTGCCCAATGGCGAACCCGAACGCGGCTGGAAGAAACTGACCACCTTCAGCCCGGTGCTCGTCAACGATTACGGCCTGCAAGGCACGGCGCTGTTCCTGGACCTGGACGTCGTCATCGTCGACGACATCACGCCCTTCTTCGAGGTGCCGGGCGAGTTCCTCGTCATCCACGACTGGAAGCGCCCCTGGCGCATCACCGGCAACTCGTCCGTGTACCGCTGGGAACTGGGCGCGCATCAAGACGTGCTGACCGAGTTCGTCGCCGACCAGGCCAAGGCCAAGGCCGAGTTCCGCAACGAGCAGGCCTTTCTGTCGGCCGTGCTGCACCGCCAGGGCCAGCTGCAGTACTGGGACGCGCGCTGGTGCGCCAGCTACAAGTACCACTGCATCCCGGCCTGGCCGACGAGCTACTGGCGCGACCCCTTCGTCCCCGACGGCGCGCGCATCCTGATCTTCCACGGCGTCATGAACCCGCCCGACGCGCTGGCAGGCCGCAGCAACGGCAACTGGCGCCATGCGCGGCCAGCGCGCTGGATCGCGGACCACTGGCGCGAATGAAGCTCGTCGTCCTGGCCGTGATGGCCATCCTTGCCGGCCTGCTGCTGCGCGAGCTGGTCACCTTGCTGCGCGCCAGGGTGCCCACGCAGACCCGCGCCGTCATGGTCGGCGACAAGGCCCCCGCCTGTGCGGACGAGATCCCCAAGATCATCTGGGCCTACTGGCAGACCGCCCCGGCGCCGGCCTTCATCCAGGCCTGCCTCGACAACTGGCGCCGCTTCGCGCCCGACCATCAGCTGCGCCTGCTGGACCGCAACACGGCTGCCGACTGGCTGCCCTCGCTGCGCGCCGACTTCGACGAACTGCCCCCCTACCGCCAGGCCGACTGGCTGCGCATCCAGCTGCTGGCCCGGCACGGCGGCGTGTGGATGGACGCCTCCATGCTGCTGAGCCGCGACCTGGGCTGGCTGCACGAGAGCCGCAGGCGCGCCCAGGCGGACTACGTCGGCTTCTACATCGACCGCTACACCACCCGCCCCGAGCTGCCCCTCATCGAGAACTGGCTGATGGCATCCGTGCCGGGTGGCCGCTTCGCGACCGCGCTGGCGGCCGCGTTCGACAGCGCGCTGGACGAAGGCGCCGACCGCCTGCTGCACCGCCTGCAGGCCGACGGCCGCCACGCGCACGTGGTGCAAGGCCTGCCACAAGACTTCCAGCGCTACCTGCTGATGCACGTGGCCGCCAGCGAGCTGCTGGACCGCGAGCCGCACTCGGCCCGCCTGCTGCTGCTGCGGGCCGAGGACGGCCCGCTGGCCTGGCATGCCGGCGTGGGCTGGCGCAAGCGCCACCTCTACGCCCGCCTGGCCCTGGTGCCCTGCCCCCGCGTGCTGCCCGCCGTGCTGAAGCTGCGCGGCGGCGACCGCGCCGTGGTCGAACGCAACTGGCGGCGTGGCCTGGTGTCGCCCTTCAGCGCCCTGCGGCACCTGCTCGACGGCAAACTGTGAGCCCGACGCCCTGGCTCAGCCTGCTGTTCCCGATGTACCGGGTGGAGCCGTGGCTGCGCGCCTGCATCGCCTCGCTGCAACCGCAGCTGGACGACGGCGTGGAGCTGGTCTTCGTCGACGACGCCTCGCCCGACGGCAGCGCGGCCCTGGTGGAGCAATTGCTGCCCCAGGCCCGCGTGATCCGCCAGCCCGAGAACCGCGGCGTCAGCGCCGCGCGCAACCGCCTGCTGGACGAGGCTCGCGGCGACTACCTGTGGTTCATCGACCCCGACGACCTCGTCGAGCCGGGCGTCATCCCGCGGCTGAAGGCCTTGATCGCCCAGCACCGACCGGACCTCGTCACCTGTGACTTCCGCGTCTTCGACGATGGCCCGTCCACGGCGTCCATCAAGCCGCGCCACCAGCACATCGCCAGCTTCGACGGGCCCGCCGGCATCGTCACGGACGACGTGAACCTGCGGTTGCGCGGCCTGTTCGTGCACGGCCAGTTCCACCCGTGGAGCAAGGTCGTGCGCCGCGCCTGCTGGCCGGCGGGCCTGCGCTTCGCCACCGGCCGCGTCTACGAAGACCTGGCGCTGTACCCGCGACTGGTGCTGCACACGCCGCGGCACCTGCATGTCGCCGAGGTCTGGGTGGCTTACCGCCAGCGCAGCGGCAGCCTGATGTCGGCGCTGTGCTCGCAGCGGCTGGACGACTGGACCGCCGCGCTGGACGGCCTGGCGGCCGAGCTGCCGCCGCTGGATGACGACACCCGCTTCGAGATCGCCCACTTCTGCGCCCGCACGCTGCTGCGCGCCCGGCGCCGCCGGCGGCAACTGGGCGGCGATGCGCTGCTCGGCCTGGCTGCTGATGCCGCGCGCTTCGAGCGCAGCTCACCGCTGACGCGGCAGCAGCTGCTGGCCGCCTATGTGCGCCGCGGCCGCTGGCTGCGCGGCCTGCAGTGGTGGCTGAACCTTCAGCGCGCGCCGCAGGCGCGGTAGAAGGCCTCGATCTCGGCCACGCGGGCCGGTAGCGAGAACGGCTCCAGCGCATGTGCCCGGCGAGCGGGCCGCTGCGCATGCAGCCGCACCAGCGCCTGAGCCAGCGCGGCCACGTCGCCGCAGGGCAGCAGCGGCTCGAAGCCGGCCTGCAGATGGGTGGCACCCTCGGTGGCCGTGGCCAGGATGGGCAGGCCGGCATGCATGGCCTCCAGGAACACCAGCCCGAAGGGCTCGCTGCGCGCCGCACTGACGAACAGGTCGAAGGCCGCCAGGCAATTGGCCGGCTCGTTCGTGAAGCCGGGCATGACAACCCGCTCGCCGGCCTGCGAGCGCACCGCCTGCCAGTCCGGCCCCTGCCCCACCAGCACCAGCCGCGCGCCGGGCAGCGCCGCGCGCTCGAAGGCCTGCACCAGCAGGTCCCAGCCCTTGCTGTGCTCGCCGCGGCCCAGCGTGCCCACCAGCCAGTCCTCGGGCGCCACGCCCCAGGCCGCGCGCAGGCGCTCGCGCGCGCCGGGCTCGGCCGGTGTGGGCTGGCTCCAGTTGTTGATCTGCACCACACGGCCGCCAAAACCGGCCGGAACCTGCGCCAGCTGCTGCGGCGTGATCGCGATGAGGCCGTCCAGGTGGCCATGCTGGCGCGGCTTGTAGGCGATGTGCAGCGTCGCCACGCGCACCGCCGGCGCGGCCACGCCGGCCAGCGCCTTGCACGCGTAGCTGAGGTGGGCATGGCAGATGTCGGGCCGCCAGTCGCGCGCCCAGCGCGCCACGCGCAGGGCAGGCAGCAGGCGCGGAAAGGCCAGGCGGTGTTGCTGCACGCGCGGGTCCAGCCGCCGCGCCCAGGCGTCGGGGCGGTCCTCGGCGGCGGCATTCGCCAGTACGAAGCAGACCTCGTGCTGACCGCTCTGCGCATTGGCCAGTTCGATGGCATAGCGCTCGCTGCCGGCGAAGCGCTTGGTGAAGAGGAGATGGGCGATGCGCATGAAGGGCCGCCATTGAAACACGGACGACAATCGCGCCCCATGTCTGCCGACGCCAACGCCTCCATCGCACGCCGCCTGGGCCAGTACGTCTACCCTTACCGCTGGGGGGCGCTGTGCACCATCCTGGCCTACCTGTGCTTGGCCGGCACCGAATGGCTGCTGCCCCAGCTGATCAGCTACGCCTTCGACGCCGAGGGCTTCACCAAGGACGCCTACCCGCTGTGGATGGTGCCCGTCGTGCTGATCGGGCTGTACATCGTGCGCGGCATTTCCAGCTTCGCCGGGCAGTACCTGTTCCACTGGACGCAGACCCGCAGCGTGCTGGACTTCCGCACCGCACTGGTCAACGCGCTGCTGCGCCTGGATGCCCAGGTCTACACCCGCATGCAGCCCGGCACGGCGGTCACCAAGGTCGTCAACGACCCGCAGCAGATCCTGCAGCTGACCGGCGACGTGGGCATCGCACTGCTGCGCGACGGCCTGGCCGCCATCGGCTTCGTCGTCTACCTGTTCTACCTGAACTGGCAGCTCACGCTGATGGCCCTCATCGTGACGCCGGTGATGGCGGTGGTGATGAAGCAGGTCAACCGGCGCATCCGGCAGATGTCCTCGCGCTCCTACGACTCGCAGCTGGTGCTGGTCAACAAGGTGGACGACATCACGCGCGCCTGGCGCGTCGTGCGCCAGTTCGGCGCGGCGGACTACGAGCGAGGGCGCTTCACGGACGCGGCGCAGGAAGTGCGGCGCTACAACCTCAAGACCGCCGCCGCCAGCGCGCTGGCGCAGCCGATCTCGCAACTGGTCGCCAGCGTGGGCCTGTCGCTGATCGTCTGCCTGGCGCTGTGGCAGGCCCGCAGCGAAGGCACTGGCGTGCAGGACTTCGTCAAGTACGTGGCGGCGTTGCTGCTGCTGCTGTCCAAGCTGCGCCACCTGTCGGACCTGGCCTCGCCGCTGACGCGCGCCAGCGTCATCGCCAAGGGCTGTTTCGAGCTGATGGACGCGCCCAAGGAGGTCGACACCGGCACGCAGGAGCTGCCCGGCCCGGCTCGGGGCGACATCGACATGGACGACGTGCGCCTGACCTACCCCGGCGCGGGGCAGCCTGCGCTGGACGGTCTGAGCCTGCGCTTCGCGGCCGGCAAGACCACCGCGCTGGTGGGCGCCTCGGGTGCCGGCAAGAGTTCCATCATCCACCTGCTGCTGGGCTTCGGCCGGCCGGACTCGGGCCACATCCGGCTGGACGGCGCCGACATCGACGCGCTGACGCGGCTGAGCCTGCGCCGCCAGTTCGCGGTCGTATCGCAGGACATCGTGCTGTTCGACGACTCCGTCGCCGCCAACATCGCCTACGCCCAGCCGCGCGACGACGCGAAGCTGGAGCAGGTGCTGCGCGCCGCCCATCTGTGGGACTTCGTGCAGACGCTGCCGGAAGGGCTGGAGACGGTGGTGGGCGCCAACGGCAGCAAGCTGTCCGGCGGCCAGCGCCAGCGCCTGGCCATCGCCCGCGCGCTGTACAAGGACGCACCCATCTGGATCTTCGACGAGGCCACCTCGGCGCTGGACACCGAGAGCGAGCGCGCCGTGCAGCAGGCCCTCGGCACCTGGCGCGGACGCAAGACGCTGATCGTCATCGCCCACCGGCTGTCCACCATCCGCGACGCCGACGCCATCCACGTGCTGGGCGCCGGCCGGCTGGTGGAGACCGGCACGCATGCCGAGCTGATCGCCCGCGACGGCGCCTACGCGGCCATGGTGCGCGCGCAAGCCGGCGAGGCCTGATGAAGCGGCGCGGCCTGTTGCTGTGGGCCGCGCTGCCGGTGCGGGCGCAGCCGCAGGTGGAGGTCAACACGGCGACACGCGCCGCGCTGGAGTCGCTGCCTGGCCTGGGGCCGTCGCTGGTGCAGCGGCTGCTGGACGGGCGGCCGTTCAAGGACTGGGCCGACCTGATGCAGCGGGTGCCTGGGGTGAAGGCCGCGACGGCGCGCAAGCTGTCCGCCGCGGGGCTGAGGGTGGCGGGGGCTGAATTTTCACCACGCGCAGCGCAGGACCGCCCCGGCTAACGCATCGATACTGTGCACCCCGCCCCTTGCGCTGCGCGCGCCTGCCTCATGCTCCGCCCCCTGCTCGCACTGACCGCCCTGCTGCCGGCCGCTGCGCTGGCCAACACCGACCCGACGCCGCTGCGCGCCGGCATCCTGATCGGCGTCGGCGACCGCATCGCCATCGTGCAGCAGGACGCCCAGGTGGGCTCGCACCTGAACCGCAACGTGCAGCAGTCGATGCGGATCGGCCCCGAGGTGTTCCAGCACGACGCCGTGCTGACGACTGCCCAGGCGCTGGGCACGGCGCTGCCGGGCGTGAAGCCGGTCGAGATGCCGGTGCGGCCCGATGTGCAGACCCAACCCTGGCGCGTCGACGGCGAGCGGCTGATCGTGGAGCCGGTGCTGGCCGGCGCGCTGGAGCGCGCCAAGGTGGGCATGCTGGTGCTGGTGGAGCCGCTGTCGGCCCCGGCCGAACTGAAGCTGGCCGACCTCACCATGGGCCAAGGCCGGCTGGAGGGCCTGGGCTTCTACGTGGACAACGAGACGCTGGTGCGCCGCATCGACACCGGCGACCAGGCCATCGGCTTTCTGGGGCTGTACGCCTATTTCCGGACCCTGGTGGTGGAGATCCCCTCCATGAAGCTGCTGTGCCAGCGCCGCTCGACGGACAGCCAGACCTACCTCGCCGACCGCAAATCGCCCGGCACCCATCCCTGGCAGGCGCTCAGCCTGGAGCGCAAGATCGAAGACCTGCGCGGCATCGTGCGGCGCGAGCTGGGTGCGTCGCTGAAGCACTGCCTGGGTGCCGGTCCGGCCCCAGCGGCCACTACCGGCCCATCCGGCTCCTGATGACGCCCATCAGCGGGCCGTCCAGCGGCACCTTGTCGCCCAGGCCCTGCTCGCGCAGGTGGTACACGCGCCCCGCCGGGAAGGCGGGCGGGATCTCGTAGTCCATGCCTTCCCACACGTCCTCGCGGAAGCTGTAGAAGGCCCAGTGCGCGCCATGGCCGTTCAGCGTGTCCATCACGTCGGCCAGGTAGGTGCCGCAATCGACCCACACGCGCACGCAGCCGAACTCGCCGGCCACCATGCGATTCGCAGCCACCCCGTGCGCCCTGGCCCAGTCGAACGGCACGGCCAGGAATTCCTGCAGGGCTGCCTTGTCGAAGCTGCGCGTCCTGCCGCCCCAGCTCACCTTCTCCCCGGGGTAGCGCAGCTGCGGCTTGCGCTGGATCTGCGGCGCGCTCGTCAGGTTCCACGGCTCGTACATGTGGAAGGCGTACAGCAGCTTGTCGTCCTTCAGCGGCGTCCAGTAGCTGAAGCTCCAGGCGTGGGCGAACCAGCCGCCGTCCAGCATGACGGGCGTGCCCGCATCCACGGTGCGGATGGCGGCGATGACGTGCTCGTAGAAGGCCGGCAGGTCGTGCGTCGTGCCCTTGTGCTGCTCGTACCAGGCCCGGCGCACCTCGGGCGCCGCCTGCTCGTCCAGCCCCTGGCCCTTCTCGGGCGTCGGCTCGTTGAGCAGGTTGTAGCCGGCCAGCGCGGGGTGGTCCTTCACGGCCGCAGCCAGGTCGCGCCAGAAGGCGGCGGACTGGTCCCAGAACCGGCGGTCGTTCCACATCCGCTCGTCCTGCTTGTCGCCGTTGTGCTGCACCCAGCGGTTGCCGGGCAGCGACAAGGGGACCAACACCAGCTTCACGTCCGCGGCTTGCGCCGCATCGAGGACGGTGCGCAGTTGCGCCAGGTCTGCCGCGGGAATGCCGCGGTAGTCATCCGCGCTGCCGATCAGGAAATCGCGGCCCTCGCCCTTCCATTTGGAGAAGGTCAGCCGCGCCCAGGTGGCGCCGGTGGCGCGCAGCGCGCGGAACCAGGCCGCGTCGGGCGGCTTGCCGTTGAAGCTGTTGCCGCCCTGGCGCGGCGTGTCCCAGAAGCCGATGTCCGCCGCCTGCGCGGGCGCGGCCATGACGCAGGCGGCCAGCCACAGCAGGCGCGCCAGCCGGCTCATGGCGCCGCACTCGCCGCCGCAAAGCCGGCGGAGCGGCTGCGCCTGAGCGAGGCCGGGTCGATTTGCGGTGCCCGCGTGGGCCAGCCGAAGAAGCGCTGCACCTCGGCCCGCTTGGCCAGCGTGTCGCTCAGCCCCAGGTTGATGAGCTCGTTGACGAAGCTGGGCTCGAACAGCAGGTAGCTGATCAGCGCCGAACCGCTGGTGCTCTGCCCCTTGCCGCTGACGCCGAAGGCCCGCAGCATGGCCCGCACGGACTTGGGCAGGCTGGCCTGGTGCTCGCCGGCCAGGTCGTCCAGGCGCCGGCTTGGCGCGATGACCAGCAGCTCGATGGGGCGCAGCGCCGTCGCGGCCCGGGTTTCGCGCGGCAGCAGCGCCAGCGTGCGGTTGATGCGCCGCAGCCGCTCCACGTCCACCGCCAGCGCGTCCAGGAAGATGTTGGACAACGCGTGGCCGGCGATCTGCGCCATGCTGGGGTGGGCCTCGTCGGCGCCGGCGCGCCGGCCCTCGGGCTCCTTCATGCGGCCGGCGCCGATGACCAGCACGCGCTCGGCGCCCAGGTGCACGGCCGGCGAGATGGGCGCGCTCTGGCGCATGGAGCCGTCGCCGAACCATTCCGGAATGCCTTCCAGCTCCAAGGGCTCGGCCGGGAAGATGAAGGGGATGGCCGACGAAGCCATCAGGTGGGCCAGCGTCAGCCGCGCCTGCACGGCCATGCGCTGCTCGCGCAGCCAGGGCACGATGTGGTGGTGGGTCTGGAAGAAGGTGACGTGCTGGCCCGAGGTGTAGCTGGAGCCGGTCAGCGCCAGCGCGCGCAGGTGGCCGCCGTCCAGCATGGTCTCGATGCGGCCCATGTCGAGGTAGCGGCTCAGCAACTCGCGCAGTGGCGTGTTGTCCAGCAGGCTGCGCGGGCGGCTGCGCGTCCAGCGCGCGATGGCCCAGCCCAGGCTCAGCATGCTCAGCCAGCGCGCACCGCTCTTCACGGCCTCGAAGGCGTCGGCGCGATAAATGTTCTCGACGTGCAGGCCCTGCCACAGGTGCACCAGGCCGTCGACCGCGGCGTCGAAGTCATCGGCGTGGCAGGCCAGCGTGGACGCGTTGATGGCGCCGGCCGAGGTGCCGCTGATGATGGGGAAGGGGCTGGCCTGCGTCGCGCCGGCGTCGCGGCGCAGTTGCGCAATGGCGGCCAGCACGCCCACCTGGTAGGCCGCGCGCGCGCCGCCGCCGGTCAGGATCAGGCCCGTGACCGGCTGCGGGCGGAGTAGCCCCTGGACCGACTTGGGCAGGGGCTGAGGCACGGCGTGCAGCATCGGCGAAATCATCGCCGAAGGTGAGCGATGTCAAGCTTCGTAAATGACCTCAGCCGCCGTGCCGAATTTGGCGAGCGCCTCATCGGCGGGCCAGAAGCGGCTGGCCTCGCCCAGTTCGACCAGCCAGCTGGCGCCCACGCGGCCGGCTTCGGGTTCGGCCTTCATGGCGACGCGCACCGGCAGGCCTTGCCGGCGGGTGCCGCCCTCCTCCGTCTCGACCTCACGCGGCGGGAAGCGTTGCACCAGTTCGTGGACGAGGCTGGCCGCACCCGCGTTGGCCAGCAGCAGGTGGCGGCCGAACCGTGCCCGCGCCGCGGCCAGGCTCCACACCGCCTGCACGGTCAGCCGCAGGCCGCCGGAGAAGCGGTCGTTACGCACCGTGCCCTGCACGATGACGAGCTCGTCCTCGGCCAGCAGCTCCTTGTTGGCGTTCAGCAGCTCCTCACTGGCGACGGCCTCGATGGCGTCGCTCTTGTCGTCGAGCTTGAACAGCGCGACGCGCCCACGCTGGCCGTTGATGACGCGCATGCCGCTGACGATGCCGGCCACGGTCGTCGGCTCGCGGCTGTCCACCAGGTCGGCGACCTGGCGCTTGACGATGCGCCGCACCTCGGCCCCGCTCTGGTCGAACAAATGGCCCGACAGGTAGAAGCCGATGGCCGTCTTCTCCAGCGACAGCCGCTCCTTGATGCTCCAGGGCTGCGCGTCGACGAGGTCGGGCTCGGCGGTGCTGGACGCGTGCGAATCGCCGAAGTCGAACAGGCCGCCCTGATCGGCGTTGGCCTCGGTCGTTTCGGCATGCGTGTAGCCGCGGGCGACGCTGGCCAGCAGCTTGGAGCGCTCGGGGTTGATCGAGTCGAACGCGCCGGCCTTGACGAGCGCCTCCACCACGCGCTTGTTGACCGCCTTGCGGTCCACGCGCAGGCAGAAGTCGTAGAAGCTCAGGAAGGGCCCGCCGGCCTCGCGCGCCGCGATGATGGCCTCGATGGCGCCGCGGCCCGTGCCTTTGACTGCACCCAGGCCGTAATTCACGAGGCGGTTGGAGAGCGGCTCGAAGCGGTACATGCCCTTGTTCACGCAGGGCGGCTGGAACTCGATGCCGAAGATCTTGGCGTCGTTGAGCAACACCTTGAGCTTGTCGGTGTCGTCCATTTCTATGGTCATGTTCGCGGCATAGAACTCGGCCGTGTAGTGCGTCTTCAGCCAGGCCGTGTGGTAGCTCAGCAGCGCGTAGGCGGCGGCGTGCGACTTGTTGAAGCCGTAGCCAGCGAACTTCTCCATCAGGTCGAAGACCTCGTCGGCCTTGGCCTCGTCGATGCCCTTCTCGGCCGCGCCCTTGCGGAACATGGCCCGGTGGGCCGCCATCTCGTCGGCCTTCTTCTTGCCCATGGCGCGGCGCAGCATGTCGGCGCCGCCGAGGCTGTAGCCGCCCAACACCTGGGCGGACTGCATCACCTGCTCCTGGTAGACGAAGACGCCGTAGGTCTCCGCCAGCACCTGCTCCAGCAGCGGGTGCGGGTACTCGATGACCTCCTTGCCGTGCTTGCGGGCGACGAAGGACGGGATCAGGTCCATCGGGCCCGGGCGGTACAGCGACACCAGCGCGATCAGATCCTCGAAGCGCGACGGTTTGGCGTCCTTCAAGAGGCGCTGCATGCCGGGCGATTCAAACTGGAAGATGCTTTCCGACAGGCCCTTGCCGAACAGGTCGAAGGTCTTGCGGTCGTTCAGCGGCACGTTGGCCCAGTCGAAACCGGCGCGGTCGGGGTGGCGCTGGACGATGAAGTTCTTGGCCAGCTCCAGGATGGTCAGCGTCGCCAGGCCCAAAAAGTCGAACTTCACGAGGCCGATGGCCTCGACGTCGTCCTTGTCGTACTGGCTCACCGCACTGGTCGAGCCGGGCTGCTGGTACTGCGGGCAGAAGTCGGTGATCTTGCCCGGCGCGATCAGCACGCCGCCGGCATGCATGCCGATGGAGCGCACCGTGCCCTCCACGCGCGCCGCCATCTCCAGCAGGCCGGCCACTTCCTCGTCGGCCTTCTCGCGCTCCTCGATCTCCGGCGACTCGTGGCGCGCGTAGACCATCTTGGCCTTGTCGGGGTCGAAGTTGGGCGGCAGCTTGGCCAGCGTGACCGTCTTGCCGGGCGGCGCCGGGATGAGCTTGGCGACGCTGTCCACATGGCCGAAGCCCATGCCCAGCACGCGGCCGATGTCGCGCAGCGCACCCTTGGCGGCCATGGTGCCGAAGGTCGCGATCTGGCTGACCGCGGGCCGGCCGTACTTGTCCTTCACGTAGTCGATGACGCGGTCGCGATTGCCCTGGCAGAAGTCGATGTCGAAGTCGGGCATCGAGACCCGCTCGGGGTTCAGGAAGCGCTCGAACAGCAGGTTGTACTTCAGCGGGTCCAGGTCCGTGATGAGCAGCGCATAGGCCACCAGCGAGCCCGCGCCCGAGCCCCGGCCGGGGCCGACCGGGCAGCCGTTCTCCTTGGCCCAGCGGATGAAGTCCGACACGATGAGGAAGTAGCCCGGGAAGCCCATCTTGATGATGGTGTTCAGCTCGAAGTCCAGCCGCTCGACGTAGCGCGGGCGCTCCTTCTCACGCTCGGCCTCGTTCGGGAACAGGTGGACCAGCCGGTCCTTCAACCCGTCGTGGCTGAGCTCGCGGAAATACTGCTCCATCGGCATGGGCTGGCCGTCCGCCATCAGCGGCGTCGGGAAGTTGGGCAGCTGCGGCTTGCCCAGCACCAGCGTCAGCGAGCAGCGCCGCGCGATCTCGGTCGTGTTCTGGATGGCGCTGGGCACGTCCTTGAACAGCTCGCGCATCTGTGCCTGCGTCTTGAAGTACTGGCTGGGCAGGAAGCGCTTGATGCGCTTGGGGTTGGCCAGCGTCTCGCCCTCGGCCACGCAGACGCGCGCCTCGTGCGCCTCGAAGTCGTCCTCGGTGAGGAACTGGATGGGGTGGGTCGCCACCACGGGCAGGCCCAGCTCGGCGGCCAAAGGCACGCTGGCCTGTACCAGAGCCTCCTGGCCGGGCAGACCGGCGCGCTGCAGCTCGATGTAGAAGCGGTTCGGGAAGATGCCGCCGAGCTTGTGCGCCCACTCCCGCGCACGCACCTTGTCGCCCTGCAGCAGCGCCTGCCCCAGCCCGCCCAGCTGGGCGCCGCTCAGGCAGATCAGCCCCTCGTTCAGCTCCTGCAGCCACTCCCACTTCAGGCAGGCCTGGTTGCGCTGAACGTTCTGTATCCAGGCACGCGACAACAGCTCGGAGATGTTCAGATAGCCCTGCTTGTCCTGCACCAGCAGCAAGAGGCGCGTGGGCGGCTTGTCGGTCGCGTCGGGCTCCAGCCAGCAGTCGGCGCCCAGGATGGGCTGCACGCCCTTCTTGCGCGCCGCCGAATAGAACTTGATGCCGCCGAACAGATTGGCCAGGTCGGTGATGGCCGCCGCCACCTGCCCGTCTTTCGCCGCGGCGTTGGCCGCGTCGTCGGTCCTCAGCGTGCCATCCACGACCGAGAACTCGGTGTGCATGCGCAGGTGGACGAAGGAAAGCTCTTGTTGTTCGGTATTCACATCGGGCATGCGGGCATTCTAGGAAGCCCGGCGGCCCCTAAAACTTGGGCTACCCTTGCGCCGCCCATGCGACTGTGCTCCCTGCAATCCGTCAGAACCCATATCGTGCTCGGTGAACCGCTGGCGTTCAGCGTGCGCGATGCCCAGCACCAACTGCTGCTGGCGCGCGGCCAGGTCATCCATGACCTTGACCAGCTCGACGAACTGTTCCAGCGCGGCGCGCTGGTCGAGATCAGCGAACTGACCCACGCCGTGCAACCCCAGCGGCGCGGTCCGGCCCGCACGCTGAGCACGGACCAGTTGCCCGGCGAATGGATGCGCCTGGGCGATGCGGTGCGGCGCACGCTGGCCGCACCGGCCGACCGCATGGTGGCCGGCATCACCAGCACCACCGACGAACTGCTGCGCCTCATCGACCAGGCGCCCGGCGTCGCGCTGGCCCAGGTCGTGCGCCAGGGCGAGGGCCACTACGGTGTCAACCACTCCATCCACGCCGCCACCGCCTGCCACGCCGCGGCGCGCTTCCTGGGCTGGTCGGCCGACGAGCAGCGCCGCGCCTTCCAGGCCGCGCTGACGATGAATCTGTCCATGGTGGACCTGCAGGCCCGGCTGGCCACCCAGGTCTCGCCGCCCACCACGCTGCAGCGCGAGGCCATCAACCAGCACCCCACGCTGAGCGCCGAGATGCTGGAACAGGCCGGCGTCACCGACACGCTGTGGCTGGAGGCCGTGGCCCAGCACCACGAGCAGCCCGACGGCAGCGGCTACCCGCGCGGCCTGAGCGATGTGGGCGAGCTGGCCAGCCTGCTGCGCTTCGCCGACGTCTACACCGCCCGCCTCAGCGCCCGCGCCAACCGGCCGGCCATGTCGGCCCAGCAGGCCGGCCGCGAGCTGCACCTGATGGCCGCCGCCAGCCCGCTGGCCGCCGCGCTGATCAAGGCCTTCGGCATCTTCCCGCCCGGCTCGCTGGTGCGGCTGGCGTCGGGCGAGATCGGCCTGGTGGTGGGCAATGGCGAGAAGGCCTACCACCCACTCGTTGCCACGCTGACCGACGCCCGTGGCGAGCCCCGGCTGACCCCGATGCGCCGCGACACCTCGCGCGACGGTCTGGCCGTCGTGGGCCTGCTGTCGCCGCAGTCGCTGCCCATGCGGCTGTCGGACGAACGCATCGCCGAGCTGATCTCGGCGTGAGGCGCCCGGGCCGCCCATGCGCGGCCCCGTTAAGCTGCGCGGCCATGAAACACCTCGCACTCGCGCTGGCCACCGCCGGCCTGCTGACCTCCGCGTTCGCCGCCCCCAAGAAGGCGCCGCCGGCCAGAAAGACCGCCCAGGAGATCCTGGCCGCCTCGCCCGCCTCCCACTGGCGCGGGCTGGACCCCGAGAACACGCTGCTGATGGAACTCGCCTCGGGCCAGGTCCTCATCGAGCTGGCACCGCGCTTCGCGCCCGCCCACGCGGCCAACATCCGCGCGCTGGCGCGGGGCGGCTACTGGGACGGCCTGGCCGTCGTGCGCGTGCAGGACAACTTCGTCACCCAGTGGGGTGACCCCGATGGCGAGGACACCGCCAAGGCCCGGCCGCTGCCGGCCGGCGCTGCGCCGAAGTTGCCGGCCGAGTTCTCGGTGCCGCTGGACCGCATCGGCAAGGCCGCCGGTTTCACGCGCCTGCCCGACAAGGAAGGCTGGGCGCCGCGCACCGGCTTTGCCCAGGGCTTCCCCGTCGCTGCCGACCCCAAGACCGGCAAGGCCTGGCTGGCGCACTGCTACGGCATGGTGGGCGCGGGCCGCAGTGATGCGGTGGACTCCAGCAACGGCACGGAGCTCTACGCCGTCATCGGCCAGGCGCCGCGCGGGTTGGACCTGAACATCACCGTCGTGGGCCGCGTGCTCAAGGGCATGGAGCACCTGGCCGCCCTGCCCCGCGGCGGCGCGGCCATGGGCTTCTACGACAAGCCCGAGCAGCGCACCGCCATCCAGCGCGTGCGCCTGCTGGCCGAGATGCCGCCCGAGGAACGCCCCGCGCTGCAGGTGCTGAAGACCGAGTCCGCCACCTGGACCCAGCTGCTGGACGCGCGCCGCCATCGCGGCGGCTGGTTCGTGCACAGCCCGGGCTACATCGACGTCTGCAGCGCCACCGTGCCGACGCGGCCCTCGCCTCAGGCGCCCAAGTAAAGCGCCACGCGATAGGTGATGAACGAGGCCAGGTAGGCCAGCGCGAACAGGTAGCCGGCCGCCGCCAGCGCCATCTTGACGCTGCCGGTCTCGCGCCGGATGGTGGCCAGCGTGGCCAGGCATTGCGGCGCGAACACGAACCAGGCCAACAGCGCCAGCGCGGTCGCCAGGCTCCAGGTCTGCGCGATCAGCGGCGCCAGCGCGCCGGCCGTGTCGTCGCCGGTGGCCGACAGCGCGTACACCGTGCCCAGCGCGCTGACCATCACCTCGCGAGCAGCCAGGCCCGGCACCAGCGACAGGCTGATCTGCCAGTTGAAGCCGATGGGCTCGAAGATCACGGCCAGCCCGCGGCCCAGATAGCCGGCGACGCTGTACTCGATGGGCGCACCCGTCGCGCCTTCCGGCGGGCCGGGGAAGCTGGACAGCAGCCACAGCGCGATCGTCATCACGAGGATGATGCCGCCCACACGCTTCAGGAAGATCACGGCGCGCTGCCACAGGCCGATGGCCACGCTGCGCGGGTGCGGCCAGTGGTAGGCCGGCAGCTCCATCATCAGCGGACGCACCTGGCGGCCCGCGCTGCTCAGGCGCTTGATGACCCAGGCCACGGCCAGCGCCCCGGCGATGCCGGCCACGTACAGGCCGAACAGCACCAGGCCCTGCAGCTCCAGCCCGGCCACTTCGCGCTTGGGCACGAAGGCGGCGATCAGCAGCGCATAGACCGGCAGCCGCGCCGAGCAGGTCATCAGCGGCGCGATCATGATGGTCACCAGCCGGTCGCGCGGGTTGGCGATGGAACGCGCGGCCATGATGCCGGGGATGGCGCAGGCGAAGCTGGACAGCAGCGGGATGAAGCTGCGCCCCGACAGGCCCACGCTGCCCATCAGCCGGTCCAGCAGCAGCGCGGCGCGCGGCAGATAGCCCGACTCCTCCAGCACGAGGATGAAGAAGAACAGGATCAGGATCTGCGGCAGAAACACCACCACGCCGCCCAGGCCGGCGACGAGGCCGTCGACGATGAAGCTGCGCAGCACGCCCTCCGGCAGCAGGCCGCCCACCTGCTCGCCCACCCACGCGGTGGCGGATTCGATCAGCCCCATCGGCGTCTCGGCCCAGGCGAACACGGCCTGGAACAGCAGGAACAGCAGCACGGTCAGGATCAGCGAGCCGGCCACCGGATGCAGCAGCACGCGGTCGGCGCGGTCGCTGGGCAGCTCGGGCAGTTCGTTGGCCAGACCCATGCCGGACAGCATGGACTTGACGGTCTCGTGGTCGTCCGTCGGCGCCAGCGGATTGACCTCGTCGCCCAGCCAGACCTCGGGCTGGTCCAGCAGCGCACGCAGCTCGTCCAGCCCTTGCTTGTGGATGGCCACGGTTCGCACGACCGGCAGGCCCAGTTGTGCGCTCAGCGCCGCCGGCTCGATCTTGAGCCCGCGGCGCGCGGCCAGGTCGGCCATGTTCAAGGCCACCACCACCGGCAGCCCCAGCCGGCGCACGGCCAGCAGCAGGCGCAGGTTGCGGCGCAGGTTGGTGGCGTCCAGCACGCAGATCACCAGGTCGGGCCGCTTCTCGCCCTTGGCGCGGCCGGCCAGCACGTCGCAGGTGACGCGCTCGTCCGGCGAGCGCGGATGCAGGCTGTAGGTGCCCGGCAGGTCCAGCAGCCGCAGCGTCTTGCCGGCGGCGGTGAGCAGACGGCCCTCCTTGCGCTCGACCGTGACGCCGGCGTAGTTGGCCACCTTCTGGTGGCTGCCGGTCAGGCCGTTGAATAGCGCGGTCTTGCCGCAATTGGGGTTGCCGACCAGCGCGACGAGCTTGCCACCGCGGTGGACGTGGACGACGGCCTCAGACATTGCCAGGCTTCACGGCAATGCATCGGGCCTCGGCGTGACGCAGCGCGAAGGTCGACTGGCCGATCCGAACCACCAGGTTGCCGTCGCTGAGGCTGCCGCGGCGCAGCACGCGCACCGCCTCGCCGGGCAGGAAGCCCAGGTCGGACAGCCAGGACGCCCACTCCGGGGCATGCGCGGGCGCGCTGACCTGCTGGACGGTCAGCGCCAGCCCGGCGGGCGCGGCGGCGAGGCTGGAAGGCAGCGGCACGGACATGGTGGACGGCTCGACGTCAATCGAATGATGAGAATGATTCTCATTGTACGCGGACGCCGCCCGGCTCAGCGGGAAGACAGCGTGGCGATCAGCGCATCGCAGGCCGCCAGCGCGGCGGCGAAGTCCAGCCGCGCGATGGCCGCCGCCAGCGCCGCGTGCCCAGGGCCCAGCATCTCGGCGTGGCCGGCCAGTTGCTCGCTGAGCGGCAGCGAGCGCATGTTGCGCTCGGCCAGCAGCTGGCGCAGTTGTTGCAACGTTTCCAGCGGGTTCACGCTGACGGCCGTGGCGACCGGGGCGGTGGCCGGCGCCCGTTCACGCAGCGCGGCCAGGCTGTCGTCCAGCAGCGCCTGCACGCCGGCCAGGTCCGCCGCGGACAGCGCGCCACCGCGGCGCAGCGACTGTTCATGCTCGCCGCAC
>DASWWC010000262.1:0-5969 GCA_036401055.1 Roseateles sp.
GGCCTGCGCGTCACGCGCATCGAACGCGTGGGCGAACAACTGCGCGTGCACGGGCTGGACACACGGCAGCAGCCCCTCGTCATTGACGGCATCGACGAGATCATTTGCGCCACCGGCCAGCGGCCCGACCTCGCGCTGACCGCCGAGCTGCGCCTGAAGCTGGACCCCTGGCTGGAGTCCACCGAGGCGCTGGGCCCGCTGATCGACCCCAACCTGCACAGCTGCGGCACCGTGCGCCCGCACGGCCACCGCGAGCTGGCCCACCCCGAGCCGGGCTTCTACACCGTGGGCGTGAAGAGTTATGGCCGCGCGCCCACCTTCCTGATGGCCACCGGCTTCGAGCAGGCGCGCTCCGTCGTCGCCGCGCTGGCGGGTGACGTGGCGGCGGCCGACCGCGTGGAGCTGGCGCTGCCGGAAACGGGCGTCTGCTCGGCCGACCCGGCATCGGCCGGTGAGGCCGGTGGCTGCTGCGGGCCGGTGCCCGCCGCGGAGGCGGCTGTGGCGGTGGCAGCGCCCAAGCGCGGCTGTGGTCCGTCGAGCTGCGCGCCCGCCGCACAGCCCGCCCGCTGCTGCGGCTGACGATGGCCACGGCGCCGCTGCGTGTCGTCGCCGCGCTGGGCAGTGCCCAGACGCTGGCCTGGGCCTCGTCCTACTACCTGCCCGCGCTGCTGGCGCGGCCGATGGCGGGCGAGCTGGGCGTGGCCGAGCCCACGGTGTTCGCGGCCTTCTCGGCGGCGCTGGTCGTGTCGGCCTTCGTCGGCCCGTACAGCGGCCGGCGCATCGACCGCTGGGGTGGCCGGCCGGTGCTGATGGCCACCAGCCTGATGTTTGCCGCCGGTCTCGCCGCGATGGCGCTGGCCACCGGCCCGCTGGGCCTGTTCGCCGCCTGGCTGCTGATGGGCGTGGCCATGGGCAGCGGCCTGTACGAGGCGGCGTTCGCATCGCTGGTGCGCCTGTACGGGCACGACGCGCGCGGTGCCATCACCGGCATCACGCTGATCGCCGGCTTCGCCAGCACCGTGGGCTGGCCGCTGACGGCGACGCTGGAGCATGCCTGGGGCTGGCGCGGCGCCTGCTGGGGCTGGGCGGCGCTGCATCTGCTGGTGGGCCTGCCGCTGAATACCTGGCTGCCGCGGGCCGCGCCGTCACCGCCGGCCGAGGCGACAACACCTGGCACGCCCGCCGCGGCAGAAAGCCCGGCGCCGGCCACGCCCACCGCCGTGCTGCTGGCCTGGGTGTTCGCGGTGACCTGGTTCATCAGCACCGCGATGGCGGCGCACCTGCCGGGGCTGCTGGCCCTCGTCGGCGCGGCGCCGGCCGCCGTCATCGCCTTCAGCGCGCTGGTCGGGCCAGCCCAGGTGGCCGGCCGGCTGCTGGAGTTCGGCCTGCTGCGGCGCTGGCATCCGCTGCTGTCGGCCCGGCTGGCGGCGCTGCTGCACCCCGTGGGTGCGGTGCTGCTGCTGCTGACGGGCGCGCCGGCCGTGGCCGCGTTCGCGCTGCTGCACGGCGCCGGCAACGGCATCCTCACCATCGCCAAGGGCACGCTGCCGCTGGCGCTGTTCGGGCCGGCCGGCTACGGCCAGCGCCAGGGGCTGCTGATGCTGCCGGCGCGGCTGGGCCAGGCGCTGTCGCCCTGGCTGTTCGGCCTGCTGCTGGCCGGGTACGGCGCCGGCGCGCTGTGGTGGTCGGCGGGGCTGGCCCTGAGCGCGCTGCTGGCGCTGCTGCTGATCAGGCTGCCAGCGGCGACGCCGTGAAGTCCGTGGACGCTGCCAGCTTGCGCCAGGCGGCCGTCTCGCGCTCGACGAACGCATGCTTGTCGGCAATGACCTGCAGCGTGTCGGTGCCCAGTGGCAGGCGCAGCGGCGGATGGTCCGCGGCCACCAGGGTCAGCATCGCCCGCGCCAGGCGCTCGGGGTCGCCGGGCTGGTTCAGGCTGATCTGCCTGGCGGCCTCGCGCACGGCGCCGGACGTGGCGGCGTAGTCGGCCAGCACGCGCGGCGACGTGACCAGCGACTGGCCCTCCAGGAACTCGGTGCGGAAGTAGCCCGGCTCCACCACCGTGGCGTGGATGCCCAGCGGCGCCAGCTCCGCGTGCAGCGCCTCGGTGATGCCTTCCACGGCGAACTTGGTCGAGCAGTACACGCCGAAGCCCGCGCCCGACTGATAGCCGCCCAGCGACGAGATGTTGATGACGTGGCCGGCGCGGCGCTCGCGCATGGGCGGCAGCACGGCGCGCGTCACGTTCAGCAGGCCGAACACGTTGGTCTCATACAGCCGCCGCACCTCGTCGGCGCTGGCCTCCTCCACCGCGCCGAGCAGGCCGTAGCCGGCGTTGTTGACCAGCACGTCGATGCGGCCGAAGCGAGCCAGCGCGGCGGCCACGGCGCGGGCTGCCTGCGCTTCGTCGGTGACGTCCAGCGCCACCACCAGCAGACCCGCCTGGGTGCCGAAACGCTGCTCGATGGTGGCCGCATCGCGGGCGGTGGCGACGACGGCGTCGCCCTGCGCCAGCGCGGCCTCGGCGATGCGCACACCGATGCCGCGCGACGCGCCGGTGATCATCCAGACGCGCTTGAAGTCGGGGGTCGTGTTCATGGGGAAGTCCTTGCTTGCAGCCGTTGAAGAGGGGGTGGGGGTTCGGCCGGTGGGGTCAATGTAGGTTTCGCATTGACATGGAACTAGCCCAGAATCACTTCATTGATTCGCAAGCAAATCGACACAATGGCCTTCAACGAACTGCGTGCCATCGCCGTCTTCACCCAGGCCGCCGAGCTGGGCAGCCTGCGCCAGGCGGCCGCGGCCCAGGGCATCACGCCGCAGGCGGCCAGCCAGGCGCTGGCGCAGCTGGAGGCCCATCTGGGCGTGCGGCTGTTCCACCGCACCACGCGCAGCCTGAGCCTCACGGAGGAAGGCGAGCGCTTCCTCGGCGCCGCCGCACCCGGATTCCAGGCGCTGCAGCGCGCGCTGCTGGGCGCCCGCCAGGGCCGCGACGCCATTGCCGGCCCGCTGCGCATCGCCGCGCCGCGCTCCATCATGCTGCCGGTGCTGTGGCCGGTGCTGGAGGCCTTCTGCGCCGCCCACCCCGAGGTCGAGCCCGACGTGCAGCTGGACGACCGCATCGGCGATTGGGTGCAGGAGCGCGTGGACGTGGGCTTTCGCGCCGGCAGCCCGCCCAGCGACGGCGTCATTGCCCGCCACCTGCTGCCGCTGCAGCTCATCGTCTGCGCGTCGCCCGACTACATCGCCCGCCACGGGGCGCCGCAGTCCATCGACGAGCTGGCCCGGCACCGCTGCAGCGGCTTTCGCCACCCCAGCACCGGCAAGGCCATGCCGTGGGAGTTCGCGGTGGGCGGCGAGATCGTCGCGCGCGACGTGGCCGCGGTGGTCATGACCAACGACGTGGAGCTGGAGGCCAACGCGGTCGTCGCCGGCCAGTGCATCGGCCAGCTGGTGGGCGTGACCGCCGCACCGCTGATACGGGCCGGCCGCCTGGTGCCGCTGCTGACCGCGCACGTGGCCCAGCACCTGGGGCTGTACCTGTACTACGGCAGCCGCGTGGCCCAGCCGGCGCGCGTGCGTGCCTTCATCGACATGGCCGTGGAGCGCGTGGCCGGCAGCGCCGAGTGGGTGCTGGGCCCGCAGGAGCTGGCCGCGCGCCAGCGGCCCCGGCGTCGCGAGTTGCAGGGCTGACGCGGGCTTTCAAGCCGGTGCGGCGAGCCCCAGCTTCTCGCGGGCGCGCAGGCATTGCGCGTCGCCCGGCATCACGCTGCGGCAAGTGCTGGAGCGCTGGGCGTAGATGCCGCAGGCCACGTCCCGACCCGGTTCACCCTGCAGCGCGATGCAGCGCACCGGCGCCGCCTCGGTGCCGGCCATGCAGCGCAGCTGCGGGCTGACCTGCCGCGTCAGCGCCACGGGCACGGTGCCGCCGGGTGCGTCGTCGGCCTCGGACCAGTAGAAGGACACGCGGAACACGGCGCAGCAGGCGCCGCAGCGCTGGCAGTCCAGCGTCATCGCCCGGCCGGCCGGTGCTGGGTGCCGGCTCCCAGCGTGATGAAGAACATGCGGCTGGGCCGGAACACCCTGGCGGTGTGCCACACGCCGCGCGGCACGACGACGGCGCCGCGACCGGTGATGCGCTGAGCGTGCAGGCCCTCGGGCAGCTCCAGCAGGAACTCGACGTCGCCGTCCAGCAGGTAGACGAACTCGTCGCCGGCGGGGTGCATCTCCCAGTTGCCCCAGTCGGCGTCGCAGCTGAACTCAGAGACCAGCCAGTCGCGGCCCAGCGCGTTCAGCGTGTCCTCGGGCTGGCTCCAGAACTCGCCGCCGCCCGGCAGCTGGCGGATGGCGCCGCCGGGGTTGAGCAGCGCGTAGACCTCTTCGGGCTGGAACGGCATGCGGTGGTCTCCGTACAGGGGGAAGGGCATTGTGCTGGCCGTGTCTTGAAATCCTGCCGACCGTGGCCAACTGGGGTCAGGAAAGCTACCACCGGTGCCGCCATGTCCTCCGTCATCAAGCTCGCCGTCCCCAACGAACTGTTGCCCCTCGTGCGCCTGGCCCAGCTGCTGCAGGGCCTGGAGGGGCAGCTCGTGGACCCGCACCAGTACCGCGTGCTGGTGCAGCGGCTGACGGCGGAGCTGGACGCGCACCAGGCCCACGAGGCGCTGGCTGGCCTGCTGGACCACTTTCCCGCGGCGGCCGAGGTCTACGAGAACCTGCAGTACGGCCATGCCGGGCTGGTGCGTGCGCCGCTGGAGCTGTCGCTGACCTCGGAGCTGGCGGTGCGGAATCTGCTGGACCGCGTGCGGCGCCCCTAGGCGGTCCGCAACCCGATCTCGAACACCACGCCGTCCTCCACATTGCGGGCGGCGATGCTGCCGCCCATCTTGGCCAGGTAGGTCTTGGCGACGAACAGGCCCTGGCCGCGCCGCTGGCCGCCTTCGGGCTCGGCGTCGCTGACGCCGTAGTCGAAGATGCGCGCGAGCTGGTCGTCGTGGATGTGTGGGCCCTGATTGTGGATGTCCACCAGGACCAGCTCGCCGTCCGCACGCAGCGTCAGGGTGACGGGCGTGCCCGGCCTGCGGTGGCGGTCGGCGTTGCTGAGCACATGCGTGATGGCGTCTTCCAGCGGGTACTCGTCGGCCTGCACCCACACCGGTGTCGGCGACGGCGCGTAGCTCACGCCGGCGACGCCGGCATAGACCGCGTTGTCGGCCACGCCGCGCAGGAAGGCGTCCAGGTCCAGCCGGGCCACCGCCAGCGTCGCGGCGGCCAGTGCCTCGCTGGGCGAGGCCTGGCCGTACAGCACCTTCACGGCCTGCTGCATGCGCTGCACATAGCGGCGGCTGGGGTCGTCTTCCGAGCCATGCAGCAGCATCAGCGACTGCAGCGGCGACATGATCTCGTGGCCCACCGCATGCCACTGGTCGTGCTCGCGCTCGGCGCGCAGCTGCTCGCGGCGCAGGCTGTCCTTCACCTGCTGCAGCAGGTCGGCGAGGCTGCCGGCAAGGATGCCCAGTTCGTCCCGGCCGCGCAGGTCGGCCACGTCCAGCGTGCCCAGTTCCGCGTGCTGTCCGTCCGGCTTCTGCAACTGGTGTGACAGCGCGGCGGCGCGCTTGGTCAGCATGGACACGCGGCGGATCAGGCCGATCTCGATGATGAGCCAGGCCAGCGCGATGGCCGTCAGCATCGCGCCCACCGGCCAGGCCAGCCGCGCGGCGCTGGCGCTCAAGGAGCGGTCCAGGCCTTGCAGGTCGCCGGTCAGCGCGATGTCGAAGCGGCCGGCCGGCGTGCTCACCGTGTCGCGCGCCTGCAGCGTGCGCGGCGTGGCCGGCGCGGGCAGGTGCTGGATCAGCGCGGTCAGCGAGGGCGATGGCGGCGTGGCGGTGTCGTCGGCCCCCTGCAGCAGCGCCACGACGGCGGCACCGCGTGTGATCCTCAGCGTCTCGCCCGGCGCCAGCGTGGCGCCCAGG
>DASWWC010000263.1:0-2811 GCA_036401055.1 Roseateles sp.
GACCAGCTCAAGCAACTCGTCGGCCGCGCGGCCCTGGACTACGTCCCCGCCGGCCAGATCCTCGGCGTCGGCACCGGCTCGACGGTGGACTGCTTCATCGACGCCCTCGCCGCCAGCGGGGTAGCCGTCCCCGGCGCGGTGTCCAGCTCGGAGCGTTCCACGCAGCGTCTCCTCAAGCACGGCATCAAGGTGCTCGATGCGGCCGAGGTGACCAGCCTGGCCGTCTACATCGACGGCGCCGACGAGATCGACGGGCAAGGCTTCATGATCAAGGGCGGCGGCGCCGCGCTCACTCGCGAGAAGATCGTCGCCGACCTTGCCCAGACCTTTGTCTGCATCGCCGACGCCTCCAAGCTCGTGGGCACGCTCGGCAAGTTTCCGCTGCCGGTGGAGATCATCCCGATGGCGGCAGCCCAGCTGACGCGCCGCTTCGCCAAGCTCGGCGGTGACGCCAAGCTGCGCACCGGCGTCGTCACCGACAACGGTGGCCACATTCTCGACGTGACGGGGCTGTCCATCACCGACCCGCTGGCCTTCGAGACCGAGGTCAACCAGTGGCCCGGCGTCGTCACGGTGGGGGTTTTCGCACGCCACCGGGCGCAGGTCTGCCTACTGGGCAGCGCGGATGGCGTCCGGACGCTGAAATTCTGAGCTCGGTGTTCGCCGGCTGAACGACAAGGGGCGCAGAGGGCGCCCCTTTGTCATGGCCGCGGCGCCGCCGCGAGCTTCAGAAGGTTTCCCAGTCGCCGTCGTCGGCGGTCGACGCAGGAGCGGGCGCAGGCGCGGGCCGCGCAACGGCGGTGACTGCGGCCGGCTTGGCCTTCGGGGCCGCCGCGGCCGGCTTGGGGCTGGCCACGGCTTTGGGCGCCGCTGCCGGCTGCGGGGCGGGCTTGGCGACCGTCGTGGAGGCCTTCTTGGCGGCGACGGACTTGATGCCCGGCTTGACGGCCGGCTTGGTGAGCGGCTTCGCAACGGCCGGCTTGGGGGAGGCCGGTTTTGGTGCGGCCGGCGCTGCGGCTGCCGGCGCCTTGAGCGCAGGAGCGCGCTGCGTCGAGCTGCCCAGCCTGAACACGCTGATGACTTCGGCCATGCGGGCCGACTGCTCGCGCAGGCTCTCCGCGGCGGCAGCGGATTCCTCCACCAGCGCGGCGTTCTGCTGCGTCATCTGGTCGAGCTGCACGACGGAGCCATTGACGACGCCGATGCCCTCGCTCTGCTCGCGCGCTGCAGCACTGATCTCGCCAATGATGTCGGTCACGCGCTGCACGCTGGCAACGATCTCGGTCATCGTGGCACCGGCGGCCTGCACCTGCTGGGTGCCCGAATCCACGCGTTCCACACTGGCACCGATCAGCGTCTTGATTTCCTTGGCCGCGCCCGCGGAGCGCTGCGCCAGCGAGCGCACTTCAGCAGCCACGACCGCGAAGCCGCGGCCCTGTTCGCCCGCGCGTGCTGCTTCCACAGCCGCGTTCAGCGCCAGGATGTTGGTCTGGAAGGCGATGCCGTCGATGACGCCGATGATGTCGTTGATCTTGCGCGAACTCTGGCTGATCTCGTCCATGGTCGCGACGACCTGGGACACGGCTTCGCCGCCGCGCTGCGCCACCGAGGCGGCCGAGCTGGCGAGTTGGTTGGCCGTCATTGCCGCATCGGCCGTTTGCTTGACGGTGCCGGTCAGCTCGGACATGGACGACGCTGCGTTCTGCAGATTGCTGGCCGTCTGCTCCGTGCGCTGGCTGAGGTCCAGGTTGCCGGTGGCGATCTCGTTGCTGGCCGTGCCTATGCTGTCGGCTGCGCCGCGCACCTCGCCGATGAGCTTCTGAAGTGCGCTTTGCATTCCCTGCAGCGCCTTGAGCAGCCGGCCGACCTCGTCGTTGCCGCCGGCCGGGATGTCACGGGTCAGATCGAAATGGGCGATCGCCTCGGCCACCTCGGCCGCACGGCGCAGCGGGCGCGTGATGGAGGCGCCCAGCGCCAGGGCCAACCAGGCCCCCAGGGCCAGCGCGATCAGCGCGAACACGACCAAGCTGGTGCGGGCCCGGGCGTTGGCGCTTTCCAGTTCCCTGGCGGAGGCGTCGAGCTGGTCGCGCTGGGATTTCACGATCGCCAGCGTGGTTTCGGTCAGCTTGGTGACGGCGGGCTTGAACTCGTTCTCGTAGGCCTGCTGGGCGGCGGCTTCGTTGCCCGACTTTTTGGCCTTGGTCAGGGACTCCCGGGCGGCGCGGTAGCCCAAGCGGGCCTGGTCCAGCGTCTTCATCAAGGCCTTCTCGACCTCGGTGTCCATCTGCGGCTCGATCTTCTTGAAGATCTCGTTGGCCGCCTCCGTGGACTTCGTCGCGTGCGCGGCCATCTGGTCGCCCAGGGTCAGGTCGCTCGACAGTGCGATGGCCATCGAGCGCACCTCGCCGCCGCTGACCAGCCGGTAGTACTCCGTCGCGTTGCGCTCGGCGAGCAGGTAGTCGCCATACATCACGGACGACTGCGCGGCAACGCGGTTCAGCGCGAAGAAGCCGATGGCCGAACCGATGAATGAAATCAGCAACACCACCCCGAGCACGAGGGTTAGGCGTTGCGCAATGCTGCGCGATCCCAGCAAACCGTTGAACATGGAATTTCCTCTGTGTGCCTCTGCAACAGCGGGCGAGTTTGCCCCCGCGCCACGGCCTGACCAGCACTTCAGGGCTGCGAAACCACAGCTAAACCGCTGCTATTGCACGCCGCGCGCGCCGCAGTACGAAGCGCAGCGGGTCCACGGCGTCCAGCAGGTCGGCCTCGAGGGGGCGCGGCGAGCCCAGGGCCAGGGCGGCGACG
>DASWWC010000264.1:0-4213 GCA_036401055.1 Roseateles sp.
CGCTGTCAGGCTCTATGTGCCGTTCAGCGCCGGTGGAGAGTCCGACGCCTCGGCGCGCAACTTCCAGAAAAGCGTCCAGCACGCGCTGGACGGGCGCCGCATGGACATCGTGTACCTGACGGACGAGTTTGGCGCCGCCGCCGGCCGGGCCGTGCAGGCCGCGGCGCCGGACGGCAACACCTTGCTGATCGCGCGGGTGGGGTCGCTGGCCGTGCTGCCCGCCATCGAGCCGCGCATGGCGCCGGCCGTGGCGGACCTGACCGTGCTGGGCGTGCTGGACCAGGCACCGCTCATCTGTTTCGTTCGCGCTGGCACGGCCATGCACTCCATCCGCGACCTGCAGGCTGCGCTGGCGGCGCAGCCCGGCAGGCTGCGCTACAGCGCGGGCGGGCCCAACACGCTGCAGAGCATCGCGGTGCGCTACCTGCTGGCGCTCAGCGGCCTGCCTGCCGACGCGGCGCGGGCGCTGCATTTCGGCCAGGGCACGCAGATCACGCAGGCGGTGCTGAATGGCGAGGCCGACTTCGCCTGCAACACGCCGCGCAGCGTGCTGCCGCACATCGAGTCCGGCCGGCTGCGCCCGCTGCTGACGACGGCGCAGGGCCGTCTCAAGGCCCTGCCGCGGCTGCAGAACGCCGCGGAGCTGGGGCTGCGCGACCTGCAGCATCTGCAGGCCTGGTCGGCGCTGCTGGGGCCGCCGGACATGCCGGCGGCGGCCGTGACGCGCTGGCGCGCCGTGCTGGACCGCGTGGCCGCCGACCCCGAATGGCAGGCCGCCACCGAGGCGCTGGGCGCCGCACCGCGGCTGCGCGCCATCCCCGACCCCGCCCAGCACCTGCGCCAGCAGGCGCAGCTCTACGAGCGTCTGGTGACCCTGCTGGGACTGCGACCATGAGCGGGCGCGAGCGCGGCCGCCTCTGGCCGCTGCTGTCGGACGCGGCGCTGGTCGTGCTGCTGCTGGTCGTGGGCCTGGCCGGCAGCCTGACCGCCTACCGCTCGCTGGCGCTGCGTGCCGCCGACCAGCAGCGTGAGCTGCTGGCGGCCATGGGCCAGAGCATCGTGGGCGCCTTCGACCTGCAGCAGGTGCGGGCACTGGAGGCCTTGCAGGTCACGGCGCAGATGCTGTCGGCCCAGGGCGATCCCACGCGCGAGCTGTTCCGGCGCTACGGCGCCAGCCTGCTGGGCGAATCCTCGACCCTGACGCTGCTGGAGTGGCAGCCGGTCGTGCCGCCCCAGCAACTGGCCGCCTTCGAGCGCCGCGCGGCGCAGGAGCAGCCGGGCTTTCGCGTCGTCGAGCCGGCCGGGGAGGGCGGCGACTTCATCGCGGCCCGGCCGCGCGAGCTGCATGTGCCGGTGCTGTATTCCTGGCCAGAAACCGGCGCGGCGCTGGGCGTGGACATGGCTTTCGACCCGCGTCGCATGCGCTCCAAGCTGCTGGCGCGGGATGCGGGCCTGCCGGTCGCGTCGGAGACCTTCGCGCTGATCCGGCGCGGCCCGGCCGCGCCGGATGCGCAGGGCTTTGCGGTGTCCGCGCCCGTCTATCGCGGCGGCCGGCCGGCGGGCGTGGAGGCGCGCCGCGCGGCACTGGTGGGCTTTGTCGCCGGCGTCATCGAGGTGCCGGAGCTGATGCGCGAGGCGGCGCTGCGCGCCCATGCCAACGAGCTGGACCTGTTCGTCTACGACCGCGACGGCTTGCAGCGGCTGATCTTTTCGTCCACCGGCGCCGCACCCGCGGGCAGCGACGAGCGCGACACGACCCACAGCGTGGACGTGGGCGGGCGCGCCTGGCATCTGGTGCTGAGGCCGCGGCCGGGCTTCGTCGGCGCCGGCAGCGACGCGCTGCCGCTGGCCGCACTGGGCGCCGGCGTGCTGGCCACGCTGCTGGTGGGCGTGGCGGTGGCGCGCAGCCTCGTCATCCGGCGCCGGCTGGAGCGCGCCGAGACCGTGCTGGCCGAGCGCAGCAGCCACCTCAGCAATGTGCTGGACGGCACAGCCGCCGGCACCTGGGACTGGTACCGCGACACCGACCGGCTGGAGGTCAACGAGCGCTGGGCGCAGATGCTGGGCCGCAGCAAGGCCGAGCTGGCGCCCATCACCCACAAGACCTGGGAGCGCCTGTGCCATGCCGGCGACCTGGTGGATGCCATGCAGTCGCTGCAACGCCACCTCGACGGCCACGAGGACCGCTACGAGGCGGAGTTCCGCATGCGCCACGCCGCCGGCCACTGGGTCTGGATACAGAGCATAGGCCGGGTGGTGCAGCGCGACGCCGAGGGCCGCGCGCTGCGCCTGGCCGGCACGCACATGGACATCTCCCGCCGCAAGGCCGACGAGCAGCGCCTGCACGACAACGCCCGCGCGCTGGAGGCCGCCAACCGCCAGCTGCGCGACCTGGCCATCGTCGATGCGCTGACCGGTGCGTTCAACCGCCGCCACTTCAACGACGCCTGCCTGGCCGCGCTGGCCGGCGCCCAGCGCGGCCAGTCCGTGGCGCTGTGCATGCTGGACGTGGACTACTTCAAGGCCTACAACGATCACTACGGCCACCAGGCCGGCGACGAGGTGTTGAAGCGCCTGACTCAGACGCTGAGGGACGGCCTGAACCGCTCCACGGACGGGCTGTTCCGGCTGGGTGGCGAGGAGTTCGGCATCATCTTCTCGGCCACCACCGCCGAGGCCGCGCGGCAGTTCGTCGGCCAGCTCAGCGCGGCCCTGCATGCGCTGGCGCTGCCGCACGCACGCAGCCCGCTGCGCATCGTGACCGCCAGCTTCGGCCTGGCCTGGTGGGCGGCACCGACCCCGCGGCTGACGCCCGAGACCATGTACGCCCAGGCCGACGCCGCGCTGTACGACGCCAAGCACGGCGGGCGCGACCAGATTGCCATCCGCTGCTTCCTGGCCGGCGAGGGGGAGTCGTCGACGGGGCCGGCGCGTCAGGCGTAGCGCGTGGCCCGTCCTTCGCGCACGAAGGCCCACAGCTGCAAACCCAGCCGGTCCGCGCTGGCGATGGCCAGGCTGCTGGGCGCCGACACGCAGGCCAGCAGGCCCACGCCGGCCATGGCCGCCTTGTGCACGAGCTCATGCGTGGCACGGCTGGACATGGCGACGAAGCCCGGGACGCTGCCGTCCTGCGCCGGCAGCCGGGCGCGCCCGCCGATGAGCTTGTCCAGCGCGTTGTGGCGGCCGATGTCCTCGCGGGCCAGCAGCAGGCGGCCGTCGGTGGCGCACCAGGCCGCGCCGTGCAGGCCGCCGCAGCGGGCGTTGAGCACCTGGGCCTCGGCCAGACCGGTCATGGCACGCGCCAGCGCGCCGTCTGTCAGCGACGGGGCCTGCACCGGGGCCGGCTGCAGCGCGGCGAAGTCGGCGAGGCTTTCCAGCCCGCACAGGCCGCAGCCAGTGCGGCCGGCCAGCCGGCGGCGGCGCAGCTTGAGCCCCTGCTCGCGTTCGGCGGTGACGCGCAGCGCCAGCTCCAGACCCAGCTCGTGGGGCAGGGCCTCGATGTCCAGTAGCTCGCCGGCATGGGCGATCCAGCCCTCGGCCAGCGCGAAGCCGAGCGCGAAATCCTCCAGGTCGACGGGGGTGGCCAGCATGACGGCCTGAGAGACGCCGTTGACGGTCAGTGCGATGGGCATCTCGACGGCCACGTCTTCGTCGACGGTGGCGCCGGGCGGGCGCAGCCTCTGCAGGGCCGGGCCGGCGGGAGCGGGAGAGAGCATGGCCGCCATGATAGGAGGCCGGGCCCGTCGGCTCCGGCTCAGGGCGCCGGCAGGGCCAGTGCGTCGGCCTGGCCCAGGCCGATGTGGCGCCACAGCTCGTCGGCGGGCAGCAGGGTCAGCATGCGGTGGCTGGCGCCGTCGGAGCCGCGCACCAGGCGCGCGCGGCCGCCCGGGCTGGGCAGGGCCTGGGCGGCGGCGATGCCGAACACCGGGCCCAGCTCGTCCACGCGCACCGCCAGGCCCTGGCCCTGCGCGTTGCGGCAGATGATGACCGGTGCCTCCGCCGTGGCGCTGCTGCGGCCGTACAGCGCCAGGCCCAGGTCCAGCACCGGCAGCATGCGCCCCTCGTGCTGCAGCATGCCCACCAGCGCCCGTGGCGCATTGGGCAGGGTGGTCAGGCGCGGCTGCTCGACGGCCTCCACCAGCAGGCCGGCGGGCAGGCCCAGCCATTCGCCGGCGACGCTGAAGGCCGCGATGTCCAGGCGCTCGGCCGCCGC
>DASWWC010000265.1:0-3214 GCA_036401055.1 Roseateles sp.
GGGCGTCGCCGCCGCCTCGCGCCGCCGCCCGCGCGGCTGATCGTTCCGCGCAGGCCTCAGGCGCGCGGCCCGCGCCGCGCCTGGCGCCAGACGCCGAAGAAGCCCAGCCCGGCCAGCAGCATCGCCAGGCTCTGCGGCTCCGGCACGGCGGCCGTCACCTGCAGCGGCTGCCAGGTCATGGAGGCCAGGCCCAGTTGCTCGTCGCCGACGGTGCCCGGGATCTGGTAGCTGGGCCAGCCCATGCTGTCGTAGCTGAACAGGCGCGTGCCGTCCTCGGTCTGGCTGACGCTGGCCAGGTGCCAGATGCGCTGGCTGGACAGCTCGAACTCGATGCCCGAGCGGTCGCCCAGCGCATGGCTGAAGGCCTGCACCGCGCGGTTGCCGGACCAGTGCAGCTCGAAGGCGGTCAGCTCGTAGCCGTACAGCCAACCGTCGCCGTCGAGGTCGGTACCGGCAAAGCTGCCGGACAGCGTGGCGCCATCGGCATAGCCGCCCTGGGTGAACGTGAAGCCTTGAGCCTGCGCCGGCTGGGCCAGCGCGGCCGTCAGCGCCAGCGCCGTGGTGAGTGCAAAAGAACGAAGAGCGGACATGACGGGCATCCCATCGCAGTTGAGGTGCCGTCATGCTGCCGATGGCAGGGCGCCCGCACATCGCCCAGGGGAGCCAGGACCATGCCCGGAGTCATGGCCCGATGGGGCCAGTCAGGCGTGCGTGACGAGGCCGCGGGTGTCGGCCGTGTCCAGGTGCGGCAGCGTGTTGAACGTGACCAGGTGGAAGCGCTCGCGGTTGAAGGCCAGCTCGGTGACCGCCGCGTTGCGCAGCCGCAGGTTCAGCTCCACCAGGCTCTCGGGCGGCGCCTGCAGCACATGGGCCACGGCCGTCGCGATCGGCCCGCCGCTGGACACCACCAGCACCTGCCGGCCCACGCCCAGCGCCAGCACGCGCGCCAGCGCATCGACGATGCCGGCCTGGAAGTCGGCGTGCGCGGGCATGCCCTGCGGCCGGGTCTCGCCGCGCATCCAGGCCAGCAGGCCGGTGCGCAGCAGCCGGAAATGCTGCTTGACGGCCGCCGGGTCGCTCGGCTTGGCCAGCGGCTCCGGGTGGATGGCCCGCACCACGGCCTCGCTGTCGTACTCGTCCAGGCCCGGCAGCGCGACGGCGGGCAGGTCCTCGCCGTAGCCCTCCACGATGCCGGCCAGCGACTGCGCATGGCGCTTCAAGGTGCCGGTGAACACGGCGTCGAAGCGCTGTTGCCGCTCGCGCCAGTAGGCGCCCAGCAGCCGGCACTGCTCGTGGCCGATCGCGCTGAGCTGGTCGTAATCGGCCGCGCCGAAACTGGCCTGGCCGTGGCGGACGAGATGGAGGCTTCCCATGGCCCGCATGATGGCCCGCGAGGCCGCCGCCAACTGTCGCGACAATGACGGCCATGACGCTTCGCCTCGCCACCCGCGCCGACACCGCCGAACTCTGGCGCGTGCGCTATGCCGTGACCGAAAACAAGCTGACGCCCGGACGCATTGCCGACGCCGAGCTGCATGCCTACCTGGAGGACTTCGGGCGCGGCTGGGTGGTCGAGCTGGACAACGGCCGCATCGCCGGCTTCGCCATCGCCGACAACCGCGACGGCCACATCTGGGCCATGTTCGTGGACCCGCCGCTGCACGGCCGCGGCTACGGCCGCCAGCTGCACGACGTCATGGTGGGCTGGCTGTTCGAGCAGGGCCACACGCGGCTGGACCTGGGCACGCAGCCCGACTCGCGCGCCGAGGCCTTCTACCGCCGCGCCGGCTGGCAGCCCACCGACGAAGGCCTGGACGCCTGGGGCGACAAGCGCTTTGAACTGTTGAAGAAGGACTGGAATCCCCATGCTTGAGACCCACGTCATCGAGACCGCCCCCAACCCGCGCACGACGATCATCGTGCTGCACGGCCTGGGCGCCGACGGCTACGACTTCGTGCCCATCTGCGGCGAGCTGGACCTGGCGGCCATCGGTCCGGTGCGCTACGTGTTCCCGCACGCGCCGCAGCGGCCGGTGACCATCAACAACGGCTACGTGATGCGGGCCTGGTACGACATCCTCGTGACCGACCTCGTGCGCCGCGAGGACGAGGCCGGCCTGCGCGAGTCCTGCGCGCAGATCAGCGCGCTCATCGACGCCGAGCGGGCGCGGTGCGTGCCGGCGAACCGCATCGTGCTGATGGGTTTCTCGCAGGGCTGCGCGATGACGCTGATGACGGCGCTGCGCTACCCGCAACGCCTGGGCGGCGCGGTGGGCCTGTCGGGCTATCTGCCGCTGGCCGCGACGACGACGGCCGAGCGCTCGGCGGCGAACGCCGACCTGCCCATCTTCCTGGCCCACGGCCGGCAGGACCCCATCGTCGCCCCGGCTCGCGGCACGGCCAGCCGGGACGCACTGCGCGCGCTGGGCCACGACGTCGAGTGGCACGACTACCCCATGCCGCACTCGGTCTGCGCCGAGGAGATCGCCGACCTGAACGCCTGGCTGCTGAAGCAACTGAGCTGAGTTGACCCTGCTGTTTTCCCGCTCGCCCGGCAGGGCGTCGGGGCAAGATCGATGAGTCATGGAGCGCCTGGCCGAACAGATCGTTGACTGGCACAACAGCCACCCCCTCGCACGCCGCATCGGCGTCGGCGATGTGCACACCATCGGCGTGGTGGCCCTGCCCTTCGTGCGCACGACGGCGGACGCGGGCGCGTTCGTGGAGCCGGTGCTCACCGATGCCGTCAGCGCCTTCGACGCCTTGCACGACTCGCCGCCGGTATCACGCGGGTCGGTGTGGTTGCAGCGGCTGAAGGATCTGCCGGCCCAGTTGCCACGGCTGCTGGGCCGCGCCAAGCGAACACAGTGGCGTGCCTTCAACGAGAAGTTCATCCCGGGCCTGAGCCCGGCGCGCATCGAGGCCTTTGCGCTGGCCCACGGCTTTGCCGAGGCGCCGGCCACGCCCGAGACGCGGCCCTGGCGCGTCATCGTCATCGACGAGGCGCTGGCCGCCAAGCACGGCGGCTGGCCGTTCGAGCTGTACCTGATGAGCGCCGGCGTGGAGGTGGGCAGCGCCCGCACACGCGTGATCAGCGGGCGCGGCATTCCGTCGCAGATCATCGGCCGCCGACTGTGGGACCCCGTCCGTGCCGGCGCCGCCGCCGCGGTGCTGGCCGCGCTGATCGGCGTGGCCGCCTGGCAGCTGTGGCCAC
>DASWWC010000266.1:0-5958 GCA_036401055.1 Roseateles sp.
CCAGCCGGGCCAGCGCGGTCACGCCGTCGGCGGGGCGCTCGCGCGCCTGGGCCAGCTCGGCACGCAGGAAGGTCAGCTGCCGGCTGGCGGCGGCGGTCTCGGCGGGGCTGGGGTTCAGCAGCTGCAGCGTCAGCTCGGCGCTGCGCAGCGTCGCGTCGGCGCGGTCGAAGTTGCGCAGCTTGATGGAGGCCAGCGCGGCGGCGTAGCGCGCGCCGAGCTGCTCGTAGCCACCGCTCTCCTTGATGTTGCGGGCGCCGGCGTCGTAGTTCTCCAGCACCTGCCAGGCGTCCACGCGCGGGTCCATCAGCACGCGGGCGCGCGCGGCCATCAACGCATGCTCGGCAAGTCCCCGTGGACGTGCGAAGGGCTCCAGCGCCAGGCGGGTGCGGGCATCGCCGATGCGCTCGCCGGTCAGTGGGTGGCTGCGCAGGTAGGGGTAGGCCCCGTTGTCCATCAAGTGGTAGGCCTGCTCCATGCGCTCGAACATGCTGACCATGCCGCTGCCCGCAAAGCCGGCCTCCACCAGCACGTTGAAGCCCACGCGGTCGGCCTCGCGCTCCATGTCGCGCGAGAAGTTCAGCGACAGCTGCGTGGCCGCGGCTTGGCCGCCCACGATGCCGGCGTTGGCCAGATCGATGTTGCCGCGCGAGGCGGCCAGCACGCCCAGCAGCAGACCCGCGATGGCGACCATGCTGTTCTTGGAGTCGCCCGCGATGCGGCGCGCGATGTGGCGCTGCGTGACGTGCGAGATCTCGTGCCCGATGACCGAGGCCAGCTCGTCGCGCGACACCGTCATCGCGATCAGGCCCAGGTGCACGCCGACGAAGCCGCCCGGCAGCGCGAACGCGTTGACGCTCTTGTCCTCGACGAGGAAGGGCTCCCACGCGAAGCGGCTCTGCGTGTCGTCGCTGATGTGGCCGAGCTTGCGCGCGGCCGACACCAGCGGGTTCCAGATGCTGTCCAGGTACTCGCGCAGCAGCGGGTCCTGCACATAGGCCGGGTCGATGCGGATCATGCGCATGTAGCGGTCGCCCAGCTGCCGCTCCGCGTTGACGTCCAGGTCCTGCGAGACGGAGTCGCCCAGCGCCGGCAGGTTGACCTGTGCGTTCAATGGCGCGCCGGGCAGGGCCAGCGTGGCGGTCGCGAGCAGGGTGAGCAGGGGGCGGGTGGCGAACGACTTCTTCATCAGGCAGGGGCTCCGGCCAGCGCAGGCTGGCTGTCTATGATGCCTGCAACTCGATGCCCGAATGTTTCGTGAGAATGAAGTCCCTCGCCCATTCTTGCGCCGCTGAACGCGCGCAAGTCTGGTCGGTCCCCCGAGGGGACGGCGATGCTCTCGGCATTGAGCCGAGAGCACATCGCCAGCGCGGGCCGGCTTGGGAGCGGCCCGGCGCTTGGCCCGCAAGAACCGACAACTGACATGACCCATCCCCTCACCCACTTCGACGCCCAGGGCCAGGCCCACATGGTGGACGTGTCGGCCAAGGCCGAGACGCATCGCGTGGCCGTGGCGGCGGGCGAGATCCGCATGCGGCCTGAGACCTTTGCGCTGATCGCCGGCGGCACAGCCAAGAAGGGCGACGTGCTGGGCGTGGCGCGTATCGCGGCCATCCAGGGCGCCAAGCGCTGCGCGGACCTCGTGCCGCTGTGTCACCCGCTGCCCATCACGCGGGTGAAGGTCGAGTTCGAACTCGACGAGGCCGGCAGCCGCGTGCTGTGCCGCGCGCAGGTGGAGACGCTGGGTCGCACCGGCGTCGAGATGGAGGCGCTGTGCGCCGTGCAGGTCGGCCTGCTGACCGTCTACGACATGTGCAAGGCCGCCGACCGCGGCATGGTCATCTCCAACGTGCGCGTGCTGGAGAAGCAGGGCGGCAAGAGCGGCGACTGGAGCGCTGCGGAGCCGGCCGCCTAGGTTCAGCGCAGCGTGCGCCAGTCGACCACGCCGGATGCGGCCTCGCATTGCGGCATGGCGGCGCCCGGCACCTGGGACGTGCAGTTCTCGAACCAGGTGGTGCCGGTGGAGCTGCGGAACTCGCGCAGGCGATCGGCCACGAAGCGTGCCGCCTCGATGTCGCCGGCGTTCTCCAGCGCCATGGACCAGTGCATCAGCAACCGCGCATCCACCAGGCTGAAGGCCGTGCGCCGCGCCGCGGCGAGCGTCAGCGGGCCGGGTTCCAGGCTGGTCGCCGCGGCGTAGTCGGCCTGGTGGCTGAAGAACAGCGAGCGCTGACCGGTGGCGACGCGCTCCGTCAGCGGCACGGCGTCCTCGCTGGGCTTGTAGATCGCGACGATGCGGCTGTAGTCCCACACCGCGTAGGCACTGCCCACGATCAGCAGGCCACCGACCCAGGCCCAGGGGCTGGTTGACGTCTTGGCGTGGGAGCTGCCATCGGCCGGCAGCGCCAGCCCCACCGCGAAGCAGGCCGGCAGCAGGAAGTAGGCGTACCACAGCGGGTACTCCAGCAGGCTGTGCAGGCCGATGGTCAGCACCAGCATCAGCGCCGCGCGGCGCAGCGGGGCGTCGTCGCCGGTGGCCTTCCAGGCGCCGCGCCACGCCTGCCACAGCGCCCAGCCCAGCAGCAGCAGCACGGCGCCGGCCCAGGGCAGGCCCAGCTCCACGGCCAGTTGCGACGGCAGGTTGTGCGTGTGGTCGAAGAAGGCGATGGGGCGGGTGGGGAACGGCGTCAGGCTCCACGCGAAATTGAACTCGCCCCAGCCCACGCCCAGCCAGGGGTTGGCCAGCGTCAGCGCCCAGGCGTCGCGCAGGATGGCCAGGCGCGACGGCGAGCCTGCGCCCTCCGACAGCCGCGACGCGGCGCCGAAGGCATGGCCGCTGTCGGCCCACTGCGCCATCAGCCACCAGCTGAGACCCAGCATCACGGGCGTGGCCAGCAGCGACAGGCGGGCGCTGCGCGACAGGCGGCGATCGACCAGGCCCCACAGCGCCAGCATGGCGATGCCGACGAAGCCGGTGCGCGACGCGCTCAGCACGACGGTGAAGACGAAGGCGAAAAGCAGCGGCGGCAGGGCCCGGCGCATGCCGTTGCGCTCGGTGATGAAGACCGCGGCGACCGCGGCCCACATCATCAGGCTGGCGAGGTGGTTGGGCTGGCGCAGGTTGCCGACGGCCCGCCCGACGATGCCGGAGCGCGCGATGAGGTTGCCGTCGGCACCTGCGGGGACGAACACCTGCACGAGGCTCACGGACACGCTGAGCAGCCCGGTGGCCAGCAGGCCCCAGCACAGCGCCTCGGCCGCGCGCTGGCGTGCGTGGCCAGACAGGCCTTGCGCCAGCAGCAGCACGGCCAGGCCGGCGCCGATGATGGCCGTGGCGCCCAGGCCCAGCGACAGCGGCAGCGAGCGCCAGACGACCGAGGTCATCGGCGCGACGAGCAGCAGCGCGAGCGCGATGGCGGCGGGGCTCTTCAAGCCGGCGCGCCAGTGCGGCGTGCTGCGCGCCCACAGCGCCAGCGCGGCACCCCAGCCGGCCAGGGCCAGCAGCTGGTTGTAGAGCGTGGCGGCAGGGGTCTGGTTGAAGGCCAGCAGCGGCGGCAGGGCGGCGGCGGCCGCGAGCGCGATGGCGAGGATGCTCATGTCGGCAGATTCAGCCGGCGACCTGTGGCCTGTCATGGATGGCGAATGGGTGGGTTGGGCCTGCTCGGGGCAGGCGCATCACGGCTCAAAGCCAGCCTTGCTGCCAGAAGCGTGGGCGTGGGCTCTGCTCCACGGTCGCGACGGGGCTGGTGTCGGAAATGCGCGCCGGATCGTACTGCCATTGGCGCCAAGCCTCGGCGCACAGCCACGCCTGGGATGCCAGCAGCAGCACCAGTGCACCGCGGCGCAGCGCTGGCGCGCTGGTGACCGAGGCTGCTGGTGCGGGCAGCGATCCGAGCAGCAGCCCGTAGACGATGGCGATCCACACCTGCGACAGCGGCATCACGAAGTTGCCCGAGAAGCCGGCATCGACCAGGGCTGCCAGCCAGGCCGCCCCCAGCGCGGCGGTCATGGGCGGAGAGTCGACTTGCCTTCGCAGCAGGGCTGAAACCCGCCATAGCGGCGCCAACAGCAGGCTTAGCAGCAGCAGCAGCGATGGCAGGCCGAACTCGGATGCCCATTGCAGGTAGAGGTTGTGCGGGTGCGCGCCTTTGGGATGGACCAGCGCGGCGAATTGCATCGGGCCGGCACCCAGCCAGGGGTGGGATCGAGTGAGTTCCAGTGCTGCCGACAACAACATGTCGCGGGAGTGGCTGCTGGTCAGCTCCTTGGCGCTGGCGAAATGCGTGACCCAGTGGCGCTCAAGTGCTGCGGGCAACGCGACGAAGAGGATCATGTTCAGGGCGAACCCGGCCAGCGCACACAGCAGCAGTCGCCGCCAAAGCGTTGACGCCCCCGTCCAGAAGCACCACAGCGTTGCAACCGCCAGTGCCAACAGGCTGGCGCGCGCGAGGTCCATGAACAGCCAGGCAAAGTGAAAACTCGCCACCACCAACGCGGCGCGGCGCTGCAGCCGGCCTGGAGCGGCCATCGACCAGCCCAGCAGCACAGGCAGCGCGAGCGTTTGGACGTGGTTGAAGAAGCGCGGGTTGTCGAAACCCAGGTGCAGCAAGCGCGCATTCAGCGGCGCGCCATCAGACAGCGCTGCGGCGTAGATGCCGGTGGTCAGCAGGAAGTAGGCGCAGCTGCCAGCCAGCAGCGCGTCGAAGACCCAGGTGACCGGGCCGGCACGCGCAGCACGGCAGGCCAGCACTGCCAAGCCGGCCAGCCCCAGCAGGAGTGCCGCTTCCTGAGCCGCTGCGGCGACGTGCTGCGCTGTGAGTACGGATGGCACTGTGAGCGCCAGGCAGGCGAAGGCGCAAACCTTCAGCGATATCGGCAGCGTGGCGTTGCGCGCGACCCAGTTGCTGGGCAAAGCAAGCAGTGCCACGGCTGCCAAAAGGCCGACTTGCAGAATGCGGCCGCCATCATGGGCCGATGCAGTGGGTAGCAGCAGTGGTGCAAGGGCCAGGTAGGCTACAGCGGCCACCAGTGCGGCGCTGGCAGGCAGGCTGCTGCAAGAGAGGCTCTTCATGTCGAGGACGGTGCGGATCGACAGAAAACGAAAAAGGGGCCGAAGCCCCTTTTACTGATTGCTAGCCCTGTGATCAGGTGCCTGCCTTGACGCTGTTCTTCAGGATCGCGTTCTTGACGGCATCGGCGGTGACGTTCGTCGTGATCTCCCACGTGACGGCGGAGTTGCCCAGCGTCGGCGTGAACGTGATGGTCTTGCCACCCAGGTCGTTACCGACGCTGCTGGCATCCTTGAAGGTCAGCGTGATGACGCCTTCCGCGGCGATGGCCGCGCTGGCAACTTCGGCGGTCGGGGTGAACGTGGCCTTCTCCAGAATCTTGCCGGAGCCGTTCGAGCAGTTGGTCAGACTGCCTTCTTCCTGGCCGCACAGGGCCACGGCGTTCTTGAACGAGTCGACAGACGACAGCGCGTTGCCAGCCTTGGCCTTGGCGGTGTAGTCCTTGTATTGCGGAATGGCCACGGCGGCCAGGATGCCGATGATCGCCACGACGATCATCAGTTCGATCAGGGTGAAACCTTGTTGGGCGCGTTGCTTCAGTTGCATGTCAGTACTCCAGCGAGTGTGGGTGGGTGGGCAGACCCCTTGAATGCAGGGGGCGTGCCAGGTCTGAGGGCCTGATTCGGCGTGTGAAACCGCACATTCCAGCCCTGGCGAGCGCCAGGGCTGACAAAAAACGTCACTCGGGGCTGACGTATTGCGTCACTCGGCAGGTTTGGAGCGAAAAACGTCAGCCAACGAAAACGGCGCTCGCACAGTCCGTGTCAATACTCTGACGCCAAGCTGAAGCCCTGAAGACAATGCCCTGCAACGCAAGTTGCAGGGCATTGTTCTATGGGCTACGTGCAAGGACAGAGTCGAGACCAGGGCAGCCTGTTCCCGGTGTCGCTGG